>CAMAQI010000123.1 GCA_945860255.1 Methylacidiphilum caldifontis
ATCATTACCGGAAAAGCGGGACGTGTCTTGATTCTTTTACCAGAGCCGTTAGTGCATCAATGGTTTGTGGAGTTGTTTCGCCGATTCAATTTGGTGGCGAGTATTTATGATGAATCGCGCTGTCAGGCGATTGGAAAAGAACGTGCGGATTCAAATCCCTTTTTAGAAGATCATTTGATTCTTTGTAGTATCGATTATTTAGCCGGCAATGAGGAACGTGCGGCGCAGGTGAAGGGGGTTGATTGGGGGTTAGTCTTAGTCGATGAAGCCCATCATTTAGAATGGTCTGCCGATGCCCCGGCTCCCAAGTATGAATTGGTGCAAGCGCTGAGCTTACGCTGTAAGGCGTTGTTGCTGTTGACGGCGACTCCGGAGCAGCTCGGAAGAGAGAGTCATTTTGCCCGACTTCGATTGCTCGATCCCGACCGCTATTATGATTTAGAGAAATTTATTTCTGAGGAAAAAAAATATACCGAACTCGCCCCTTTAGCGGTGAAGCTTCACGAGCGTCAGAAATTGTCGGCAGAGGATTTAGCGGAGCTCAAACGCTATTTTCCGAAAGGAAATCTCAGTAAAGAGGATCCGGAGGAGTTGTTGGAACGGTTGCTTGATCAGCATGGAATTGGAAGGGTGATGTTTCGGAATACGCGTGCGGTGATCCAAGGATTTCCGAAACGAAAAGCGAAAATTGTCTCGTTAGAGATGCCGGAGGAGAAAGCGGCTTATTTAGATCGGATGCTCAAGGAGTTGACCTATGAGCTTTCAACTACGGAGGAGGCGATCGAGCTTCGTTCCTATTCTTTTAAGAAGGATCCACGTCTGGCGTGGCTGGTCTCGATGTTAAAGAAATCAAAGAGTAAGAAATTTCTGCTGCTGTGTTCGAATAAGAAAAAAGCGATTGCTTTATATGAGGCGCTGAAGCTTGAGATTAATTCTCATTATTCAGTTTTTCATGAGGATTTGACATTACTGCAACGAGACCGAAATGCCGCTTGGTTTGCTGAGGAGGAGGGGGCACAGCTTCTCATTTGTTCTGAGATTGGAAGTGAAGGACGTAATTTTCAGTTTGTTCATGACCTGATTCTTTTCGATCTCCCCCTGAATTTAGAGCTCCTCGAGCAACGTATCGGTCGTTTGGACCGAATCGGACAGACCTCAACGATTCAAATCCATATTCCCGTGGTCAAGGGGACAGGCGCAGAGGCATTTGCGATGGTCCTTCACGAGGGATTGAATGCTTTTGAGAAATGCCTTGAGGGGGGAAGTCAATTCACGAGAGGATTTCAAAAGGAATTTAAATCACTGCTTTTGAGTTCAAGTTACACCGATCAGGAGCTCAAGGGATTGATTGGGAAGCTTCAGAAGCAACATGCCAAGGTTCAGATACAACTTCAAGAGGGACGAGATAAATTATTGGAGTTGAACTCTTATCGTCCGAAGGTGGCTTTGGAGGTGGTGAAAGAGATTGCGGCGATCGATGCTGAAAAGACTTTGGATGACTATATGATCGATCTTTTCGATCATTTTGGAGTTCAGATAGAAGAGGCCTCGGCGCGCACCTATATTTTAACTCGCGGAAATTTATTTACCGATTCCTTTCCCTTTATTCCAGCGGAGGGAACGATGGTGACGACGGATCGAAAAAAGGCATTGAGTCGAGAGGAGATCGGATTTCTGACTTGGGAGCATCCGATGATGTCGGGGGCGATGGAGTTATTGATGACGACCGGGCAAGGAAATAGCGCCTTTGCAATTTGGGAAACGAGCGGGGAGGCCGATTTGTGGCTAGAGGCGATTTATATTTTGGAGCCGATTGCGCCTGCAGAATTAAATTCGGATCGTTTTCTGCCGCCGACACCGATCCGGATTTTGTTGAATCGTCGTGGGGGAGAGATTTCAAAACAATATCCAATTGAGGTCGTTAATACGCATTTAAAAAGCGGAAAGCCTGCACAGCTTCATGAGCAGTCGGAGTTGATCAATCTCTTGATCCCGACCTTGATTAAAAAATCGCTATCAGAGGCGACGCAAGCCGCAGAGCAGATTCGTGAGCAAAGTGTCGCAGAGATGAAGGGGGCGCTTGGGAAAGAGATTTTACGATTAAAGGAACTCCAAAAATTAAATCCTGGAGTTTCCGATCGAGAGATTGAGCAACTCGTTCAGGAGGAGCGGGAGCTCAGCGAGCACTTACAGCATGCACAAATTCGATTGGATGCGGTTCGGTTGATTTTAAAGTCGAAGTAGAATGAGTCTTGATCAAGGGATGACCTCAAGCGATACCGAAATTTTCGGATTTGCCGCAAAAGAACGCAAAGATCACAAAAATGAAAAGATTTTTAAACCCAGATTCGTCATGAGAAATGGGTTTACCGGGCAAAACATAAAACCCTTTTGGTGAAAACGAACGGACCGAGCGCTGCGAAAAGGCTCGCAAATCGAGAAAGTGATCCCGATGGAATCGGAAACTATTTTAGCTCGCCGGGAGGAGGGGGAGCAACCCAAGGGTCTTTGACGTCGCAAAGCCACGGTCTCTCCGGCAGCCGCCGGATCGACCCTCCCGATTTTAAATTCCCAATGCAATAAATGAGTTAAACCCAAACTTTGCAATAGGCCCTTTTATTTTGTGTTCTTTGCGTTCTTTTGCGGCCTAAAAAAGTTTCTTGTAGGTTCCTTCAAATAGGTGGGAATCTACTTTTTATTTGGGGGATGTGAGGATCGTTGAATTTCTTCAGCTTTCATTAGAGAAATCGATTTTTACTTGATTAGCGGCGCTTCCACTGGGTGACGCACTCGATGTGGGAGGTCCGGGGGAAAAGATCGAGCGGTTGGACGATTTTTAAATCGAAAGCCTCTGAGAGGGCATGAGCATCCCGAGCTAAGGTCGAGGGATTGCAGCTGACATAGACCAAGTCCTCGACTTGGGAACGATTCAAGATCGAGGTAATCCCCGTTTCCAATCCCTCACGGGGGGGATCAAGGAGGACGATCTTTCCTTCGGATTCTAATAACGCCTCTTGTAAGCAAATCTCTACCGAATCATGGATCCATTTGACATTCGTGAGCTTGAGGCGATCGGCATCGCGCAGGAGACGTTCATCTTTTTCAATCGCATAAATTGTTTGGAATCGAGGAGCCAGGATCTCCGTGAAAAATCCTCCCCCACAATACCCTTCGATCAAGGTATCGCCAGTAGCGGGAAGAAATTCACCGACGAGATCGATCAAAATTTTTGCCAGATCTCCATTCGCTTGATGAAAGCCGCTACGGGAAATTAACGGATCGCGAATCGAGACGTGATCGAGTTTTTGATCCGGTTCTTTGAGGAATTTTTCCAACTCTTGATTCACGACCGGGGAGGCAATCGGGCATTGGCTGATACCGACGAGATCACGGGGATTATTGCCGCGAAACCCCCAAACTCCGTTTTGACGATGAAGGACGATCCGATTACGATATCCGTACGGTTGTGGACTGGCGATGATCTGGCGTATCGGCGCCTCGGTGATTTTGCCAATGCGTCGTAAGGTCTCTTCGACCTGTTTTGTTTTTGAAGCGAGTTCTTCGGAATAACTCAGATGTTGATATTGGCATCCACCGCACTTTTCGTAGACCGGGCAAAGAGGCTTTTCGCGTGAGGGGGCAGGAGTCAGAATCTCGAGAACCTTGGCGCGTCCAAATTTCTTTTGTTCGGAGAGGATTTCGACGCGGACTTTTTCACCGGGAATCGTAAACGGGATAAACCAGACCTTTCCCTCATGCCGTGCGACACCGTCTCCGCCAAAGGCGATTGAATCAATCTGAAGGTCCATTGTTTGGCGTAAGAGTAGGATCAGGCTCGAAAGTGAACACTAAAATATTGAGGAGAGAGAGATTCCATGAAGCGCCAAACAAGAGTATTTAAAATACAAAGTCCGATTAGTTTTTATGAGCCGATTGATCGACCGGAACGGTTCCCGGTTTTTCTGGCTCAGAGGGTAATTTAGCCGCTTCCGCGAGTTCGTGATCAAATTCTTGCTTCGCTTTTTTAAATTCGCCGACGCTTTTTCCAAGTCCACGTGCTAATTCAGGGATTTTCTTGGCTCCGAAGAGAAGAATGACTGCAATTACAATCAAAGTTACCTCTTGGCCGCCTAAACCAAGCATCGCTAAAGGGAAAGTTGTCATAAGACAAATATGGCACACTCAGAGGGAGAGACAATGAAAAAGTAAGCCCAGCGGCCCTCCCCCTCAACTCTACCTCGCCAGCCCTGTACTCTTTCTTGGGGCTGGCGGCTCCGTTCGAGAGATTGATCGGTGTTTTAAATAGATAAAACTATGGTGTGCTTATGGCTTTAATTACTTCTAAGACAGAGGCAGCGAGACCAGGGAGGCCATATCCTCCCTCAAGCATAAAAACGGTTCTCCCATGGGAATATTCTTTTGCGAGTTTTTGAATTTCTTGCGTGAAGGCAGCGTACCCTTGAGGAGTGTAGGCGAGACCTCCGATCGGGTCCGCGTGGTGAGCGTCAAATCCTGCGGAGATGAGAATAAATTCCGGTTTAAATTGTTTCATCGCTGGAATTAAGGAATTTTGAAAAGCGGCGAATGCTTCGGCATCGGTACTTCCGGCAGGAAGCTCGATATTGAGGGTAAATCCCTTGCCTTTGCCTTCCCCTGTTTCGCGAGGATGACCGGTGCCGGGATAAATTCCCTGTTGGTGTATACTATAATAAAAAACCGATGCATCGCTGTAAAAAATATCTTGAGTACCGTTTCCATGGTGGACATCGAAATCAATGATCAGAATTTTTTTAATTCCGTGCCTCGCTTGTAAATCTCGTGCCGCAATCGCAATATGATTCAAGAGACAAAATCCCATGCCACGGCTCGTTGTGGCATGATGTCCAGGAGGCCTGACGAGGCAAAATCCGCTCGAGATTTTTCTCTTCATCACAAGATCACAGGCCTCAATTCCCGCCCCTGAGGCGAGAAGAGCGGCGGTGAGAGTTCCTGGTGAAAGAACGGTATCTCCGGTGCTCAGTAGTTTTTTTCCTTCCCCGATTTCCTTTTGAATAAGTTGAAAATAGGCAGGGGTGTGAACGCGTGTGATTTGAGCCGGAGTCGCCTCGGAGAAGGGAGGCCAGAGAAGTGGGGAGTGAAGAGAGGAGTTTTTAATCGTTTTGACGATCGCTCGGAGTCGATCTGGGCTTTCGGGATGGTTTATGCCGGTGTCATGATTCAGGAAGAGATCGGAATAAAAAATCCCGACAGGGAGCTTTTGAGGGAGCTGAGCCTTGGAAGGAGGTAATTCTGATTGAGAAAAATTCATCAATAATAATCCAGTGAAAAAGGAGATTAAATTTCTTTTCATCCGAGAGTCACGAGTTTTGATCCGCGAAATCTGCTGACTGCTTATGTTGTTTAATTTGTCGGAGGATAAAGAGCCCATGGCTATTCGATTACTTCAAAGAGGTACGTCAATTGGAAATAAACCCTGAGTCTCAAAGAAACAAATAAGATCCTCAATACTTTGGCGTGCTTCATTCCATGATATTAATTCCCCAGTATGAAGCGTTGCTTCGCTCTCGTAGGCGTTTTTTGCGATATCCCATGTGTCTGTAAAAGTTTTTAAGCCATTGCAATCAACATATCGGGTTTCGCAGGCGAGATTAAATTGTTCCCCGGCAATTTTCCAGAAATGATGGTTTTGAGATAGAATTTTAATTCTTTTTGTCAGAGATATGTCGTACAAATCCTTCACTCGAAGTGGCACCATTTTCGGTTCTTTAATTTTTTTTCGATAGGCATCAGTAGAGCTTAAGTAGGCCCTAAACTTCTCCCCTACACACCGTTCAAGTGAGTAAGCGTTTACCTCTCTTCCTTCAAGGACTAATCGTTTGATTGAGTTGTGATCATATTTTTCAGGTGCAGTGATATCAATTTCGAGAACAGGGGTTTCTCCATAGGATGAGTCTTTGATTTTTATTTTAAGAATCAATCCATCCCAGCCTCTTGAATGAGGGTTTTTCTTTGGTCTGTGAATGATTTCTAAACCCTCGTATTCGTAGCGAATAATCTCTTGAGAGTTGAAATGAGTTTTAAGAGCTTTAGGGGTGTTCCCTTCAATAAATTCTCTCCATTGTTCTCGGGATTTGTGTTCTTGTATGAATTCAGTTGAAAAACTACTATCAATATCAAGTGAAAAACGCCCTCGCCCTAAGTGTTGATTTAAAATCCTTGCCCCTTTAAAAACCAGCGCTTTATTCAAATCTGGATTAAAGGCAAATGCTTTTAAAACGATATTTAAAATACTGTCGCGCCATTGGTTTTCACTCATAATCGTATTCATGGCATTCCAACTCCCCAAGTACAATTTAACTCTGAATAGGGGTGTCCTTTAAAAAGAGGGATTACCTCAGAAGTCGCAGAGGCGTCTAGCTCTTTTTTGGTATTTGAGATAATGTCCGATAGCTCTGGATCAGAAATTTTAACATCAAGCATTTCCAGCATAACTGCGGTGCGTCTTGTAAGATTTTTATCGTCAATATATTTCAAGTGTTCTGCTAGTCGGCCCTGTGAAAATATTTCCAATCCATTTTCCCATGCCTCATTAATAATAGCGAGTCCACCACATTGAGTTGGATGTGAAAATGTGTCGAGAAGAGTTTGCTCTAAGTCAGTAAATCTTAAAAGAGTGCGGGCATTAACAATTTTCTTTTTTATGCCTGCAACTTTTTTTTGGATCCTAGTGGAAGTATAAAAACCCGCCCCTTCATAGGAAAACACATACGTTCCTAGTGGGTTTCTCTTTCTTCGAGTGATAGGAGCGCTTTTTTTTGATATTTCTGCGGTAAAGGGGTTATGTTGGACTTCTCTCAAGGTTGAAATGTGGTGATGAGGAATTCGTTGCGTTGTTAATGAATGTAATGATATAGCGCTCAAAAAACTTATCACCCCATTCGGTTTTGTTGCTTGAAGAAGCTCACATGCAAATGGACGATCGGAAGGAGTTGCCTCCATATCCACGAGAAAAAAATCCATTTCCTGTGATGCGCTTAATTTATCTACTTCCGTTTTAATTTTACGAACCCACCCCAGTTCCTCTAGACGTTCAAGGGTATCTTTTGAAG
>CAMAQI010000124.1 GCA_945860255.1 Methylacidiphilum caldifontis
AGTTTTAATGCATTTAAAATGCAGGAGAGAGTCTCTCGCGGCGATGAACGTATTGAATTCTCAGCAATCAGCGTTAATCAGCGTCCATCCGTGGTTAATCCGGTATTTTTCCTTAAGCCTAAAAAAAGCAGTTGGAACCACGGATATCACGGATCACACGGATTTCAAACAGTTTAGGAAAAATTGTACGGTCACCTTGTGGGTGAAGGAAAAAACAAAGGTTAATTTTCATAAATTCTTCCATCCGTGGTATCTGTGTTATCCGTGGTTAAATGGATTGCCGAATTTAGGTTAAGTTGACGCTAATGCGCATATGCGGGACGGAGATGAGGAAAATCCACTTTGGCTGACTTTTATTTTCGAATCGGGAACTAAAAAAGATAGAGCTCTTCAGGCTCAGGAACGCTCTTTGACTCCTGATACTGAACGATCGGCAAAAGAACGCCCCCATGCTCCTCAAAGCTCACGGTCCCTCGTACTTCTACCCAATCCCCCTCTTTAAAAGGCATCGACCCATAATCACGCATCTCGACCATGACCGGTCGGGCATCGGCGACGCAACACCACATCATCGTTCTCATGAGAGAAAAACCTTTCTTTTGTACGATTTGACCGATGATCGCCACTTTCTTGCCCTCAATTTTACTTCTTAACTGGGGATCACCAGCGACATAAAAGAGATCCAATAAATCCAAAAAAATCTCCTCAGATCCATCCTGTTTTTGCCAGCTCGTCGCTAACGATTGATCTCTCCCTGAGGCATCGACCGTTGCCGATTCGGCCTCTCGATTCAAGACCGTTTTCATGCTTAATCCCTCTGGACGACAGAGAAGAACAGCTCCTAAACCGATCATCCCGAAAAGAACACTTTCCCAAGAAAGATCGTGGGAACATTTCGTAAGAGAGGGCGAATCAGCAGAAACAACACTCAAAAAAATAAAAACAACCCCAGCGCAAATCACCGGAATTTGAAAAGAGGGATGAAGGAGTTTTTCAAAATCAGCAACGATCCCCCAATAAAGACAGGCGACTCCCCATCCCAGCATCAGGAAGTTTTGAAAAAATCGTTGAATCTTTAGTCCGATCATGAGCGATCTCTGTTTACCAAAAATACCATTTTTCAGTCCGAATCACATAAATTCCTAACAGTAAATTCGTGATCCCATGAGCCAGCATCACATCGCCCAAAGTTCGAGTTCGTAAAAACCAGCCTCCGAATAAAAGCCCGACCACCACCGCCAAAGACCATTGAGAGCCATGAACGGAAGCAAAAAAAGCGGTCGTCACGGTAAAAGAGATCCAACGAAAGGTGCCTAAGGCAACCTTTTCAAAATCCTCCTGAATCAGGTAACGCATTAAGAAGCCACGCCAAAAAATCTCCTCCATCACTGGAACCACAAGTACCGCTCCCATCAAACGAAAAGCGATTAACCCCCAAGCCATCGATCCTCCCCCAAAATGATAAGGATTGAACCCTCCTGTCCCCTCATGCTTGACCCAATAAGGATCGAGTCCAACCCAAAGTAAAAAACCGAGAACTCCAACTAAGACGGAGAACTTCCAGTGACGAAGCTCAAAGCTCGGAAGCCGAGTTAACAAAAGTAGTATCGAAATCCCCACAAAAAAAGTTTTCAGCGGATAAACGACATAAACCGCCAACGGATGAATCGATTCTAACGTCAAAAAGAGACTGAATAAAAAAAACGGTAAAACATAAGGATAAATCGGGGAGGCCTTGATCTCTTGAATCGTGGAGTTCATACCACAAGTCAACCGCTCCCCTTGAATCATTCAAGCCATAAATCGGTCAAAGACAGAAACCAAGGATATCACCTCAATGAAAATAGTCTCTACCCCATTTCAATTGCATTGAATTCCGATTTATTAGTTTTAAACCCATTTCTTTCATTAGAAACTACTTCGCCTCGTAAACTCTGCAACCAAACTGGTTATGAAAACTGGAGGGGCACAGGCTCTGTGCCTCAGGGGACGGGGAAGGCAGTGAGCCACTGCCCCTCCAGTTCTAATGCAAGAAATCGGTTAAAAATACAGGTTCATTTGTTTTTTTGTTTTCGGGCTTTGAATTATTGCAGATAAGTGAAGATAAGTGTTTTAAAGTTCTTGGCGACTTTTGTATTTAACTTGGCGGTTAAAATTTGTTTTTGGTTGTTATCCTTAGCTTGACGCCTATGCGCATGCGAGGGATCCGCCTTCTTGATTTTCGCTTCGCGATGGGAGTGTGTGAGAATGCTTTTAAATCCTTATCCTCTCTTCGCTTTTTGAGGGCGATCCAATATCTCTTTCAAAAAAGGGGCGGTGGGCGTCTTTTTTTGAACAATACTTTCTGGGGTCCCCTCCGCAATCAAATAGCCCCCCTTTTCACCCCCGACTGGCCCAAGCTCGATCACCCAATCAGCCTCGGCGATCACATCCAGATGATGCTCAATGACCACGACGGTGTGTCCCAGATCCACTAAACGATGAAAAACTTTTAATAGTTTCTCAACATCCGAAAGATGCAATCCAATCGTCGGCTCCTCTAAAAGATAAAGATGATGCGGAGTCCCTTGTCTTGTGCGCATCCGAATTTTATCTTGTTGTTGGAGTGATTCGGTAAGCGCGGCGACCATCTTGATCCGCTGCGACTCTCCCCCGGAAAGGGTCGAACTCTTCTGCCCCAAGGTCAAATAACCCAACCCAATATCGCGCATCAACTCCAACGGAATTCGAATCTCTGATTGCGCTTCAAATAAAACCACTGCCTCATCGACGGAAAGAGCCAAGAGATCGGCAATCGATTTCTCTCGATAAAGGATCTCTAATGTTTCGTGATTAAATCGTTTTCCCAAACAGGATTCACACGGGGCATGAAAGGAGGGCATGAACGACATCTCAATTTTAATATCCCCCTGCCCCTGACAAGCCTCACAACGTCCCCCCTTGGTATTAAATGAGAATCGACTCGCAGTATATCCTCGTTGACGGGCCAGGGGAATCTGAGCGTAGAGAGCACGCAAACGATCCATAATCCCGAGATAGGTCGCTGGAGTCGAACGGGAGGTCTTCCCAATCGGCGATTGATCGACTTCAACAACGGCATCAAAGGGGATTTTTGTTTTCTGAGTTATTGAGGTACTGACTCTCGGTTTTAGAACTTCATGAATCAAGGTGCTTTTCCCTGCTCCACTCACCCCACAAACGACCGTCAACACACGAAGGGGAAGGTCGACGTTTAAATTCTTGAGATTGTGGGTCCTCGCCTTTGAAATCGAATAACTCCCTTGCGACTCACGGCGTTTTCCTTGAAACGGATGCAAAAGCGGATTTCCAAGAAGATGCCCGGTAATCGAACCCTTTTGAGAGATCAACTCTTTCCAAGTTCCATCGGCAATGATCTTTCCGCCATGAATCCCTGCGCCGGGGCCTAGATCAATAATTCGATCTGCAATCTTCATCGTCTCTTCATCATGTTCGACGATGACCAAGGTGTTGCCTTTATCCCGAAGCAGTTGAAGTGATTTAAGTAACCGATCGTTATCCTGAGGATGCAGACCGATCGTCGGCTCATCTAAAACGTAAAGCACCCCTTGAAGATTTGTCCCCAGTTGAGCCGCAAGTCGAATCCGTTGAGACTCTCCGCCCGAAAGCGTTTTTGATCCTCGATTTAACGTGAGATAACCCAAACCGACTTCAATCAGAAATCCGAGTCTTTGTTCTATCTCGGGTAAAATATCTTGAGCGATTACCGCCTCTCTTCCTTCTAATTGAATCGTTTGAATAAATCGAAAGGCCTCTTCAATCGAGAGTTCTCCTAACTCAGGTAAGCTCATGCCTCCTTTGTTTCTTTTTTCGCCGTAAGGAAGACGAACCGCACGAGCAATCGAATTCAAACGCGACCCCTGACACTCCGGACAAAGCGTTGTCTCCTCCCCATTCGATTCCATCCGTTGCTCAATCTCAACCTCGATCTCAAGTGCCGTCTCTCCTTGGGTTTTCATCTCCGCCACTCTCCCGAATCCTTGACAGGTCGGACACCAGCCATGGGGAGAATTAAAAGAAAAAAGCCGAGGATCAAGCTCCTCAAAAGAGAGCCCACTTTGAGCGCAAGCATAATGGGTGCTAAAAAGAGTTTCCTGACTTTTCGAATCAATCACGGAACAAACCCCTTTTCCCAATGTCACCGCTTTTTGAATCAAATCGCGTCTCTTGGCACTCTCTAATTTCTTGGAAAGATTTCCGAGAATCAAATCGATGCTGTGCTCTTTAAATCGATCGAGTGCTTTAAACTTTTTCGGTTCTACCCATTTTCCATCCACTCTCAAATAAGGATAGTTATTTTTAACCGCCCAGGCCGCAAGTTCGGTATGAATTCCTTTTCTCGCCTTAATGAGCGGAGCGACCAAAGTCAGTTCCCCCTTTTTCAACATCCGTTCAATTTTCCCAAGGATCTCATCTAACGATTGTCGTTGTGCCGCCTCCCCGGTTTTTGGGTCATAAGGTGTTGCTAACTTTGAATACAAGAGTCGGAGAAATTGATGAATCTCCGTCACCGTTGAAACGGTACTTTTTCCTCCCCCTTGAGTGAGTCGCTGTTCAATCGCCACCGCAGGAGGAATTCCGGTCACACGATCGACCTCAGGCTTCTCCATCTGTTCAACGAACTGACGGGCAAAGGCATTTAAACTATCCAAATAACGACGCTGTCCTTCAGAAAAAAGAAGATCAAAGGCGAGAGTTGATTTTCCAGAGCCACTCAGTCCAGTAAAGACCGTGATCTCATTAAGTTGAATATCCAAATCGATATTTTTAAGATTATGATGACGTGCCCCTCGAATCTCGATTTGCTTCGGCGGCGAAGGGGGGGGGTTTGAAAAACTCAATTTCTCTTTTACCGCCCTCCCCCCGATTCCTAATTTCTCTCGTAAAAATCGTCCCGTATGACTTTTTAAATTCTTCGCGATCTGCTCAGGGGTTCCCTCAACCACAATACTCCCCCCCTGTGCTCCTCCCTCCGGCCCAAGATCGATCACCCAATCAGCATTTTTGATCAGATCTAAGTTATGCTCAATGATCATCACCGAGTCCCCTTGATCCACCATTCGATGAAATAGTTGCACCAAAAGTCGAATATCTTCAAAATGAAGTCCGGTCGTCGGTTCATCCAACAAAATCACACGACTTCGTCCTGAAGGGGACTCTTCTCGACTGACCTCGACCTGATCACTCTCTAATTTCAAACCGTGTAAATAACTCAAAAGCTTGATCCGCTGTGCCTCCCCTCCTGAAAGCTGACTCAGCGGCTGCCCCAGACGGAGATACTCCAATCCCACTTCTGAAAGAAGTTTCAAACCAGCCAGAATTCGTCCACTCCGTCGCTGATGAGTCGACTCCATCTGCTCATAACCATCCTCGAAAAAGAGAGCGGCCTCATGAACCGTCATCGCTAAAACTTGATCGACTGTTTTTCCTTGATACGGAATTTGAAGCACCAGATTTTGAAAACGTTTTCCGTTACAGATCGGACAAATCACATGCACATCCGCCAAAAACTGCATCTCAATCTTTTCAAATCCGGTTCCCGCACAGCGTTCACAGCGTCCAAGACTCGAATTAAAAGAAAAATGAGAGGCGGTAAACCCTTCCCGTTTTGCCTCCTCGGTCTCTGCGAATAAGGTTCGAATATCGTCGTAGATCCCCAAGTAAAGCGCGGGATTCGAACGAGAACTTTTCGTCAAGGGCGATTGATCGACGGTCACAAAACTTTGCACCGCCTCGGTTCCTTTGATCCCTTCGGCATGACCGAACTTCAACGCCATCTCTAAACGGGGAGCAAGGACATGATGAATCAAAGAACTCTTCCCTGAGCCGCTGACCCCAGTAATCACAACCAATCCCTTGAGAGGAATGGAGACATCGATCCCTTTCAAATTATGCTCGGTCGCATTTTCAACAATCAATCGTTCATTTTTCTCTAAATTCCGTCGTTTCTGAGGAACCGAAACCTCTTTTTCTCCTCGTAAATAGTGAGCGGTCAATGAACGACGATCTTTTAAAAGCTGCGGATATCCTCCCGAAAAGATCACCTCCCCCCCCTGCTCTCCTCGCAGAGGCCCCATATCGATCAGATGGTCTGCGGAACGCATGATGCTCTCTTCATGTTCGACCACCACCACTGTATTTCCACGATCTCGCAAACGATGAAGAACGGTCACCAACTGATGAATATCACGGGGATGAAGTCCAACGCTCGGTTCATCCAAAACAAAAAGTGTGTTCACTAACGAATTCCCCAAACAAGAGGTTAAATTCACACGCTGAACTTCCCCTCCCGAAAGTCCTCGAGTTGATCGATCCAATGTCAAATAACCCAGTCCGACCTCTTTTAAATAACGACACCGTGACAAGATCTCTTTCCGAATCTGTTCCGCTCCCGGATCCTGCGTCGAAATCACCAACGATTCAAAAAAGGGAATCGCACGATCCATCGGTAATTGATTTAACTGAGGGAGCGACCATCGATTTTTCTCCTCAAAGGAATGTTTCACCTGAAAGTTCAACGTCTCCGGTTGAAACCGTCCGCTCTGACAGGTTTCGCAAGGGAGATAAGTTCGATACTTCGAGAGCAAAACCCGAACATGCATTTTATAAGATTTTGTCTCCAACCATCGGAAGAACCCTTTCACCCCATACCATCGCTTCGTCCACTCCCCCTCCTGAAACTCAGGATCTCCTTCGATGACCCATTGACGATGCTCTGCCTTTAATTGCTCAAAAGGAAGATCCAACGGAACCTTCTTGATCTTTGCAAAACGAATCAGATCCTTTTGACACTCCTCAAAGGAAGGGGTCTGAAACGGTTTGATCACCCCCGAGGCCAAGGTAAAACGGTGATCTGGAAGTGCCTTATCGTAGTCGATCTCAACCACTCGACCAAACCCTTTGCACTTTGGACAGGCTCCGACCGGATTGTTAAAAGAAAAAAGCGCAGGGGTCGGCTCTTTAAACTCAATCTGATCATCTGGA
>CAMAQI010000125.1 GCA_945860255.1 Methylacidiphilum caldifontis
GTTAGATTCTTAACTTCAAGAGCCGGGAGTTGGGAAGTGGTGCTCATCGTTTTTTAAAAAAAGTAAAAAAGAGCTGTTAAGAGACAGTTGGTTGCGAGCATCGCTTTAAGACAAAGAACGACGGAATTTGTCGTTTCACGTCCGACTCCTTCAGCTCCTCCTTCAACGTTTAATCCTCGATAACAGGCAAGGATCCCGACAATAAATCCGAAAATAAGGCTCTTCATCAGTCCGCTGCAAAGATCGAGAAGAAAGACCGCTTGGAGAAGTCGACTTCCGTAGTAATAAGGATCCATTCCGAGACTCAAGGTGGAGATCAATGCCCCTCCGAGGAGACCGAGACATTCCCCAATCACGGTCAGACAGGGCATCATGATGGTCATTGCGGCGACTCGAGGCATAACCAAATAACGAACCGGATCGACTCCCATCACTTCAAGGGCATCGATTTCCTCCGAAACCTTCATCGTTCCTAATTCAGCGGTGATCGAGGAGGCAGAGCGACCGATGACGATGACTGCGGTGATCAGAGGGCCAATTTCGCGAAACATCGAGACCCCCACGAGATCGGCCACATAGTCAATCGCCCCCACCTGTTTAAGTTGGTAAGCTCCTTGCATCACAAGGACGACCCCCATGAACATACAGGCGAGCGAGACGGAGGGAAGGGCAAGAACCCCGACATGGGTCATTTGTTCAAATAACGCATTGGGTCGGATGTAACGCGGTTTCCAAAAACCGCGAACAAGCCAGTATCCATAGCGTCGAATGAGGGGGATGAAATCCATGAAGATTACAATTTAAGCGTTTGAACTCCACTCGCTAAGTCTGGATGGAACGTAAAAACTTCCTCGAGCCGAACAATTGAAAAGGAGTTTTTGACTCGTGCAGAAAGGCCGCTGAGCGCCATTTTTCCCTGATAGGCGGATGAGGATTGAAAGTATTCAATGAGGGTGGCTAATCCGGATGAGTCGATATAAGTCGTTTCAGAGAAATCGATCAAAAGACGAGCGGTTTTAGCAGTGGAGATTTTTTTGAGCTCTTGGCGAAGAAGTGGGGAACTTTCAAGATCGATATCCCCTTGGATCGATAGAATCATTACAGTCTCTTCCATTCGAGTCGATGTCGTCATGGGAGCAGTGATAGAGTAATAAAAGAGATCGAAAAGAAAGATTTTAGCCACTCTTCCGTTTGTTGGGGAGAGGGGAGAAGAGGATTAACCGCCAAGGGACGCCAATAACGCCAAGGAAAGGTAATTTTTAACCGCTTATTTTCACTTATAAACGCTGATGATTTAAAAACCTCTGCGACTCTGCGCGAGAAACTGCCCTGTATTGGTCTGTGCCGCGTCGCTGCGCCGCTGCGGGAAACCTCCTCCTGCATTTGAAATGTATTTAAGCTATCCTGCTTACAGGCTATCGAGCTATTAGGCTATTTCGCTTTTGTGATGCAACGTGTTTCAATCACTTTTTCCATGAAATCATTTCTTTCGAGTTGAGAGGTATTTGTAGACTCTGTAAAATTTAAAAAAGCACCTAATGTTCCCGGAACAGGAACGATCCTCTTAATAACCGTTGAAAAGGAATCATTCGATCCCTTTTTCCATGACTTGAGAAGCCCATAAGACTCATCATCTAATGTGATCGTTTTCATATCTATTCATGCTAACACGAATGTTAGCATGAATCAAATTATTTAGAGTCCATTAACCTTTTCCGTCTCAAACAGGATTTCTCATAAGATTGACACTTTTGAGTAAAACTTTAAAAGAGGAGGACTATGAGTGATACGAGCTGTCCTAAATGTGGTGATGTCAAAGGATCTTGCGCAACCCCTGCGACTTCGGCGACTGTACAAAATGGAAAAGGGGATGCCCCGCGAAATATAAGTCGTAGTTTCAGAAATAATTTTGATGGAATCAAATGGGGTTCCTCCTCCAAAAAAACAGCTTCGAAGTCGAAAACCGTTAAAAAGAAATCGAGTCGTTAGTTATTGCGCTTGTCTTTGAGGTTTCTCAGAGAGATTTATGGATTCAATCGCTCTCTATGGACCCTCTTTTTGGGCTTCGCAACGTTTTGAACTTCCCCCTCGGACACTTGCGGTTGTGATTGATGTTTTGAGGGCGACCTCAACGATTGTCACGGCTTTGTCGAATGGCGTTCAACGAATCTCCCCAGTGGCGACTGTCGAAAAGGCTTTTTCAATTCGGGATCACTCTCCATCGGTCAAATTAGTGGGAGAAAAGGGAGGGGTTCGAATTGAGGGCTTTGATTTCGGGAACTCCCCTCAGGAGTTTTTAGGGAGGCCTCTCTTTGATTTCGAGTTGGCGATGTTCACGACCAATGGGACTAAGGCCTTCCTTGCGACGAAGAGCGCCCAAGAGGTGATTGCCGCCTCTTTTTTGAATCTTGACGTGGTGATTGAGAAAGTCTCCCACTGGAACGGTCCCGTCGCCTATTTTTGCGCAGGAACAGGGGTCGATTTTTCTTTGGAAGATGGGATTCTGGCAGGAGCGATTATCGATTCGGTTGATCCGGATCATCCTCTGGCCTCCCTCTATCGTTTTACGAAAAATAATCTCCCAAAAGCCTTTAGGAGTTCAAAGAATGGAACGAACCTTGTAAAAATCGGTTTAGAGTCGGACATTGATCTCTGTCTGCAAAGGAATCGCTTTTCGGTGCTCCCTTATTTTGATTCCACTCAAGGATTGATCGATCTTTCGGTAAAATCGAATAAAAAAGAGAATCCGTGAATTCAATTTCTCGAATGGAATATCATCTTCTCCACGGAAAGACGGTGGAGGAGTTCATCGCCCAAGTGACCGTTCTCGGCTATCGGATTGAGCGGTTGGTCAAGAATCAGGGCTTTGGTTTGGCGTGGTTAATCCAGAAGGGGGAATGACTTTCTCCGGATCAAAGGGGAGATCGAAATTCAGATGTCGATCGCAGACCTCAAAGAATTCAGTAACGCTGAGAGAGCGGCGGATCTCGTTGAGAAATTGATCCTCTACCGCAATTCCCGGGGCGATAAAGTTGAGGTATTTTTTCATTTTGGAGACATGGGTAATCGGCTTCATCTCAGGGAGGCGAACGGTTTCAAAAAGATCTTCAATGTAATTTCTCAGATCTTTTAACGTGGGCTGGAAAACGGGACGACCTTCATAGGCCTCTTTGATCTGTCGAAAGATCCACGGATTTCGCACGGCTCCTCGCCCGATCATCAGTCCTTGGCATCCGGTGAATTGATGGATTTCACGGGCACTTTTTGGGGAACGGACATTACCATTGGCAAAAACAGGGAAGGGGAGCTGTTGAACTGCTTTTTGGATTCGATCATAATGAACATGGGGACGATAGAGTTCGCGAACGGTTCTCCCATGGACTGTCAGGGCATCGATTCGATGTCGGGAGAAGAGTTCTAAGAGCGGTTCGAACTCCTCGGGCGATTCAAAACCGAGGCGCGTTTTTACGGTAAAGGTTCGATGCACCGCGGGGCGAAGCGCTGAGAGAATCGCGTCGACCGTCTCTGGTGAGCGGAGGAGCCCCCCTCCGGCATTTTTACTACAGACCACCGGAGCAGGACAACCGAGATTCAGATCGATCCCTTGAACCTTGTAGGTTTGAAGTTTTTCGGCATTGCGCACTAAAGAGGGGATATCAACCCCGATCATCTGGGCTTGGATCGGATGATCACTCGGATTTTCGAGGATCGATTTTAAAATATATTTCTCCGGTTTTGAATCGCGATGCACTCGAAAGTATTCCGTGTAGTAGAGATCCGGTTCCCCATAGCGATGAATTAATTTCCAAAAAGGGAGATCGGTAATATCTTGCATCGGGGCAAGGATCAAAAGTGGGCGATTGACTGGAAAGAACTCTTTTAACGGGCGGTGTAAAAATGGGGAGGATTGGGTCATGGCGATTCTAATATTGATCAAGAGAGAGGAGTGATTGTGGTATCTTTTTCGATGATACCATCTCGGAGGGCAATTTGACGAGGGGCTTCCGCTGCGATCTTGAGATCATGAGTGACCATGACAACAGTATGGCCTTTTTGATGGAGTTGGCGAAAGAGCTGTAGGATATCGGCTCCTGTTTTCGAGTCCAAGGCCCCGGTCGGTTCATCGGCGAGGAGAATACGGGGATGATTCACCAACGCTCTCGCAATCGCCACCCGTTGGCATTGCCCTCCCGAGAGTTGACTAGGGCGATTCAGGGATCGCTCCTGAAGACCCACGGATGCAATTGCCTCAAGAGCTCTCTTTTTTCGCTCCTTGGCAGAAACCTGTGCGTAGATCATCGGAAGCTCGACATTTTGAAGGACGTTGAGACGTGGAAGAAGATTGAAACTTTGAAAAATGAATCCTATTTTTTGATTCCGAAGCTGAGAGAGCTCTGAGTTACTGGATTTTGAGATATCGACGCCATCTAAAACCAGCTTCCCTTGAGTAGGAATATCAAGGCATCCGATCAGCTGCATTAGCGTCGATTTTCCACTCCCTGAGGGGCCGACGATCGTCATATATTCTCCTTCGTTAATTTGAAGATCAACTTCACGAAGGGCATGGATCTCTTGAGTCCCGATCTTGTAGATCTTGGAGATTTTTTGAATTTGAATAATCGCCATGTTGAGGGGGGTCTTGAAATGCTTTATTTCTGAGGAGATTTGGGCTTCGTGAGGAGGACTTCATCCCCCTCTTGAAGACCGGAAAGAATCTCGACTCGATCAAAGGTGACGATTCCCGTGGAGATGCTCTGTTTTTTGGGTTCCATTTTCGGTTTCGGCCTGAGGTAGGCCACTTTCTCCTCATTTTCGTCGTTAAAAACAGCACTTAACGGAAGGGTGAGAGCATTTTCTGAGGTTTTAATGAGAAAGGTGACATCTGCCGTCATTCCGGGGCGAATTTTTGGATCGAGCTCAAGAATTTGAATCGTCACTCCGTAGCCTTTAATGTTATTTTTAGAGCTGGCGGTTGGTGAAATGATGCTTACGGTCCCTTTAAAAAGGTCTTGTCGAACCGAGTCGACTTTAAAAGTGGCCGGTTGATTTTCATTAATATGAGCGATGTCAATTTGGTTGATATGACAGGAGATAATCATTTTAGAGAGATCGGCAATCGTCATGAGCAAGGTGCCGGCATTGACGCTTCCTGCTCCAACGACGACTTGGCCTGCCACGACAGGAAGAGCGATGACTTTTCCGTTAATCGGAGAGCGAATTTGAGTTTTATCCAGTTTATCGATGACCGATCGGAGGCGGCTCTCTGATTTTACAAAATTATTTTGAGCGATGAGAAAGTCGGTTTTTTTATTTTCCGACTCTTCCATTGAGATCAATTTCTTTTGAAAAAGTTTTTCGGAGCGTTCAAAGAGTCGTTTGGCTTTATCTAAGGAGAGTTGGGCCCCCTCGACATCGGTTTGAGCGGTCGACTTTTCCGTGAGTAGATCTCGATCATCGAGTTCAATCAGCGTATCTCCCGATTTTACCGATTGCCCGATCACGGGATAGATTTTTTTGATCTTACCGCTGATCTCCCCTTTGACTTCGACAGAGTTTCGGGAGTCAGGGGAGATATCTCCGGAGATCACGATTTTATCGACGATCGTTGCCCGTTCCACCTTGGCAAAGGTCGCCTCATCATTCTCTATCGAGTGATGGCGTTGGGAAAGAGAGGTTTTTAACTTAAAGCCATACCACCCACCCCCCAGAAGAAGGCCGACGAAGAGTAGTAAGAGAAGTCTATTTTTCACTGGGCAAAATCTAATCCCATTTCCTCAATCAATCCAGTTGAAAAGATCTGACTTGAGTTTTGAGAAAAATAGGAGATATCCCATCTAAGCGAATTGCTTATTATTTATGAATGTAGTCTTTATTGGAACCTCTCCCTTTGGAGCGCCTGCGCTTCAGAAAATTTACGATCATCCGGAACATACGATCTCTTCGGTAATTACCCAACCGGATCGACCTGCAGGTCGACAAATGAAGATGATGCCTAGTCCGATTAAGGAATTGGCCATGAAACTTCATATGACTGTTTTTCAACCGGAAAAAATATCTCAAAAGAGTGCGATTGATCAGATTCGTTACCTAAAGCCGGATGTGATCGTCGTTGCGGCTTACGGGCAGATCATCCCGAAAGCGATTTTAGATATTCCTCAATACGGTTGCTTAAATATCCATGGCTCGATTCTTCCTCGATATCGAGGAGCGGCTCCCATTCAACGAGCGATTGAGGAACGAGAAAGAGAGTCTGGGGTCACGATTATGTGGATGGATATCGGCTTAGATACGGGGGATATTCTCTTAATCGAAAAAACAAAGATCAAAGAGGAGGATAACTCTCAGACCCTTCATGATCGACTCTCGTTAATGGGGGCGGATGCCCTTCTCAAGGCCTTTACCTTAATTGAAAAAGGGAAGGCACCACGAGTCAAGCAAGACTCAACGCTTTCGACTTACGCAAAAAAGCTCAAAAAAGAAGAGGGAAGAATTCCTTGGAACAAATCCAAACGGGATATCGATGCCCATATCCGAGCGATGACCCCGTGGCCCTCTGCCTACACTTGGGTTCCGGATGGGACGGATCAGCGTATGTTAAAGATCTTTTCGATCATTCTTTCTCGTAGTGCCAAAGGAAAGGCAGGGGAGGTGGTTCGGATTGATAGTCACGGTATTTTGGTCGCCTGCGGAGGGGAAAGTGGAGGAGGACTTCTTTTACGAGAGGTTCAGATGGAGGGAAAAAAGAGAATGCATGCCGCCGATTTTGCACGTGGTTTTAATTTACAGGTGGGAACCATTTTAGAGTGAGGATTTAGACTCCTCCTATGCCCCCCCTTTTCACAACCGATGAACCGCTCTTTCCCGACCCGCGCCTTGCGGATCCTGAGGGACTTGTTGCGGTTGGGGGAAAACTTTCGGTGGAAAGACTTGCGGTCGCT
>CAMAQI010000126.1 GCA_945860255.1 Methylacidiphilum caldifontis
GTGGGAGGCAAGAGATTGATCGGGGGGGGTATCCATATTTAAGATTAATATAGGCGATAAACTTTTAACGGTGCAACTCTAAAAAGTCCCAATTGCTTTATTTTCAGGGCTTTTTGTTTTGAGTTCATAAGACTTTGTTGATGAGTTTGAGGGATTGGCCTGGATGAGATCGATAGAACTCGATGGCATGAGGGAACGTGGGGAACTGTTTCTCTTGCAGAAGGACGAGCACAGCATTTCTAAGAAGAGCGAGGTTAGCGCAGAGGTTTGGATTTTTACTTCTGGTTTTATCTTCTTGGAAGCAATGATCTTTGACCCAATGGTTACGATTTTCAATACTTCCCCAATGCCCTCGGATGATTTCAGGAAGTTTGGATGCTTTGGGAGAGTCTAAAGAGAGACTTGAAAGATAGTACGCATCTTCTTGAGATGTTTTTCCGCCACGAAAGGTTTCACGGTGAATGCGGATTGCGATACGAGCCTGTGGGAAGTCCCATGTCTGCTGTTTTTCTTCCAGAAGAACCCACGACCGAGATTCGATTCTTCCGTGACCTTTTTCGGTTTGAGCAGGACTTAACGCAATGGAATTGATTTTTTTTTAAGTCGTTTCAGAAGATGCTTTTGATTGTCTTTGACTTGAATGACGTAATCGCCGCCTGATTCTGTGATGATTTGAGCTGTTTCCTGATCACAATGAAGCGCATCCGCAGTCACAATGCAGTCGTCCAGTGGAGTTTGTCGAAGCAGTTTCTTGCCTGCATTTTTTTCATGCCCTTTGCCTTTGCAAACCGCCATAGACACCGGAGTTCCTTCTTTTTGAGTCATGGTCACGATCATCGCTCGATCTCGAATACTCTTTCCATCCAAAGCAAAGGTTCCCGGAAGTTGCCCCCGATTTTGATCGATCCATCCATTAAGAGCCGAGGCTAGCTTTTCAGGATCCAGACGCTTAAGAACTTGATAAAATACGCTGTAACTTGGAACCTTATAAAACTTCGTATTTTTCTTACGAGGAAGCCCTAAAAGAGCTCGATGATTTTGGGAAAGCGTATTGCAAAAACGGTGGATCTGCGTGACTTGAACATGTCCTGAAAGCATCGCCATCGAGGTGATCGTCAAGACCGATCCCACCCGAAAATGCGTATTCGTATCCCGCGGATCCTCCACTTTTCGAAGGGTTTCTCGAAGAGAAAGTACTTGATCCTCCCGAAGTGGAAGCTCTCCACTTTTACTCCCCACGTCCCCTTGCTCGTGCTCGGGACTTAATTCATCCGATGTTAAAATCTTTCTTGCTCGTAGATCAATCTCTTTCACCCAAAGTTTTTTTGGCTTTCCATTGGGAGTATAAAAAGTTCCCTGACCCCGAACTCGACTATTACCGACGCATACCCCGAGTCCAATCCAGTTTGCAGCCTTGTAACAAGTTCCCTGAAACGCCTCAATATCCGTAAATGTTTCCGCCAAAACAGGTCGATAACTAAACCGCTCCTTCCATTGATCGGAAATTACTCTCATGCTCGCTCCTAAAACTGCAGAGGCTAAATTCGGCTCACGAGCCGATTCCAAAACTAAAAACCGCCTCTGCTCTATCACCAGCTTCAACCATTTCTTACGACGACGCGCATCCCATCCAATCCAGCGATCCCGATCTTTTAAGGCGTAGGCAGGCGACCCCCACGCAATACAAGCGGCCCATTCACCATCAAGGGTCACCACTTGCCTTAAAAAATCTCCCACCGGAGGAGTCGCTCCTAAATAATGTTCTTCATTGAGATAGTCGTTGAATCGCTTTACCTCTTCAGGAGAGTCAATGACTTGAATCTCCAGACGATTTCGTAGACTTGGTTTAGTGATGGCTTCGGTTGTTGTTGGTTTCATCCCAGCATATCACTACAAGAAAGAGGGAATTTTGTCTAGGAAAAATTAAAGGCTTCATCAACCAAGTCTTATGAACTCAAAACAAAAAGCCCTGGCTTTATTTTAGAGATTAGCAAGTAAGGGGAGCGGTCATCATTGTGGCATCACCTGTCTTTTGCCTTCTGCCGTTTTGATACTCTTCGTTCAATGATCACTTCCCTTGCGTTACGAGGGAGCGGTGAGGGATTCAATAACGCTCTTATCCAATTGTTCGAGTGCCTCTTTGGCGGCATTCATTTCCGCCTGTTTTTTATTCGATCCTGTTCCCGTGGCGAGAATTTTTCCCTTCCAGTGAACCTGAATCGTATAAAAACGGGCGTGCGAAGGTCCCTCCTCCGAAATACAGAGATATTGAGGGCTTTCTCCGGCAACCGCCTGCAGTTTTTCCTGGAGATCTCCTTTAGGGTTGTCAGAAAAGGGATGCGTTTTTTGAGCGCGAATTGCAGAATCTAAAAGTTTTCCGATGACTTTTTTTGCGGCATCAAAACCGCCATCGCGATAGAGAGCTCCGAGAATCGCCTCCATCGCATCGGCAAGGTTTGAGGGGCGCTCTCTTCCCCCGTTTTTTTCTTCCCCTTTTCCGATTCTTAAGAATCGACCGAGGTTGAGCGAAAGAGCCAATTGATGCATCTGAGTTCGATTCACGAGTTGAGAGCGAAGTTTCGTGAGATCCCCTTCAGGGTCGTTGGGGAAAGAGAGATAAAGTTTTTCGGTGATCACGAGTTGGAGGACGGCATCTCCGAGAAATTCAAGACGTTGATTATCTTCAAAGCGGCTTCGTTTTTCAAATCCGAAAGAGGGATGAGTCAGCGCTTGAAGGAGAATCTCTGGGTGTGAAAAGGTATAGCCGATTTTTTCTTGAAGCTCATTCAGATGGGTTGTTTCACAAGAAGGTTTCTTCTCAAAAAGCCCCATAACTGTCTCTTTAAAAGTAATTCCGAACTCCGATATTAAAAGTGTGAAGACCGAGGAAATCGAAATCAATTAAAGTCGATTGATGATCAAAATTAAGATCTTGAAGGTGCAAATATTTATATTCTCCGAACAAGGCCCATTCTTTCGAGAGAATATACTCCAACCCCATAAAAGCCTGGCCCGCAAGCGCCACATCATCGGTATCGCGAAGTCTTTGGGTGCCCGTTATCACACTTGTGGAGAGTTGGGCATTTTGGGAAGAGACATAAGCAAATCCAGCCCCAATGCCGATATAAGGATAAAAAGGAGTAAGATTAAACTTGAGGGTTCCGTTGCCAAGCAGGGCAAAAACATCGAAATCGGAACGATATTCGGCAGAGGTTCCTAAACTATTTGAAATGTTTCCTCGATAATTAAAGTTCGAATACAACAACTCCCCTTCAAATCCAGGAAGAATCGATTGGGGATCGCCTTCATTATTTTTGAGAGCCATCGTATACGAGTATTTCGCTCCGATCATCATTCCCCCCTGTGCTTTTGTATCCAGTGAGTTCGCCCCAGAAAAACCGACTCCTGTGCTCAGCGGAAAAGAGGCGCTTCCATCGCCGTTTTGGGCAAAATTACCGCCCACATAGAGACTTGCACTTCGACCCACTCCTTCACGACGAGGAACTGCACGTCGAATAAACTGGGGGGCGGCCTCTGTCTGCGTGACTCCAGCGGTGGGCTGTGTAGAGGGTTCAGCGGAAGCTACGGGATTAGAGTTCGAAAAGCCGGACTCCCGAACTCCTGCACTTACAGGAATATTGGTGGTTTCCATGGAGGCATTGATCAGTTTGGGTTGCTGCGCTAAAATCGGATTGTTTGCATCATAGACCCGTGTATCTGAAAGAGTGAGACCGGTGGAGCCGACGACCGGTATTCCGATGAGAGCGATGGAGTTTCCAGGACGTTGAGAGTAATATTCGGCACGGATGGAAGAATCAAATCCGCAGGTGATACTTTGAAAGGAGTGGGGATCTTGAATTGTACAGTAACTCATTCCCACAGAAGTCAAAACTCCGTGAACAATCACTCGTCCTCCCATAAGTTCGATTTCCGAGCGCTGAGCGGTATTTATTTTTAGGAACTCAGAAACATCAAAACTTTGGGGAGGGGGCATCTCTCCAGTCCCTTGGGAAAACAAAGAAAGGACGATGCAGAGATAAAGGACAATAGAATAAGTCATAGCGCTTACTCTTTGTTAAAAAAAATGAGCCGAATTGTCGATAGATAAAATCGAAAATTCTAATATTTCTATATTATTTACATAAAAATAAATAAAATCTCAATCTACGCTATATTTTGTATCCCTCTCATTTTTTTTCCCTTCCGAGAGTATGATGATCGGGCGATAGGGAGAGCGTTTCACTTCATTTTCAATCGATTTCTTCCACTTAAAAGACAGAGGAATTCCTCGCGCGGAGAGGTTGAGACGCAGAGAAAGCCTTGGCGAAGGGGGATCAATCCGTGTTTATCCGTGTCGATCCGCGGTTAAAATGCCTTTAAATTCGTGACTATTCGTGGTTCAAAATGGTTTTGAATTTTTTAATCTGCGAAAATCTGCGTTATCTGCGGATTAATCCTCTTCGTTTTTTTCTGATTTTGGATGGATCTGGTAGTGGATCAATTTCTGTCGGAGAGTGAGTCGCGAAATCCCGAGCAGACGAGAGGCCTTGGCTTGGTTCCCGGCGAATTTTTCGAGGACTTTCAGAAAGAGTTCTTTTTCAGTCGCGGCGATGACCTCTTGATAGAGCGTCCCTTCCGGTTTTTCGCTCGCTCCTTTAAGGAGGCGTTCAATTAAGGGGACTGTCGTGCTTGGTTTTGTTTCAAGGGAATGACTGTTGTGCTCTTCTTCATTAGGGATATGCAGGTGATGGGGTTGAACCGTAAACGATCGCGCCTCTAAGAGCGCTTTACGAATCGTGTTCTCCAACTGACGAATATTTCCGGGCCATGGATGGTTCTTCAAAAATTCAATCGACTCATCCGAGATCGAGGGGGAATCAATCCCGAACTCATGGGCATATCTTTTGAGAAAATGTCGAGCGATTTGGGGGATATCCTCGCGACGATCCCGAAGGGTCGGAACTCGTAAGGCCATTACGCTGAGTCGATAGAAAAGATCCTCGCGAAAATGGCGTTCGGCAATCGCTTTTTCAAGGTTACGATTGGTGGCGGCAATCAGGCGAACATCGATCGTAATCTCCTCGCTTCCCCCAATTCTTTGAACCTTCCGCTCTTGAAGAACCCGGAGCAGCTTCGCTTGGGTGCTTAAGGAGATCTCTCCGACCTCATCGAGAAAAATCGTTCCCCCATGGGCCTGTTCAAATCGTCCAATTCGCCGAGCGTGGGCTCCTGTATAGGCCCCTTTTTCAGCCCCAAAAAGTTCTGCTTCGAGCAAGGTTTCTGGAATCGCGGCACAATTCACCGCGATAAACGGTTTCGTACTGCGATCGCTATGTTGATAGATCGCTCGGGCGATCAGCTCTTTTCCGGTTCCCGTCTCCCCACGGATTAAAACAGTGACCGGAAGAGCGGCGACGCGTCCGATCTCTTTGTAGATCTCTTGCATGGCACGGCAGCGCCCCAGCATGACGGGGCCGGAGTTTAAGGCGGAGGTCTCCCCAATCGTCACCTTTTCATGCATGAAGCGAGAGGCTTTCAAGGCCTTCTCGATTGTCTCAAAAAAAGTCGGAGGATCGAATGGCTTTAGAAGATAATCGAAGGCCCCGCATTTGGTCGCCTCGATGGCAAGATCAACGGTTCCATCGGCAGTCATTAAAATAATCGGAAGGTGCGTGCGATGGGGATGCACCTGCCGAATAAAATCGAGACCGCTCATTCCGGGAAGATGAAAGTCGGTGATAATCAGATCGAAATGTTGCTCGAGCGCCAGTTTCTTTCCCGATTCAGCCTCTGAAAGAAGAGTGGCTTGAAAATTTTTCTGGGTCAGCAGCTTGTGGAAAAGCGCTGATTCAAGCGGATCATCTTCAATGACTAATATTTTAAACTGAGAGTGGTTCACAATGGATAGTTTCTTTTCCTAGCTGGTAAGTTTCTTATCAGATTGAGTTCGAAATGTCAGTATAAATATAACACTAAATAAATTAAAAATAATTACATCTTATTGATAATAAGCAGTTAACAAAAATTAAATTTATATTGGCATGAGGTAAGCAGCTCTTTTTCTATGAAGATGATGAAAAGATTGCTGATGGTGGGAATGATGATCACTGGGTTATTGGGTGCCGAGAGTGCTTGGGAGACCGCAATATCGACCGATGTGAAGGGAAAAGGGGGATGGTTTACTTGTTTAAATTATTCGAAAGATCTTTTTGGAAAAATGGCGAAGAATGGTCATGAAGTTCATTTTATTATTTACGAGTGGAAAGATCAAACTCGTACGCAAGGACGTCACGCTTTTGTCGTTTATAAAGATGAGAACGGTCGTTACTACGGGATGGATAATCGGTTGAAACAGCCGATGTGGTTATCGGGGAAGAACCCTGAGCAATGGGTGAATTTTTTCGCTAAGGGAACGGCCAATAAAGTGGTTTGTCACTATGGGGATGAATCGGTTATTGGATATGCCGCAAAATAGATTTTTCGTACGGTTTCAGTAACCTAACATCATCGGGGCGTCGCGGGTGCGGCGCCCCCTTTTTTTAACAGCTTATTCGTCCCGTCCGTCCACTGACCATAGGAGTCAACTTAAGCTCCTTCTCATGGAGCGTACAAAAACCTTATCTCACGCAAAGGCGCGACGTACGCTACGTTTAAATTCCTACCTCCCCCTCGTTCTGACCACGGCTCTTTCGAGCCTCTTCCCTATTTTTAAAAAGATCTCGAAAACGAGCTTTCGATCTCTTTTTAAAAACAGGGATCTATCGCTTACGCTCTTGGAGTCAGAACTCCTCCCCCTTTTTTGAAGGGACGTTGGTCGGCCTCGCAGTCACCCACGCGGCGCACCAGTGTTGGCGGTCAGCGTGAC
>CAMAQI010000127.1 GCA_945860255.1 Methylacidiphilum caldifontis
TTTGGGTTTGGGTGCCTGTTTTTTGGACTTTTTATTCATCCCTCTACCTTGTGGCAGAGTAAACAGCGCCCAAACCTTTTTATTTTACAGAAAATTCAACCATCCCTGTGGGATGGCTGTGTTTAAATTTCTAGTTTTTTTCTCGGATCTGTCAATCTTATATGCAAGTAGTTTGCGTTTTTAAATTAATGAAGTCGATGTGCGGTCGTCGGGCGTTGGGGAGAGGAGAGATGAACTGAGGTGGTGTGAGCCTCTGATTTTCCTTCCACGAGTAATTTTAGAACGTCTAGGGCCTGATGGAGTCCATCGACCTGTTCGGTCAGGCTATGCGCGGCTTGAGAGGTCTCCTCTGCTTGGGCGGCATTGGCCTGGGTGATTTGATCGATTTGATTGAGAGAGTTTTTCGTTTCTTGGACTCCGAGAGATTGTTCTTGGGTCGCTTGAGAGATTTGGATGACGACATCACTGACGCTACGAGTTTGGGTGAGGATCTCTTGGAATCCGCTTTCGACTCTTTGGGTGGTTTGATCGAGCATCGTGAGGCTTTGACTGACCTTATCGGAAGCGATGACACTGCGATGACTGATCTTGATCGACTCCTCGATTTTCGAAGCCGTCTCGCGAGCGGCTTGGGCACTTCGTTGGGCGAGGTTACGGACCTCATCGGCAACGACCGCAAATCCAGCCCCTGCCTCACCCGCACGAGCCGCTTCGACAGCGGCATTGAGAGCAAGGATATTGGTTTGAAAGGCGATTTCATCGATATCTTTCACGATTTTGGCAATTTGATTTTCCGCATTTTGCATGCTTGAAACGGCCTCTTTCATCTCTGCCGCGGAGGCACGAATGCCGTTGATGGAGCTATTCATCTCGCTCATGTAGGAGATCCCCTTTTCAGAGGACTCTTTAGCATCGATGGAAATTTTTTTGGAGTGATTGGAGTTTTCGACATTTTGAACGATCATGCTGGCGATTTCCTCCATGCTGGCACTGGTCTCTTCAAGTCCCGCTGCTTGCTCGGAGGCCCCTGAGGCAAGATGCTGACTTGCCGATTCGATCTCAGTCGAGGCGCTGGAGACATTTTTGGAAACCTGTGTGATCGCTTGGATACAATTTTCAAGGGCATGGATGATCGATCTTTGCGTATAAAGAATTGAGATGATTCCAATCACGATCATCGTGAGGATCGAGAGGAGGGTGACTATTTTTGCGACATTGACCTGATTGTTGCTCTCTTCAGAGGTTTTCTTTGCCTCTTCAAAAATATGCTCTTCGAGAGCCGCCATTTTTTCTGCAAGTTCTTCAAAAAGGGTACCAAAGGAGGGGAGTGATTCTAAGGCTCTTATTTTTTCCCCTTTTTCACTCATTTCAATCAGGGAGTCGATGGTCTCGAGGTAAAGTTTCAATCGCGGTTGCACTTCTTTAATGGCGGCATGAATATCTTTTGAGACCGGAAGATCATTAATGGAGGAGATCCCTCCTTCAAAAGCGATTTTTGCTTCTGCAAACTCCTCTCTCGCTGCTTCAACTTCCGGTTTGCTTCCGGTTTGCATGCCGATAATGGCCCGGAAGGCAATTGCTCGGAGCTGATCGTGGGCCATATCCGATTGGAGTACCTTTTCAGTGGCGCTCATATGGACATTGATTAATGATTCGATGGTCTTCTCGAGTTTGACAGTGGTTCGGTAGCTAAAAAATCCTGCAATCAGGGAAACTCCGACTAAGGTCCCAAAGATTACGGTTAATTTTGATCGCAGACTTTTTTGGGAGAATGATTGAATCATTTTTATCTTTTACTGAACTGATGTAAGATAGCAATATTATATTATAAAAATATTGTTTAATGATCGATTAAATTAATATGTTAACTGAAATTGAGTGGAGTTTAATTTCGTGATCTTTTTCAGTGAATTAAAGCTGAGCGCGAGTTTTCGATGATTTTTCAAGCCACGCGGTAATTTTTTCACTCTCAGAATTTTGAAGGTTTTTTTGGATCAGGGAGAGTTGATTCTGGAGTGATTCAAGGGCGGTCAGAACGGCCTTGCGATTTTGCATCAGGATCTCAGTCCACATTGCGGGAGAGCCGGCGGCGACTCGTGTGGTATCGCGAAATCCCGGACCACGCACTTCAATACTCTCGGGGGAGACGGCATTGACAAGGGCAGAGGCGGTGAGGTGGGTCAGATGGCTGATTTGAGCGACTCGTTGATCGTGTTCCTGAGGAGTGCAGAGCAGGACTTTTGATCCCAAAGAGCGCCAAAATTCGGTTAAAAGGGAGAGGGCTTCTGGATCGGACTCTTTGGTAGGGGTGAGCACGGTGGTTGAGGTCTCAAAGAGAGTTGCGTGAGCGGCAGAGAATCCGGTTTTTTCGCCACCGGCCATCGGGTGTCCTCCGATCCAACGAAGATGAGGAGGATTGGGGGATTCAAAAATCTTTCTCATTTTCAGATCGAGTTTTTCTTTGACGCTCCCGACATCGGTGACAATGGCGTTTTCTTTAAAGCCGTGACGGATTCTTTGGGCAACTTCGGGGATCGCATCGACGGTCATGCAAAAAATAACAAGATCAGCATTGTGAATCGCAAGGAGGGGGTCGGTAAAGTAATCAGCCTGAAGAGCGGCCGCTTTCATCTCTTGAATCACCGACTCGCGACGGGCATAAATCGAGAGAGCAATTTTGGGGTGACGCTGTTGCAGTGCGAGGGCTAAAGAACCGCCAAGGAGACCGGGGGCTAAAATGGCGATACGTTCAAGTTTCATAACGGCTATTTGAGAACTTCCTCTAGGGCTTTAAGAAAGGCGAGATTTTGTTCATTGGTGCCGATGCTGACTCGAATCCATTCTGGCATTTTGTAACTGACCATTGAGCGAACGATGATTCCTTTTTGAAGCAGAGCTTTGAAGACCAGATTGGCATCGCCGACATTCACGAGGACAAAATTGGCGACGGAGGGAACGTAGGGGAGTCCTCGTTTTTTAAAGGAATCCTCTAAAAGTGAGCGACCGAGATCGGTGATCTGTTTTGTTTTTCGTTGGTGCTCAAGGTCTTTGAGTCCTGCAAGTGCTCCGGCTTGTGCGATGGAGTTGGTGTTGAACGGTTGTCGTGCTCTTTGGAGGAGGTCGGCGATCTCGACCGGTGCGAGTCCGTAGCCAATCCGAATTCCGGCAAGGCCTTGAATTTTGGAAAAGGTGCGCATGAGCACGACTTTTCGTCCCTCTTTGACGTATTGAAGTGAATTCGGAGGATTATCGAGAAACTCGTAATAGGCCTCATCTAAAACGAGGATCACATGATCCGGAAGGGCTTTGATGAAGCGATCTAACGATTCATTACTCACCCGAGTGCCGGTCGGATTATTCGGGTTTGCGACAAAGAGGAGTCGGGTTTTGGGGGTGATCGCTGCAAGCATCGCCTCTAAATCGTGAGTATAGTCGTGATCCGGAACCTCAATGCATCGGACTCCAAAAAGCTGTGCCATGAGATGATAGACGGCAAAAGCATTGCGAACAGTGATGACCTCATGCTCTCCGGGACGGGTAAAGGTGTGGTAAAGAAGCTCGATAATTTCATTCGAGCCGTTTCCGAGAATGACGTTTTCACGTTGAATTTTAAATTGTTGAGCGATCCCTTCACGGAGGTGGAATCCCCCTCCATCGGGATAGAAGTGAAGCTTTTCCAACGTCTCACGCATCGCAAGCAGTGCCTTTGGAGAGGGTCCGAGGGGGTTCTCGTTCGAGGCGAGTTTAATGATCGATTCGGGATTTAGTCCGAGTTCGCGCGCAACATCGTCGATCGGTTTTCCCGGTTCATAGGGAACGAGGTTAAGAATTTCACGGTTCGCAATTTGGTTCACAGAAGACATAAGAGAAACGAAGTTGCAGGAAAGTAACCGATTTGTCAGTTGGAAAAACGATCATTTTGAATAGGAACCCTAGGATCATGAAGATTTCTTTGCATCGATAGGGAGGATGGGGAGGATAAATTCAAAAACATTTTTCATTTGTCATTATCCTGAAAATCCTCCGAATCGATGCAAAAAATCCGCTTCACAACTCTGCCCCGACCTGTCGGGGCTGTGCCATTTCCCATTCCATGGAGACAGTTGTTTCGCGAGAGGAAAGGTTTTAAAGAATTTCACTTCACTAGGAGGGTTTTTTAGTTTGGAACGGGTTTGACGAATCAGGGAGTTCCCGCAAGACTCCTGCTTAACCGTATGGAAATTTTGAACGCTTCTAAAAAAATTGTGATCACCGGAGCCAGTTCTGGGTTAGGTAAGGCGATGGCCGAATCGCTTTTAGAGCGAGGATATGAGGTCTGGGGGACCTCCCGACGATTGGATCGACTTCCTCAACGGCCTCGATTTCATCCTGTGGTTTTGGATTTAGAGTCCGATTGTTCGATTGCAGAGGCTGCGGAACAGATTGAACGGGAGGCGGGATCGATCGCTATTTTGATTAATAATGCGGGAAATGGAGTGTTTGGGGCGATGGAAAGTTTTCCGATCGAGGCTTGGGATCAGCAATGGCGAGTTTTGGTGCGGGGACCTTATTTTTTTCTACGTCAAATGCTTCCTTTATTGAGGAAAAATAAATCGGCAACGGTGATTCAAGTGACCTCTCTAGCGGCTCGGTTCCCGATTCCGATGATGGGTCCGTATAGTATGGGAAAAGCGGCTTTGAGTACGTTGACACAATCGTTACAAATCGAATCTGAAAACGGTCAAATTCGATTCATCGATCTGCAGCCAGGGGATATTCAAAGCGACTTCAATCAGGCGATGGCGATTTCTGAAGCATTGAATCAGCGGGAGAAATCAATTTTAGAAAAAATCGAAGCCGATATGAGGAGTGCCCCTGATTCGAAAATCGTCACCGAGGCGGTGATCCAGATCATTGAGGGAAAAGACTACCCACCGCGAATTGCCGTTGGTGATTTATTTCAATCAAAGATCGCCCCGATTTTATTACGGCTAGTTCCCCGTTCTTGGCTGAATTGGGGAATCAGAAAATATTACGGCATTTAAAATACAGAGAAGTGCCTCGCGCGGAGAGGCTGAGAGTTTGAAATCGGTGTTTGCCTCTGCACCAAACAATTAGATCCTCTTCTCTAATCATCCCCAATTTTGCATTAGGAATTTCTCGGGACCGATCCCGCACGTGCGCATGAGCGTCACTTAAGAAATATTTAAAGACAATTTCTCACACAAAGGCGCAAAGTTGCCCAAGGCGCCTCCCGAAAGACAAATGAGTTTGTTGTTAAAGTCTATTGTATTTTTTAATTTCCTAAGGGGAGAACCTTGGGAAGCTTTGCGGCTTTGCGTGAAAATATTTTAAATTGTATTTTCTTTTCCCTTAAGTTGACGCCTATGCGCGATCGCTCCCGAGAAAGAGATCACCTTTTGGCGGATGACTCTTCCTTGTTTTTAAACGCTGCGTCTCTGCGTCGCTGCGGGAGACATGTATTGAATGTCTTTAATTTGTGGAAATGAGCGAAGATCAGCGGTTGAAACCATTGACTTTCGTTATGCCGACTTATCGTAGGTTTTTTAGATGACCGAGCCGCTCGCGACGATCGCCCCTTTTGGGATGATGACAACCCCGTCGCGGATGTAGAAGTTTTCCCCGTCAAAATTCGACGGTTTTCCTTCGGGGTTAATTTTCACGTCATCGCCAATGCGGGCGTTTTTATCAACGATGGTTTGCTCGATGTGACAGTTGTTTCCGATTCCCATTCGTGGGATGTTTTGAGTGGCATGTTTTTGGATCGACGCGCTTGACTCAAAATGATCATGTCCCATAACGATCGTATCTTTAATGACGGATCCACTTTGAATGCGACTCCGGATTCCGATTAAACAATGATCAATTTTTGATTCGAGAATCGTACATCCTTCCGCAATAATCGATCGATCAATCTCTGCGTGGAGAATTTTAGAAGGAGGAAGGTGCCTTACGTGGGAATAAATCGGAGAGGATTCATCAAAAATATTGAATTGAGGAACCGGCTCGCAAAGATCGAGATTGGCATCGAAAAACGATTTAATTGTTCCGATATCTTCCCAATAGCCTTGGTAGATATGAGCGTGAACATTAATTTTTTCGATCAGTTGAGGGATAATCTCTTTTCCGAAATCGGGCTCTGACCCCGAAAGAGCCTTTGCGAGTGCCTCACGGTTGAAGAGATAGATCCCCATGGAGGCGAGGTAGAGCTCTTCTTTGGGGTCTTGTCCCATGAATTTCAATGTTTTTTCATCAAGACGAAGCGTTTGGAGGAGTTTTTCCTCTTTTGGTTTTTCAACAAAACGGGTGATCTTTTGTTTGTCATCGATGTGCATGATCCCGAATCCTTTGGCGCTTTCGCGATTTACGGGGATCGTTGAAACGGTGAGGTCGGCTTTACTTTTAATATGTTCATCGATCAGTTTTTGGAAATCCATTCGATAGAGTTGATCTCCGCTGAGAATGAGAACGTAATCGTGGGGATGAGTGTTAAAGTGAGCAAAGTTTTGACGAACCGCATCAGCGGTTCCTTGATACCAAGCGGCACTTTTCGGGGTTTGTTGAGCGGCGAGGAGTTCGACGAATCCCCCGGAGAAACTATCAAAACTGAAACTCTGTTGAACATGGCGATGCATCGAGGAGCTATTGAATTGGGTGAGGAGGAAAATTCGTTTAAGATCGGAGTTAATACAGTTACTGATCGGGATATCGACCAGTCGATACTTCCCGGCGATCGGAACCGCAGGCTTTGCTCGTTCTTTTGTCAGAGGAAAAAGACGGGTTCCAGCTCCGCCACCCATGATGACAGAGATAACTTGTGAGGGATGAAAAGAATGAA
>CAMAQI010000128.1 GCA_945860255.1 Methylacidiphilum caldifontis
CACGGATAACACAGATACCACGGATGGAGGAGTTTATGAAAATGAACCTCTGTTTTTTCCTTCACCCATAAGGTGAAGGGGTGATTTTTCCTAAACCGTTGAAAATCCGTGTGATCCGCGTTATCCGTGGTTCAAACTGCTTTTTTTAGGTTCAATCAAACAAGAACCAATCGTTACTTCTTTTGCTCTTGAACAATCACCCCATACCATCCGAGCCCTTGATAGGTCTCGTAGCCAGGAGTTCGAGAGAAACCGACAATCTCTCCCTTTTCGTTGAGATAATTCCCTTGAGAGCCCAGCTCTAATTTGAGCGGAATTTTATCGGTTAAAACCCCTGTTTTTTTGCTTGAAGCGATAATTCTAAATTTTGAATCGACAAGAAGAGCGGTCGAATGATCTTTCTCCTCTTTCGTTAAGTGAACGCTATCCACTATCGCTTGAGATTGGGCCTCCCAATCAAAAAAGATCCCCAAAACCCCAATAACCTTTCCAGTGGCCTCTCCCCCTGCCCGAATCGAGGAGGCATAGATCGCAACTGCTCTATTATTAAGAGCTGAAGCGACTTCGATGTCGGCGACCGAGAAATCGTTTCCGGAATTTGAATTTAAAGCCTCTTGAAACCAAGCGGCATTCGAGAGGTTTTGTTTAGCGACCTCAGGGAATTCTTGGGGACGTCCTGAAGCAAGGACTTTGCCCTGACAATCGAGGATCCAGATATCTAAATAAACGGTATAGGCCCCTAAAATAACCGAGAGCCGTTGCGAGGCGTAACTTTTTTTCTCAGGCTCAGGCTCAGTCGCAACATCCACCACCGCCGAATCGGTCGCCCACCAACGAACGTCACAAGAGCGTTCATAAAGATTGCGATCCATGATTTCAATCATGTTATGAGCGAGATCGACGAGCCGCCCCCCGCGGATCTGTTCAACGAGTGTTTTTCCAAGAGTATCAATCTCTTTGAGCTTTTCCCCAAGATTGGAGGAAAATTCCTTGGAGATCCTGCTCATCCGATCGGAGATCTCTGAGACCTCTTGAGCCACGATCGCAAATCCCTTTCCGAATTCCCCTGCATGAGCCGACTCCACAAGGGCATTCATTGCAAGAATTTTCGTCAGACGACTGACCGATTGGATTTCGCTGATTTGCTTGTTCGCAAGATTTGAAACTTCTTTCGCTAATGCAATAATTCGTTCAGGCATTTTTCTCTCCAAGGATCGATTTTAAAGTCCCCCCAAAGCACTCCACTTCGAGGGGATTATTGATAATGACATTTTTTAAAGATATCGAAACAAATTAATGCTCGTATCCATGCTCGCCGTGTTCGACGATATCAAGTCCTTTTTCTTCGGTTTCCGCAACCGGACGTAATCCAACGAGCGCTTTGACGATCAACGTGATAACGACTGTTCCAACGACGGAGATCAAAAGAGTGATTCCAATCGAACTCAATTGAGCTTTCCAGAGAGTTCCCCCTTCGACGAGAGCCTTTAACCCGTTTTTAGCAGCATAGCCCTCTGAAATGAGGTTCGAATTAATCATCGGATCAGCAAAGATGCCGGCCACGATCGCCCCAAGCGTTCCGCAAACCGCATGAACTCCAAAGGTATCCAAGGAATCATCGTACCCGAACAGTTGTTTGATTTTATTACAGGCAAAATAAGAGCCTACAGCTCCAATAATTCCGATGATCACCGAACTTGTCGGAGTGACAAATCCAGCCGCCGGAGTGATAATCACGAGTCCTGCGACAAGTCCTGTACACATTCCAACAACGGAAGGCTTCCCTTTGATCAACCACTCGACCGCTCCCCAAGTCGCACAGGCAATCCCCGCAGCAAGTGTCGTCGCTGTAAAGGCACTGGCCGCAACCCCGTCGGAAGCAAGTGCGCTTCCGGCATTGAATCCGAACCAACCCACATAGAGCATCCCTGTCCCAACCATACAAAGAACGGTGCTATGTGGCGTCATCATCGTATGTCCAAAGCCCAAACGTTTTCCAAGCATCAAACAGAGCACAAGCGCAGACCAACCGGAGGTCATGTGAACAACGGTTCCTCCTGCAAAATCGATCGCAGGAATTTTTGCATCGGCATTCCAGACGCCGTTCATCAGTCCTGTCGATCCCCAGGTCATATGAGCGACAGGGAAATAAACAACAAACATCCAAAGTGTGACAAAAAGTAAAATAGCGGAAAACTTCATCCGCTCTGCAATTGCACCGATAATTAAAGCTGGGGTAATAATCGCAAACATGAGCTGAAACATCGCGAAGAGATTTTCAGAAACCCAGTAGCAATAATTAGTGTTCGGAGCGCTATCAACATCTTTCATAAAGAAGTTTTCAACTCCGCCAAGGTAAGGACTCCCAAAGCTTGCTCCAAAGACTAAGCTATAGCCAACGGTATACCAAAGGGCGATGACCAATCCGGTAATCCCTAAGCATTGAGCTAAAACAGAGAGAACGTTTTTGGTACGAACCAGACCACCATAAAAAAGAGCGAGTCCAGGTAGCGTCATAAAAAGAACTAAGGCCGCTGAGGTCATCAACCACGCATTATGTCCAGGCCCCGCAAAACCGGAGATCGTGCTCCCTGTAGGATCGGTGTTTTTAATATAAGCTTCAAGACCCCCAATTCGTTGGTCAGCCGTTGGAGCTTCCACTGGAGCCGCCGCCTCTTGGGCAGTCACTCCGATCAAAGAGATGATGGCTAACGTCAAGGTGACGCAAGTCATTGTACAGAACTTTTGGATTTTACGATTCATTGAATTCCTTGCTTTTAATTTTATTCGAGGAGCCTCGAGAGGCTTATTAAAGCATCTCTAATCTATTTGATAAAGTACTTAAATTTCATAATTAGATTAATATTATTAATGATTTACCTCCTTTTTACCGATAGATGAGCGTAAGTGGGGTTCCCTCACTTTTACGGGCCTTTTGTGGTTTAAAGCCTTTTCCTTTTTGAGTTCTATGCGTTCTCTGTGGCTAAAAATTAGGCCTATCGTAGACTCTTTCGCACCGGCTCAAAACTCATCCGATGGATGGGGGTAGGCCCTAATTTCTGAAGCGCGGCGAGATGCATTGCTGTTCCGTAGCCTTTATGCTTCTCGAATCCGTAACCGGGATATTTTTCTGCCAATATCTCCATCCCCTCATCCCGATGCTGCTTCGCAATGATCGAGGCCGCCGCAATCGAAGGAGAAAGTCCATCCCCGCCAACGACGGTTTGAATCGGCAGTCCCAACTTCGGATCTTGATTGCCATCAACCAACGCAAAATCCGGTTTTCGAGAGAGTGCGGCAACCGCACGACGCATGGCGATAAAGGTCGCTTGGAGAATGTTATGTTGATCAATCTCCTCAACCGTTGCCTCCCCTAAAGCCCAGATCACCTCAGGATTCCCTCGAAGTTCGGCGGCTCGTTGACTCCGTTTCGCGGGCGTCAGTTTTTTCGAATCATTTAATCCCCCTCCCTTAAACCCACGGGGCAAAATCACCGCCGCCGCAACAACAGAGCCGGCAAGAGGCCCTCTCCCGACTTCATCGACTCCTGCAATCTGGAACAAGCCCCGAGCATACAATTCCTCTTCATACCGCCAAGAGATCTCTCTTTTCAACTCCATAACGAATGAACTTAAATCGGCTTTCCCGATTGGGAAATGCAAAAAACATTCTCACACCAAGCAGCTGTCCCCATGGAATGGGGAATGGCACAGGAGTGAAGCGGATTTTATGCATCGATATTCAGGATGTTTAGGATAAAGACAAATGAAAATTGTTTTTGAGTTTATCCTCCCCATCCTCCCTATCGATGCAAAAATTGTATTTTTCATAACTATCTGATTATAAGTTTTTTATATATTTCAGGAAGTTTACTTCACTAAGAGACACGAAAACAGAAAGTTTAATTCAAAATTCGAATTCATCCTAAAAAATAAATCTTTAACCACAAAATACACGGAAGTTCACAGAATTGAAAACCTCTGATCTTCGCTAATTGGGGGAAATTAAAGGCATTGAATACCAGTCTCCCGCAGCGACGCAGAGACGCAGCGTTTAAAAAACAGAGGAGATTTTGCGTTATCACGCAGGGAGTGGGGTGAGAACGGTTTTTGTTTTTTCCTTGTGCGATCTCCTCCTCGGATTATAGCGATCTCACGATGTTTGAATTGATACCGTTAACCTCTTGGGATTTGCCAGATCTGGCTCCCTACCGCACCTTGCGCCGCCCCCTCGAACATCGCAAACAGGGAATTTTCTTTGCCGACGGGGAGAAGGTCGTCCGACGGATGCTCGAAAGCTCGATCGAAGTGATCTCTCTGATGATGCCCCCGTCTTGGATTGAGATCTATCGCCCAATTCTGGAACGAAGAGCGGAAATGATTCGAGTTTATTCTGTCGAGAAAACCGTTTTAGAGGAACTGACAGGAGCTACTTTTTATCAAGGAGTCATTGGATTTGGAAAAATCCCCCCCTTACCTTTGCTCGAGGAACTTTTGCAGAAGTCCCCAATCCCTGATCTTTGGATTGCGATCGATCAGATCGTCAACGCCGGCAATATCGGATTAATCTGCCGCAGCGCTGCGGCCTTTGGAGTCCAAGGGGTCATCCTTGGCGAGAACGCTTGCCCTCCCTATATTCGTTGGGCGATCCACAGTTCGATGGGAGAGATTTTTAAACTTCAAATCGCTCAGCCCCCCTCCCTGCTTGCTGTGTTGAAAATCATGAAGAGCCGAGGAATTCGCTGCATCGCTGCTCATCCTCATGCCGAGGGGAAAGTCTTATCGCAACTCGATTTAAAAGGACCGATCTGCTTTATCTTTGGCAGCGAAGGGAAGGGAGTCACTCCGGAAATTTTAGCGGAGTGTGATGAATCGGTCGCTATCCCGATGGCATTCGGTGTCGATTCCCTCAATGTCGCCAACTGTGCGGGGATCTTTCTCTACGAGGCACAGCGCCAACGCCTTCTCATTTCCCCCGATTAAATTTTACTTCTTACGGATCTTCCACATAACCGTTTCCATATGAAATTGACGCTTGGACACTCCCCCGATCCCGATGATGCCTTCATGTTTTATGCCCTCGCAAAAAACAAGATTGAGACGCATGGCTACGAATTTGAACATATTCTTCAAGATATTGAGACCTTGAACCAACGGGCCAAACGTCAAGAGCTCGATATCAGCGCAATTTCGATTCATGCCTATGCCTATGTTTTAAAGAACTATGCCCTACTTCCCTGCGGTGCCAGTATGGGAGATAACTACGGACCGCGCCTGGTCGCTCTCAAGCCGTACAAAAAAGAGGAGCTCTCCAAGTTAATTATCGCGGTCCCCGGAAAACTCACGAGCGCCTTTCTCGCTCTTCAACTTTATCTTGGCCTTCGTGATGTCGAATTTGAATATCGCGTCGTCGGATTCGACGAGATCTTTGATACGGTCAAAGCCGGACGTGCCGATGTCGGGTTGATTATTCATGAAGGTCAGTTGACTTATAAAACCGAGGGATTTCATTTGATCGAGGATCTCGGAGCCTGGTGGCATCAAAAAACCGGAGGACTTCCCCTTCCTCTCGGCGGCAATGTCATCCGTAAAGGAATCGGGGCTGAAAAACTTCCGCTGATCAATAAAATTTTAAAAGAGAGCATCCAATATTCACTCGATCATCGCTCAGAGGCATTGGAGTATGCCAAGCAATGGGGACGTGGATTAGACGATGCCTTGAACGATGAATTTGTCGGCATGTATGTGAATGAACTCACCCTCGACTACGGCGACCGTGGACGAAAGGCGATCGAACTTTTCCTTCAAGAGGCCCATGAGATGGGGATCATCCCAGAGCCTGTCGAACTCGAGTTCGTGAAGTAAGTTTATGAATCAAACTTGGTCTATCGCTGATCGTACTTTTAATTCGCGACTTCTTCTGGGCACAGGAAAGTTTTCCTCCAACCAAACGATGGCCGACTCTCTGGAGGCCTCAGGCACGGAAATCGTCACCGTCGCCTTACGGCGCGCCGATCTGACAGGGAAAGAGGATCCCTACGCCGATATTTTGAAGTTTATCGATCCCAAACGCTATCTTCTCCTCCCCAACACCAGCGGAGCGATGAACGCCGCTGAGGCGGTCCGACTCGCCCGATTGGCAGCAAGTGCCGGACTTCCGAAATGGGTGAAGCTGGAAATCCATCCGGACCCCCGATTTTTACTCCCCGATCCGATCGAAACCTTTGAGGCCGCTAAGATTTTAGTGAAAGAGGGTTTCGTCGTCATGCCGTACATCAATGCCGACCCTGTGCTGGCCAAACGACTTCAAGATATTGGGGTCGCAACGGTCATGCCCTTGGGGGCGCCGATTGGCTCCAATCGCGGCTTAGAGACCCGGGGACAGATCGAAATCATTATCGAGCAAGCAACGGTTCCTGTCATTATCGATGCGGGCCTCGGAGCTCCTTCCCACGCCGCCGCCGCTCTAGAGATGGGAGCCTCAGCCGTTTTGGTGAATACCGCCATCGCCATTGCACGCGATCCCCGCCGCATGGGGGAGGCCTTTAAATCGGCCGTCGAATCGGGCCGAGCCGCCTACGAAATGGGCCTACCCATTGCCCGAAAAAATGCCTCTGCCACCAGTCCCCTCACCGGATTTTTAGGTTAATATTTTTTCCTTACCTCGAGGCTCCTCAAAGGGATTTAACCTAAATTCGGCAATCTATTTAACCACGGATAACACAGATACCACGGATGGAAGAATTTATGAAAATTAACCTCTGTTTTTTCCTTCACCCACAAGGTGACCGTACAATTTTTCCTAAACTGTTTGAAATCCGTGTGATCCGTGATATC
>CAMAQI010000129.1 GCA_945860255.1 Methylacidiphilum caldifontis
CCGGCCTCTTTGGCTCCACTATTAAATAGAACATCGACTGCGGGACGTTGATGGCAAACCATCGCCTCTTCATTCAAATGCACTTTATAATGGTCGCTGTACCATTTGACCGTCATATGAAATCCCCCTGGGGCGACAAGCGCTAGGCCCGGCTCCACGCGATCTCCATTTTGCGCTTCACGAACCTTGAATTGGCAGAGTTCGTCGAGACGATCGGCAAAAGTTTTTGAAAAATAGGCCGGAATGTGTTGAACGATACAAATTCCTGGTAAACCATCCGGCATTTGAGTGAGCACCTCCTTGAGGGCCTCTGTTCCACCGGTTGAGGCACCGAGAAGGATCAGTTGACGAGGGTGAAATTTGGAACCACTCGGCGTTTGAATGCTGTGTTTGACCGTGGTTTTTTTAGCGACCTCATGGGCAGCGGTTTCTTTAACGGTTTTAAACTTAATTTTAGCGGCAGCGGCCTCTTTGACTCGTGCCGGAAGGATTTCGGCAAGTTGTCCGACCGAGTAAGAACCGCTCGGTTTCGCCAGCACATCAACGGCGCCGCTATTTAAAGCCTCCAGGGCATATTTCGATCCCGCTTGAGTGAGCGAACTCATGATGATGACCGGCATCGGTCGATGTTCCATGATGATCTTGAGGAAGGTCAGTCCATCCATTCGCGGCATTTCGATATCTAAAGTGAGAACATCCGGTGTGAGTTCGATAATTTTATCGCGTGCGACGTAAGGATCGATGGCGGTACCGACGACTTCGATCTCTGGATCTTTACTCAAGGCATCGGAGACTATTTTTCGGACGATGGCCGAATCATCAACAATTAAAACTCTGATTTTTTTATTCATAATTTAATAGATTAAATTTTTTGGTAGATTGCCGGTTTGACAGACTTTAAGGGGTGCTTAATTCCGGTCAAACTTTCGGAGTGTCCGATCATTAAGTAGCCGCCAGGAACTAAAATATTAGAAAGATGATTCACGAGCTCCTCCTGAGTCTGGCGATCAAAATAGATCATGACATTGCGACAGAAGATTACATGAAACGGTTTTTGGAACGGATACTGTGGCTGAAGTAAGTTCAATCGAGAAAAAGTAACCTTCTGCCGAAGTTCTTCTTTCACTCGATAAAATCCCTCTTGCGCTCCAAATCCTTTTTGGAAATAGGAACGGAGGAGATCGGGGCGAACTTCTTTAAGTCGTTCTTCGGGAAAAACGGCATTTTGAGCTTTTGCTAAGATTCGGTTCGAGATATCGGTCGCTTGAATATCCCAATTAAAGTTTTTATTTTTAAAATATTCCTGAAGTTGAATTGCTAAGGAGTAGGGCTCATCTCCGGAAGAGCTTGCGGCACACCATAAACGGAATTCACTCCCTCCTTGGTTTTTTGCGTAGTTGTGGAGTTCCGGCAATGCATGGGTCTGCATAAACTCGAAATGCTGGATTTCACGAAAAAAGAAGGTGTGATTTGTCGAGATAATATCGATGAGATTTTCCATCTCCCCTTCGTTGGCATTGAGGTAGTCGATGTAATCGGGGATCGTTAAAATTTTGGTTTCTCGAAGACGTTTATTGAGTCTTGCAGAAACGAGATCGAGCTTGTCGTCGCCGAGGTTGATGCGGCTATGTTGATAGACGAGTTTTCGAATATAATCATACGATTTAGCATCGATAATTTGAGCTTTGTATTCGTAATTAGACATAGGACCTTTTTTTATTCAGTTGCTTTTGAAATTTGATGTTCGAGGCAACTATCGATGAGTTTTACGAGGAGAGGGACGGAGCCGGCGCGAGTTGCGGCGATTTTTAGATTTTTTAATCCAGAGGGGACATGTTGGAGGAAATGGGTTTTTCCTTTATGACGGGAGAGAAAGCCGTAGGCGCCCAGGGCCTGCATGAGACGATTAATCGAGGCCTCATAAAAGGAGGTGAGGAAAGAGTCCCAATCCCCGCTTTCGCCTAATGAATCGTAAAAATGTAAAAGCTCTAATTGTTGAGACTCCTCAAAGCCCACGTAGGGGTCAAAAAGAAGAGAGCCGAGGTCGTAGAAACGGTTTCCGATCCGCATTCCTTGGAAATCGATGAGAAAAGCCTTGTCGTCACGGATCATAATATTTTGCGATTGAAAATCACGATGAACGAGGCAAGGGGTCTCTTCACAAAGGCGAACGGCAAGGGATTGCAGCTCATCTTCAAGTCCGATGAGATGTTCCGAGGTCGGATGAACTCCAGCAAGTCCTTCGACAAATTGAATGAGAAAATAGTTCCGTTCCCAGGCATAAAGCGTTTCATCAAATCCTGGCATCAGGCGAACCGAGCGATCTTGAATTGCCGAGAGCCCTTGATCGTGGAGATGGCGTGCGGCCTTTAAGGCAAGTTGATAGCCTTTTTTACGCTCTTCCCAGGGCCATTCACGCATCGAAAAGAGGTCGACGGCCCCAAGATCCTCGAGCCATACGAGACGCCGTTCCGGGTCATGATCGATAATTTCGGGAACCGGGATGCCGAGATCTTTGAGAAAAGAGCCGATCTCCACGTAGTAATGATTCTCCTCTTTCTCCTTGGAGTAATGCATGACGATGCAGGAGAGATTCTCGGCATTTTGCGCTCGATGAAAGCTACGGTCGGAGCCCCCTTTGAGGATTGCGGTGAGTTGAGGAGGATGGCTATGAAAGGGTTTCACCCGTTGTTGGGTTGCCTGTGAGAGCCATTCTTCGTTTTGAATCATGAAATGAACCTGTGGTAAGGAAACAGATAGTAAACAAATTTAAGTAAAATCGCAACAGAAAGGTGAAAGAATATTGGGGTCTTTTTGTTTACTGGGAATTTAGCCGCAAGAGAACTCAGAGAACACAAAATAAAAGGCAAAAGGTTTGTGAAACGAGAAGGCAAATCTTCGCTTTTTTTTCGGAGCCTATTCATAAACCGGAGCCAGAAGGAGTTTATTCCTTATCAAAACGACTCGCACTTCAAATGAGCCGTAGCTCCGGTTCCTCCGGTTTATTGATTCTCACTTGCCTCGCCGGCCTCGATGATCTGAGCTTTCTCATCAAATTCAATCGCATCCAGTGTGGTTGCAGGAGAAGCACGCCAAGCCCAATTTTTATCAACTCCGTAAACAAAAACAGAGCGTTTAATTGAATTAAAATCGACGGATGGAGGAATTAAAAAATGGAGGTTATAGATCTCCCCTTTTTTAAAATTGAAAGGGGTTTTAAATAAATAATCCAAGAGAGGTTACTGTGAGGCCAAAAAATGTAATCAAATAAAAATTTTTAAAATTAACCATGGAAAATATCTAACTTTTCATCTCATTAAGGCAAGCCATTACTAGTACAGAGGTATCTAAAAAAAGAAAAAGACTTTTAAAAATTCATAAATCGGAATTCAATGCAATGTCTATGGAACTAGAAAATCGGTTCATCCAAGATAAATTCTTGGTTTCGGTCTTTGACCGATTTATGCTTATCTTTATCCCACCGTTGCCAAGGTTTTGCGTTGAAGATGGATCGCATCGAGTTGACGTTTGAGTTGGGGGAACTTTTTCAACTCGGGATCGGATTTGAGGAGTTCGCCCGCATCTTTTCGGGAGCGTTGAAGAAGGTCGAAATCACGGAGGAAATCGCCGATGCGCAGGGGAGGGAGGCCACTCTGTTCGGTACCAAAGATATTCCCTGGGCCTCGAATGGCGAAATCTTTTTCGGCGATCTTAAATCCGTCGCAGCTCTCCTCCATGACTTTCAAGCGTTGCCATCCCTCAAGACTTTTCGCTTCTCCGATGAGAGCACAATAGGATTTATGGGCCCCGCGTCCAATGCGACCGCGGAGTTGATGGAGTTGCGCGAGGCCAAATCTCTCCGCATTTTCGATCACCATGAGCGTGGCATTCGGGACATCGACCCCCACTTCAATGACGGGGGTGCTGACAAGAACTTTGATGAGGCCGGCACGAAAATCTTTCATGACCGCCTCCTTTTCATCAGGCTTCAGACGTCCATGCAGGAGTCCCACCCGATAGGGGGCCATGAGCGGAATGATCCGCTCATATTCCGTTTGAACCGCTTTCGCCTCCACTTTTTCTGATTCATCAATCAGGGGATAGACGACATAGGCCTGTCGTCCCTCCTCCACCTGTTTACGCATGAAGGCCCACACTTTGGGAAGTTCGTTCTCCTTGCGACAAAGGGTGACAATCGGACTGCGACCGGGAGGAAGTTCGTCGATGACGGAAACTTCTAAATCGCCGTAGAGAGTCATCCCTAAGGTTCGTGGAATCGGGGTTGCGGTCATCACGAGTACATCCGGATTTTGACCCTTTTGAACTAAAGTCAGTCGTTGCATCACCCCAAATTTATGTTGTTCATCGATGACCACGAGTCCGAGTTGTTCCGTGACAAAGGAGTCAAAGAGTAGGGCATGGGTCCCGACGGTGACCGAGCCTTTGCCTTTAAAAAGAGTTTGTTGAATCTCTGGGCTATCCATCGGGGAGCGGTCACTTTTCTTTTTCGCTGAGGTATGAAGTCCGACGGAGATCCCGAGCGGTTCGAGCCATCGCCGTAAATTGAGAAAATGTTGCTCTGCAAGAATCTCAGTCGGGGCCATGAGGGCAGCATGTTGTCCACGCTCGACGGCGAGAACCATGGCATAAACCGCGATTAAGGTTTTTCCGGAGCCGACATCTCCCTGAACAAGGCGATGCATCGGAATCGGATTTTCGAGATCACGTTCAATCTCCGCAATCACCCGCCGTTGTGCCTTTGTCGGTTCAAAGGAGAGCTGGGCCAGAAACTCTTTTCCGAGTTCCATCTTTCGTGGCGCTCGCTCCTTTAATATTTTTTTTCGTCCCTCCCGACGTTGAGCTAAGACGCATTGGAGAATGAAAAATTCGTCGTACACCAACCGGCGCATCGAGGCCTGTAGAAGATGAGGATCATCCGGAAAATGAGCATTCGGAATCGCCTCCTGAAGAGAGATGAGATCCTCGGGAACAGGATAAAATTCCGCCACTTCAATCGGTTTTTCCATGATCTCTCGATAGAGCAAAGCACGGATTCCGCGTTGGGGAACTCCCTCGGTGAGCGGATAGATCGGAGTCAGACGATTGAGATGAATCGTCGAATCTTCAGAGGAGTCGAGAATCTCAAACTCCGGATGAGTCATTAAAAGACCCTCTTTGTCTTTGAAAAGTTTTCCGTAAAGAATTAACTCGCGCCCTTGGCAGAGTGATTTTTTTAGAAAGGGCATTCCATACCAGCGACAGCGTAGCAGGCGCCGCTTTAAAAGATCGGAGGTCAGCGGCTCGGTGATCGTTTCCGGATTTAAAAGGATCGCAACCTCAAAGACCCCGCGTCCTCCGCGCCACCAGGCCGATTTGGATTGTTGCACCACTCCGCGAACGACGAGCGATTGCCCGATTCGACTTCCATCTAATTCGAGCGAACGGGTTCGATCTTCATGACGACGGGGAAGATAAAACAGAAGATCACGTCGATCGTGAATCTCGAGCTTTTGCAGCCAAAGTCGTTGAGTCGAGGAGAGATGGGCAAAGTCGGCACTTGGGGGGAGTAGCGATTTTGATTTCTCTTTGGGTCCAGAAGAAACGGCTTTCGGGGGGGGCTTGAGAGCGGTTTTTTTCGCAGGAATCTTCTTTTCTCCTTTCATCTCCATCGCTTCTATCCTAGGTGCGAAAGAAAATCAATCTGTTATTTTTTTGTATAATATAAATATCTTTTGTCATTTCCTCGATAATCGGCAGATTTCCACCCATGTGCCAAATGTGCGATCTATTTAAAAACAACAAGGCGTGGGCCGCTCGCGTAACTGAGCATGATCCGGAGTTCTTTCGACGCCTTGCGGGGCAGCAAAACCCCCAATATCTTTGGATCGGTTGCTCTGATAGTCGTGTGCCAGCGAATGATATTGTGGGGCTTGAGCCAGGGCAGATCTTTGTTCATCGTAACGTTGCCAATGTCGTTGTTCACTCCGATTTAAACTGTCTCTCGGTGATGCAGTATGCGGTCGATGTATTGAAGGTGCGGCATATTATTGTGACCGGACATTATGGCTGTGGCGGTATCCGTGCCGCCCTTTCCAATCAAAAGCTCGGATTGATCGATAACTGGCTCCGGCACGTGCAAGATGTGGCGGCGAAGCATAAAAAAGAGCTCGATATTTTAACGACCGATATCGAGAAAGAGGCGCGCCTTTGTGAACTGAATGTCATCGAACAGGTCTCCAACGCCTGTCTGACGACTGTGGTCCAACAGGCCTGGGATCGGAACCAAGAGTTGACCGTGCACGGCTGGATTTATGGATTAAAAGATGGCCTCTTGCGGGATCTGGAGATCACCGCCTCCTCCTCGGAAGATTTCCGGGCTCATTACGAACGAATCTTCCCGAATCGGTAAAAGGATTTCAAAGACAGGGGAGTGTCTCACACGAAGGCGCAAAGGTCACAAAGGTTTTAAATCCCCAATCCCAAAACAGGGACATTTCCGATCAGAATCGGAATTCAAACCATGAAACAAACGACTCTTACAAACGCGTTTGTAAAGATCGTTTTTTTCATGTTTTGGATTCGTTTCGGCAGCCGAACGAATTCCCCCTGTTTTAAGTTCCTCTGCGGATAAATCAGTGTAAATAAGCGAAGATAAGCGGTTTAAAAACTTGGCGATTTTTGAAGAACCTACGAAGCCCCTGCTCACCCTTTGCAAATCTTCGATTTGGTTGTGCCCCCATGGACCCCTGCACCAAACGTTCGAGACCCTGTTTAGTGTTTTTTTGCTTCGCAATTGGTTTTCTGGTTGGTTGAATC
>CAMAQI010000130.1 GCA_945860255.1 Methylacidiphilum caldifontis
AATCACTCGATTTTCAGACATTCCGACGACAATTGAAAAAGGATAATTCATGCTACTTTTTCCCCAATTTTCTTTGGATGAGTTTCACCAGCGAAGTCATCTCCTCCATCTTCAAAAACCATCCTAAACTCAAATAGATCGCTCCGGTAGTCGAAAGAAGAAAGAGCATCTTGAGCATCGGATTGATCCAAGTCCAACTTCCGTTCAATTCCATAAAGGAGCCAAAAAAAAGTAAGCTAAAATAGGCAAAGGAGATAGCCATGCCGGTGGCAAATAAAATCTTCGTCAAATGCCGTGTCCAAAACAAAAAGGAGCCCAAATCCAAACGAGATCGCATCGCAAAGAAAAGCTGCAAAAAATTAATCATCGCTAAAATACCGGTACTCAACGCCAACCCCACGTGACCTAAATGAAAAACGTAAATCATCACCCCGTTGAGGAGAAGATTCACCCCAATCGCAATCAAACTAATATTTAAGGGAATCTTCGGTAAATTTAAGGCGTAGAAACAGGGAGTTAACACCTTGATTCCAGAATAGCCGACAAGCCCTAAGGTATAGGCCTGAAGAGCCCATGCGGTTTGTCGTGTATCCTCGGCATCAAATTGTCCATGCTCATAAATCAACTGAATAATCTGCGGAGCAAATACGGCGAGTCCCATTGCAGCCGGAATGGTCAAAAAAAACATGAATCGCAGCGACTCCCGTAAGGTCCCGCCAAAGGCAATCAGATCATTTTGAGCCTGTTGCCGAGCGACTGCTGGCAATGTTGCCGTCGCTATCGCCACTCCAAAAACACCGATCGGGAATTGAATCAGACGAAAGGCACAGTTCAGCCAAGAAAGTCCTCCATCGATTGGGGAGGCAAAAATTCCATTCACCATGACATTCACTTGAACCGCAGAACCGGCAATCACACTGGGGATCATTAAAACAAGAACCTCACGTAATCCCGCATGATTCAAATTCCAACAAAATCGAAATCGAAATCCCACTTTCCATAGCGTTGGAAGCTGAATCAGAAGTTGCGCCAATCCGCCAAGTAAAACACCAAAGGCAACCCCCATGATTCCCCTCTCCGTAAAATGAGGTTTCAAGAGATTCGCTTGAGGTTCAAAGAGATAGGCGAAAACCACACCGGCAATAATGGAGACAAAATTAAAAGCACTCGATGCGGAGGCCGGAACTCCGAAAATACGTTTCGCATTTAACATTCCCATGACCAAAGCAGCCACCGAGACAAAACCGATAAAGGGAAATAAGATCTGAGTGAGCTGAACGGTAAGCTCAAATTTACCAGCGACATGTTGAAAGCCGGGATTCGTCACCGAAACGATCCACGGTGAAAAAAGGATCCCGCAAAGACAAAGAACCGCCATTCCAATCAGAAGTATTGTGAGAACAAGATTCGCTAAATACCAAGCCGACTCCTCCCCCTCCTTCTCCAATTTTTTGGTGAAAACTGTCGTAAAGGCAGTGGATAAAGCCCCTTCCGCAAATAAATCACGAAAAAGATTCGGGATTCGAAAGGCCCCTAAATAGGCATCATAAAATTTTCCCGCCCCAAAAAGAGAAGCAAACACTACTTCACGAACGAGCCCCAAAACCCGAGAGGCCATCACTGCGATCGAGACCACTACCGCCGATTTCCGTGTACTACTCATATTTCTCTGCTCCTTTCTATCGCCCAAGAACGGCTTCACAATCTAAAATTTTGATTCTTGAACCTTCCCTCCTAAAACCTGAACAGGTGAAAGGGAATGAATTTCAATACTGAAAAGAGATTGAATCACTAGACATATGAGGTTACTATGTGTCTATGCCTGAAATTTTTCGAAAAGAAGGTTTTGTCGTTAGTTTTTATTCAGGAGATGGGCATGAACCGATCCACGTCCATGTTCGTAAAGCGGGTGGAGAGGCAAAGATATGGGTCGAGCCGATCCAAATTGAATACGGCAAACGAATGGAATGGCAGGATTTAAAAAGAGCAGAAGAGCTGGTCGCAGAGAATATCGATCTTATCAAAATGAGGTGGAATGAATACTTTGGAAACTGATTTAGATTTATTAGAGCCAACAGAGGCTCGTCATATGAACGGTTGGATCGTCATCACCCTAAATGATGGACGTGAGGTCAAGTTTCCTTGCTCAGCAAACGAATACCTCTCTGTAGCCACCGAGAAAGAAATTTCGACAATGGAAATTTCTCCTTGCGGGATTCATTGGCCCCTTCTCAACGAAGATTTGTCTATCAAAGGAATTATCGAAGGACGTTTTGGTCGTATCTCTCGATCACCTCAGTAAAATTCGAGGATTTGGGACGAATAACGTAAAATAATTTATAATCAAGGGAGTGAAAGAATACTATCGAGCTCCTTCTACCTCCATCAGCTCAATTATTTTTTTCTTCACTTCCTCGTACTTTGGATATTCTGGATAGCGCACTAAAATGGATTTATAAGTCTGCTTGGCCCCCTCTTTATTGCCTATTTTTAAAAGGGAATCCCCCTTTAAAGTCAAAAGCCGGGCATTCTCGGTCACCTCAAATTTCTTCTGCTTCGTCTCATTGACTTCAGAGGCTTTGGCAATTCCATCGATTGCCATATTCCAGATCCTCTCAACTTTATTGGGATCATTCTTCTCATACCAAGGGAGGATCCCTTGAATAAAAAAATTCTCAATCTCCCCCACCGCTCCATAATAACGCTCTTTATCTTTAAGGTAATCCTCCTCGATTCCATAATATTTCACTAAAAGCGTGTTCTTAAGGCTCTCTTGCAAAAGATGATGCTCCGATAAATTCGGCTCATTCGATTTATACTGCTCTAAAATCTTCGTAAACTTAGCAATCCCCTTCTCCTCCTCACCCAAAAGGAACAAAATATGGGCTTGCAGATAGGCCGCTGATAAATCGGCGGCAACAGGCAATCGGGGATCGGTCATCAATCCGGAGTTTTTCTTTTTCCAATCAGCAAAAGCCTTTTCAGGAGAGGAATCCTCCTTAAAAAAAACTTGGTACACCGCATCTAAATAAAGATTGAGGGGACTTTCCTGAATCTGGTGAGTTAAATTCTCATAAATCGGTTGAAAGCGCTCTTTAAAAACCGAAGATCTTTTCTTATCGGCCTTATTTAAAACTTTCAACAACTCCTCATCCTCCGCTTTCTGCTTCAGCTCTTTCTGCGAAGGAACCACAGGAGTCGGCTGTGGCGGCTCTGGCTCTTCAGCTCCAAGCACAAGCGTTACAAAAAATATCCAAAAGATTCGACTCATGCTTTTTTATTGGTTACGATCTTTTATGCAGCAAGCCGAGTACTTTTACAAGTCAATCCCTCGAATCCAGCTTTTTTTCGATTCCCCTAACCATTGCGCCACTTTTCTCGGAATGGTGGCATTGATTTTGATTGGACTCACCGTCACTTATTGGGAGCGGCGAAGCAAAGCCATCAAATATCAATTCCTCTTCCTCATGACAGGAACCCTGTGTTTGCTCTCCCTGCTGGGGCTCGTCATGACCTATTCTCGTGGCGGTTGGATCGCTTTCTCGCTCTCTACCCTCCTCGTGACTCTCTTTTCTCCACTCAAACGCCGCTTTGCTCTGGGCTTTTCGATTTTGTTTTTTCTCTTCATATTTCTCCTCCCGAAAGGGTCAGACCGTCTCAACTCCGTGGGGGATGAAAACGATAAATCGATCAAACACCGTATTCTTGTTTGGAAAGGGGCCGCTGCGATCACCGCAGATCATTGGACTTCAGGGGTCGGTGGTGATCAATTCGGTAAGGAATTCAAACTCTGGTATCAGCCTCTGACCCTCAAAACTCGCTACGCTGCCGCCCTAAACAATTTCCTGACCCTCAGTGCGGAACGAGGAATCTTTGCTCTCTTTTTTTACCTCCTTCTCGTCACCCTCCCCCTTTGGCTCGTCTGGAGAATTGTCTGCGAAAATGATAATGCTTGGATTCAGGGAGTTCTCGCAGGCCAATTTCTCTTCTGCATCTCAGGACTCTTTACCTACTCCCTCACTTTAGGGGATGTCGTCGCGCTTTATTGGATTCTCTGGACAATCACCTTTTTTTATCTCCTGAAGAAAATTTGGAAAAAAGAATTTAAAATCACTCCCCTTCACTTTCTTCCCCCGACTCTCTTTTCATCGGTGATCTGCATCGGAATTCTACTCTGGGGATCGATCGAACTCCGTAAAATTCCGACCACTCAAACCCGCCATTCAATCGATGGAAAAGATTACTTTCTTCTCTCCTCCCGTCATCTCCCTTCGACGGCAACCATTCTATTTTACCCTGAAATCGGAACCTCCCTCGAAAGTGCGGTACTCACTTTTTCCCGCCCCCTCGCGGCTGAAGGATTCAGTCTCTTGATTGCTCCCTATGAATCGGCAGGCAAATCAGCCCTTCCAGAATTCCAAAAAATAAATCAATGGTTCTTGAAAAATACCCCCCCTCCACATCTGCTGATCGGACATGGGACAGGTGCCCGACTCGGATTCATCACGGCAACTCATTGTGAGGGATTCCAATCGATGATCTTGATCGCCCCAGAAACCCGATGGCCCTTCCCCGAACTTTCGCCGATGAACTTTATTCCAACACTCACGGTTCCCCTCCTGATTCTTCACGGTTTAGAGGATGCAACCGTTGATCCCATTGAGTCGCAACGATTCCAAGAAGCTCTCAATCAAAATCATAAACAAAGCCAACTTCTTCTCCTTCCCCAAACCACCCACTCCCTCGATCAAGATTCCTTTCGTCGAGCGATCATTCAATCCATTAAAAATAAGACAAACCGATGAAAAAAATCCTCCTTTCTCTACTCATGGCCCCATTTCTTTTTTCAGAAAGAACCGAAGAACTCTCCATTTCCCCGAAAGAGGAGGATAATTTCATCTCCGCCAGTTTTCGTCTCTGGATTCCTAATGAGTTAGAAAAAACAGGGGACTCCCCAATAGCCATTCTTGTCCTCCTTCCGGGGTACAACGGAAATGGACTTGATCTCATTTCAAACCCGATTTGGAGAGGGATTGCGATCGAGAAAAACTGGGCACTGCTCGGCTGTTCGATTCAATCCGAAAATGGAATAGTCAACTACGACCAGCCTCATGCCGGCTCAGGCCGTGCCTTAGAGGAGGCGCTTCTTCAATTGGGAAAACGATTCAATGTCGATCTCACGAAAACCAAACTTCTCTTCTTTGGCCACTCAGCCGGAGGACAGTTTGGATTTCACTTCGCCTGTTGGAAACCGGAACGAACCGTTGGCTTTGTCGCCGTCAAAGGGGGCTGTTACAACCTCGATCTCATCACCCCTGAAGCCCGTAAAGTCCCCGGACTCTGGATCATCGGCGAGAAAGATGAAAAATGGAGACAAGAGGCGGTGAAAGAAATTGTCCGTGAGGGGAAAAAAGAAAAAGCCCCTTGGAACTTTAAGATTGATCCGAATACTGGTCACGAAATCGGAAAAGCAGAAAGCTACGGATTAAACTTTTTTGAGAAATTAGATCCATAATTTGAAGAACTTCAATTTCGAAGATATCGGCTCTGAGCGGGGGCTTACTGAGAACCATTCGAACGATGCCCTCTTTGAACTCGGGACTTGACCGACTGAAATTCATCGAAGCGCAAAAGCTTCTGCTGAACGTTAGGATCGTCGGGAAGACCCATCGTCCGAACTCGTTCCACAAGCTCCTCTTTTTTGACAAAACTCCACGAAACCAGCTCATTGACGTAAACCAAATCCTTTTCGCGGCTTGCCATGAGTTTGCACGCTGCCAGATCCAAAATATGGGGCACCTTACACGTAATATCGTCAATCTTGTAGGTCAACAGTCGTTCCTTCCAACCTAGAGGCATTTTAACCACATGAGCACCGATAGGATCAGCGTGATACCCAGTTTCAATAGCAAAAGGCGAATGAAGTCCAAATTGAGTGCGAACGGTTTGAATCCATTGAGCGTCTTCTCGATAAAAATCACACTCTACAGAGTTTTTGAAAACATCAGGCGGGTAGTCCATCATTCCATAAATCGACTGACTTCCGACAAGCAAAAATTCTTTGTCGCCTGTGAAATTGGAAATTTCCCGAATAAGATGCTCAACCTCACGTCGCTGCATGCACAAGCTCCAAAACCTCAAGGCGTTCGGATTCTGACAAAATCCCTCCAAACGGAGAATTTGACCGAAGACGTTGTCCCTCGTCATCTTCCCGAAGCATTTCATGGATTAAATCATCCAATGAAAGAGAATTAATTTTTTCACTCCACTCCTGAATCGCAATCTTGTAACTCCTTGAGCGGTCAACCGAAAGCCACCTTGAAATGTTATTTTTGGCTACAGAAATCAAAAATGGATCTTTTTGAAGTTTTTGGGCGATACGATGGTGCAGCTCCAAAGAGATATTGTCTCCTTCGTCGAGATACAATGTTTTCATGTTATTATGTTACTATCGTATGGGCTGAAGGTCAACTGACATCAGATTCAAACAGCAATTCCGAAAACTAAAGTTTTCGGAAGTCCCCATCCCTAGAGGGATGGATTGAATGCATAGGGGAGCGCATCGAATCCTTTAGAATTCGAAATGCGCTGGGGATCGGGGGAAGTCAATGGAGGGATAATCTGATCGAATCGTGTTCTACACCACGGGGGATCAGTGATCGGGACGGAGTCGGATTTGAGCGACTGGAGGGATCGGCTCCGTGAAGACTCCTCGGGCGAAGGCT
>CAMAQI010000131.1 GCA_945860255.1 Methylacidiphilum caldifontis
ATTCCATTTTCTTTTGTTTGAAAGCCGAAATAACCGATTTTACTCTTCTGAGATTTTGCACGCTTTTTCAAATAACGTCTCATTGATCCAAATGCCATGTTTTATCATGCTATCCAAGCAAGGACGAATGGATCGGATAATACCACAACGCCAAATCCCGACCTCCCCCTCGTTCTGACCACAGCTCTGTCGAGCCTCTTCCCTATTTTTAAAAAGCTCTCGAAAACGAGCTTTCGATCTCTTTTTAAAAACAGGGATCTATCGCTTACGCTCTTGGAGTCAGAACTCCTCCCCCTTGTTATGAATTAGAAATGAGATGCCGAGGTTGATTCCGGGAGAGGCGAAGCCGAACCCCTGAGGAGAAGGTCGATCGTTTTTTGCTCCGAAAGCTTTCGGAGTTCAAAGAAATGGGAGAGATTCTCCGAAGGTATTTTCCGACGAAGGAGGAAACAGAGGGAATCACCTCAGTAAGTTGTTGCATTTTCCACGTTGCGTTCGTTGCGCCGTCTTCGTCCGCCATAGCTCAAGCGAAGGAGGATGCGTGAGAAAAATGCCTTTGAATTTCAGGAGCCCATTAGCCCATCAGCCCATTAGCCGAACATTCTGAATATAGTTGATCAGTGCCGATGAGCGTCGATGAGTGGTTCAAAATGAATTTCCGAATTTAGAATTAAGATTTTGCGTCAAAGATTTCATCCGCAAAATGCTCAAGGATTGGCTCGATCACAAAGGAGGCAAAGCCGTGGTTCAAGCTGGCGTTGGACTCTTTTCCTTCCCAAAGCGTTCCGGTTTTTTGAGCCATGGGGAAGAAATAATCCAAGAGATCTTTCCGAAGTTCTTTTCGGTATCCATGATCAGAAAGAAGACTGATGCGCATGTAGTACCCCATGAGCGAGTTTGCCGGAAAGAGGGTCGGAAGCACTTGAGTGGAGTCGCGAGTAATCGGGCACTTCTTCACAAGCGTTTTCCAAAGCAACGGTTGCTCCTGTGGTGTGGTGATCTTGAAAAAGAAGGCGTAGTATTGACAGACCTCGGTGGTCGACGGTTGAAGGATCAATCCCCCCTCCGGATTTCGGATCGCCTGATCATGAAAATAACCGTCCGTGAACGATTTTTTGATAATCACCGACTTGAGTGTGGAGGCCTTTTTGTAAAGTTCCGGTTTCTTCCAAAGCTGAGCGGCCGCTTCCAACGCCGCACAGTAGAGCATATTGGTGGGATAGTTGACTCCCGCCACAAGTTCATTGGCCTTGGACCATTCAACAAAGTTCCACCCCGGTAAGTTTTCGAGAAGACCTTCCTTATTTTCATAGGACTTAAAATAGCGAAGAAGTCGAGCGATTTTCGATTCAAAGGCACGAATCAGGGCCTTATCCTTTGTTCGCTTTTGATACTCCAACAGTTCTACCACCAGCCAGAGAGCCCATTGGGGAATGAAATTTCCATCGTTGTGGTCTGCGGGATAACACATCGGCACCATTCCCTTCGGAAGATGCGGGAGCTGGGGTGCATGAAGATAGTTTTCCAAAAAATGCCGCTCTTGAATATTCTTTCGAAAAAGCCGGTATTCCACTTGAGCGGTAAAATAACTGTCACAGAGCCATCCCGCTCTCTCTCTCGAGGGACAATCCATCATTAAATCAACGGTATTCTGTCGGTAGGTTTCCAAGGCCGCCTGATAAATCACCTGGATCGGAGATTTTTTTCTCTTTTGAACAAAGGAAGGAAATGGAACGGGGTAGGCATACTCCCGAATCCCCAGTCCCTGAATCGTCACCTCTCCCTCAAGAACGGCAACAGAGAGGTATTGAAGGGTGTACGGCTCTATCGATTCGAATTCGTATTCCCCCGGAGAGAGCTCCAGCGAGATCAGGTTTAAGGTACTATTTCTTTGAATTCTCAGCGATCCCTTTTCAAGGATTTCATCGAATGCCAATCGCAGGGAGGATTTTTGACGACACTGAATCCGAAGCTTTAAAAATCCGGTCGAATTTCTTTCAAACTTATAGAGACGATAGTTTTTTTTGAGAGAAATCGAATCTGAAACATTGAACGGAATCTTTGTTTCCGATTGAGGAACCATGACCAGATTTTCCCAATCCAATGCGGGACGGACCTTGATCGTTTGATCCAAATATCCTTTGAACTTCGGTCCGATATTCACGATGTAACGGTCTTTGGCGGGCTCTTTCCTCTTGCGATTGATTTGGACTTTTCCGGAGGCAATCTCCTCACTTGGATGGATGATTGAAAAATCAGGATAAGCAATCGATCGTGGCAGAAGCTTTCGAGGTTTTTGAGCCACGATCTCCGCCTTCGAGTCACGAGATTGGGGATTGATCATCCAATCCCGAGAGGCCGGTTTCAGGGAATAGGATTCACAAAAGGCGCGCTGAAAGCTGTAGCGATGAACTCTTTGAATGCGATCCCGGATGCGAAGCGCTTGGAATCCTCCCTCGTTTAAACCCGTATAGCAAAGAACTTTGCTGCCTGAGATCACCTCCGCTAGGAGAAAACCGGATTCATCCGTTGAGTAGTAACTGTTGACTTGGGGGGCATAGACCTCAATCGCAAGGACTTGATCTTTGTTTTCTAAAAAAGGGGTCAAATCCCATTCATCGATCCGGGCATGACCGTGTGCGGCGCGAGCGGGACCATATCCGACAAAATTTCCTCCAAAATGGACGCGGTAAAAACTCACCGCAGTCACTTGAAGTGTTATCTTCTGAGAGGGAGGCATCCCTGAAAGAACAGCTTGAAATCCAACGTTGAGGTTGTATTCCTGCGGTTTCGTTTGAATCCAAATCGGCTTTGCTTTTTTAAATGGTAGGTTCATAAAGTTTTTCTGTTGTCAGTTTGATTCAGTTCTAAAAAGTTAATTTTCCGGAATGGTTTGAGGATGAGGAAAGGAAATCGGAAGCGTGACAAATCGATCTTTTTTAGAATTTTTGTCGTGAGGGTCTTGATTTCCCAAAGCAGAGGGGGGCCAAGAGATCGTCATGGTCGCCTCAGTCGGCGCAATTTCGGAGCCAAGAGGGACTTGGGTGTAAGTCAGTGACAACTCGTAAATCGCCGAGGCGGTTTTGTTTTGTTCCGTGTAAACATTCCAGCAGGGATCAATCCAAAACCGATAGGGAATCCCCACTTTCAGATTACTATAGGGAAGCGGTTTAAGTTTCAGAAGAGCCGACTCACTCCGATCCGCAGGGGTGTAGCGAAGGTCTTGCGCAGCGGTGGAGATCAAGTCCAGTGCCTGCATCTGAACGATTGAAACCTCGTTCGTTTTCAGTCCCAAAGGGAGGAGAGCAAGCAGAGGAACGAGGGTAATCGAAATAATGCCAATCGTGATGACCACTTCAATCAGCGAAAAACCGTGTTTGGGAATGTTTTTTTGAAAGCTCATCGTTCAACTTTCCTTTTTGTTTATCTCTTTGTGATAGATTTTGTAAAAATAATGAAGTGCCCCCATTGCAATTGCAATCCCGATTCCCGGAATCGCCGCATAGAGGAGTCGCATGGAACGAAGCGGCTCCCTCATCGATTCGGGGGTGATCTCTTTGGGGAAATCACAAAAAATAAGAACATAACCGGTGAGTAAAAGAGCGGAGGAGGCCCCGATTTTAACAGCGACTCCATAAATGGCCGCAAGTTGTCCCTGACAGGACTCCCCGGTTTTCGCCTGATAAAGATCACTGACATCGCCGAGAAAAGCCGGCATAAGACTCCAAAATCCAACGAGACCGATCATCACGCACAAATCACTTGAAACACTGTAATAGGGGTTCACCGGAGTAATCGTCCACCACGTACAGACAGAGCCAATACCACCAAGCAAGAGTAATCCCTGAAGAGTATTTTGTTTCCCCATTTTTTTCGATAACCAGGAGACTACGGGACAGGCCAGGATCCCCAAGATTGAAGTGAGGGTCGCCTTTTGAGCACCGACCAGGGCCGCTAATTTTAGATCTCCCGCACAACCAAAATAGGCAAAGGTGTAAAATCCGAGTTGCCCGACAAGGGTGAAACTGACCATGATCCCCAACAGTGCGATAATGAGGCACTGAAGGATCGGCATTTTAAGGAGCGGTTTAAAGGAGGAGGCTTCCTGTTTGGGCTCGACAGCAGAGGGGACTGGATCCCTCGATCGCTGAAGGACAAGGAGTGGAAGGAGACCAAAGAGGCCGATCAGTAGTCCGAATCCAAGACCGACCCATCTCATTCCGACCACCGCATTTTCAAAACAATCGCGCTGAGCGAGCCAATAGAGCCAGTTGAGGGCAATCCCACTTAAAGTGGCAAAAGCGGTTCGAATCACCATGACCCCGACACGATCGGGTCCCTCTTCGGTTTGCTCGATCGTTAGCGCCGCATAGGGGACGGCAAAAAAGGAGTAAGCCGTATAAAAAAGAAGCAGCGAGATGATCAACCAGACGCCCTTGGCAAATAAACTCCATCCCACAGGGACCCACCAAATGAGTGCAAACAAGAGCGCAGAGATTAGCGTTCCCCAAAAGATAAAGGGGGTTCGTTTTCCCCATCGACTTCTGAAGCGATCGCTTTTGACCCCGATCCACGGATCAAGGAGGATTTCCCAAATACGCGGAAGAGCGACAGCGATTCCGATCAGGACAGGACTGAGTCCCATGCCGACATTGAAAATCGGAGAGGCCAAGGTAATTGGGGCATTCTGAAAGGCATTTTCAACCGCTCCCCCGCCTCCGAGAAAAAGTCGTCTGAAAATTGGCTTAGAAAATAATTTTTTAAACATAGATTTTTATGGTTTCTTTTAGCATCAAGTGGAGTCTGTTTTCGTGTGAATGGCTTCATTTTTCCAATTTTTATCAGCTCCTGCGGTGCTGTTTTCCTTTATGAAAAAATTCTCACAGTCTTGTAAATAAAGCCAATTCACTGGTGATGGATTGGGGGCCAAACCGGTCGGAATCACAGCATTTTCAGGATAATCAAAGCTGTTGTTCTCTATTCTTAAGCCACTCACATTGTGAATAATAATCGGGACTCCTGTTGGTCTCCCAAAGAAATTATCATGAATCGTAAGGTTGGTCACCGGATGCGATGTAAAGCGTCGATCATAGCTCGTTCCTTTGGGGGGCTGCATACAAACACGAATCGATGAATCATCCGGAGGGGAGTCTAGGAAGCGGTTATGACGAATCACCAAATTACGAGCAAAGGGTCCTTCCATCCATGGTCCGTGGGTTTCAAACATCACAATGATCCCATGACCGACATTTTGAAGTGTATTATTTTCAATCAATCCATTCGGAGATCCATTGATCAACGTCCGCTGAAAATTGTCATGCAACCAACAATTGCGAACAATGAAGCCCTTTGCGGAACGATTCCCTCCGACAACCAAAGTTAACGGTTGAAGGTCTAAGGCTCGATCCATCGTCACTAAAACTTCGCCCTTTGCGGTATACTTGTCATTAATCGCAACCGAAGGGCCATCCTCGATTTTCTTGACCGAGAGGACTTTTGAAACTCCCCTGAGTTCGACGGAAACTTGATCCCAGAATTCGAGAGTATCCCCGACGTTGTAACTCCCATCCAAATAATAGGATTTTTCATCTGACTTTTTAACCACCCGACCAAATTTACCATGAATATTGAGGTTATCATCGGCACCATAGGCCAACTCACATCGGTCTAGAGTTGGCCCAATATCAGCACCTGCGAGATGAAAAATGTCAGCACCAAAGGAGTGGAGCCGATTCGTATCGGGACGACGGGTCGCACGGACTCGATGATAAATGTTTCCTCCAACGCCCCCCCCTTCCCACACCGCCATTCCGGGACTCGACCAGATTTGAATATCTTCATAACGCATTGCTTCGCATTCCATCGAACGGAGTGCGGCCCCGGTTCGCAATGTGCCAACCACATAGTCTCCGATCCTCAGCTTTGCAGGAATCCCAGCCCTTTTAATATTTTGGCACAATAGGCTACCGTCAGAACTATTCGTAACCGCCCAATCCCCGGGACTATGACGGGAATTTATAAATCCCCCTTCCGAATCATAAAACATCAGGGCTCGATTCCCTGCAGTCTCTAATTTTCCGTTCGCATCACGTGCCTCATACCCGTTGATGAATTTGGCGCGAACCTGTTTTGAATCCCGATCAATCTCTGTGACGCGCGCTTGGAACCAACACGGGAGGGTAAAATCAATCGTCAGACCCCGCAAGATGACGCGACGACAATTTTTAAATAACAGGCCATGGATCAGCGGCGGTTCAAACCAAAAGGTGACCCCATGGGCGATAATTTCTAAATCGGCAAGATCACTCAGGGTTGACTCCTTGCTCCAATTTGCATGAAAGAGATATTCCCCAGGAGGAATAACCACCTTTTTTTGTTTGTTTTTAGAGGCATCGATGATGACTTGGAGAATGGCCTGACCTTTTGCCCTTAATTGATTGCGCTCTTCCTCTTTCCATTTTGGATATCCGTAGGGGAGAATTTCAGACCAGCGTGATACAAAAGGCTCAGGGAGAGCTTGAGCCTGGACCGCTATTCTCACTGTCGCTTTTCCCCCTTTTAATTCAAATTTAACGGAAGATAAAGGAGATAGATCATTGATTACAAAATCAAATCCAATGCGATTTGGACTCGAGGGCTCAATTTTAAAACTTTTGATCCTCTTTTGGTCAACCACGAGTTGGAGGTCGGCAGCATCGGTCAAGAGAACCTTATTG
>CAMAQI010000132.1 GCA_945860255.1 Methylacidiphilum caldifontis
CTTCGGGGCCTGATCCGTAGGCAAAGTCGAGTTATACTTCTTTCCTGCCTTCGCTTCGATCGCCTTGAAAATCGGCAAAAAGAGATCTGATTCATAGTTCGAGATCCGGGCGTTTTTGAAATCGGTGAAATTTTTCGTCCCTTGGATAATCCCAGCAACGCGCTCGAAACCCATCCCGGTATCGACATGACAGGCGGGAAGTTTTGAGAAAGTTCCATCGGCATTGGCATTGAACTGAATGAAAACCAGATTCCAGATCTCCATACAAGCGGCATCCCCGACATTGACGAGCTTTCCGTCGGTTTTTGCTTCAGGGGTGAGATCGATGTGCAGTTCCGAGCAAGGACCGCAAGGACCGGTATCTCCCATCATCCAGAAATTATCTTTCTTATTTCCGAAAACGATATGCACTTTTGGATCAAGCTCGGCTGCTTTAAAAATCGTTTCCCAGTAGTTGTAAGCCTCTTGATCGAAATCGGCCGGATCTCCGGGGCCCGGTTTATAAACCGTGGCATAGACCCGATTCGCTGGAAATTTCCAACGGCCGACGATCAACTCCCAAGCCCATTCAATCGCCTCTTTTTTAAAGTAATTGCCGAAGGACCAATTTCCGAGCATTTCAAAAAAGGTGTGGTGATAAGTATCGAAACCGACATCTTCGAGATCGTTATGTTTTCCGCCGGCGCGAATACATTTCTGAGTATCGGCGGCGCGTGCCGTGGGATAAGGACAAGGGCTATTGCCTAAAAAAATCGGGACGAATTGATTCATTCCCGCATTGGTGAAGAGCAGATTCGGGGAATCTGGCATGAGACTGGAGGAGGAAACAATTGAATGTTCCTTTTCTTTAAAAAAATCGAGATAACTTTGTCGAATTTGGGCCGATGTCATAAGAGGGGGACGCTAGCAGCCTCCCCCCATCTGAAGCAATCCTATTACTTTAAAACATGAATACGAGCTGAATAGCCTGTTAGCTAAATAGCCTCTGAATCGATGCAATAATCTCTTTTTCATCAAGTTTTGTGTTAGGTGTTGGACAGATCCCAGTATATGAATATTGATCCATTTGACTTCTCTACAGGAAACCAGTAAACTGTATTCCCATGAAAGCCACCTTAGAAATCCCAAGCGATCTCTACCGCCAGGTCAAAGCCAAAAGCGCCATGCAAGGACGTCCCGTGCGCGAGGTCACCATGGAGCTTTACCAAAAATGGCTCACTTCTGAGGAGCCCTCTCCCAATACACTTAAAAAAACGGGTAAAACCACCTGGATCAAAGACTGGGTGGCAACGGGGAAAGCCTCCTGTCAAAATCTCCCCAAAGGAGCCTCCGCACGAGAACTCTTAAACCAAGAACGGCGTCGACTTGTCTCCTCATAACTTATGTTCACCATCGATGCCAGCGTCTGGATAGCCGCATTTCAACCCCAAGACCTCCATCATGCCCCCAGCGCTCGCTGGCTCGAAGCGATTCTCGAAAAGGAAGCCACGGTTCATAGTCCTGTCATCGTGATCTTGGAAACGGCCTGCGCCATTGCACGACTCACCCGCAATGCAACAAGAGGAAGAGAGGCCGCCAAAAAACTGGAGACTTTTCCAAACCTACGTCTGGAGGCACTCTCCAACACCCTGCTACAAGAAAGCATGAAACAGGGAACCTCAAAAATGTTAAGAAGTGCCGACGCCCTTTACGCAGCCACTGCGTATCGAACTCAAAGCAAGTTGATCTCTTGGGATAACGAGCACATTCAACGCGCCAATGCCCAGACCCCTTCTGATTCCCTCAAACAACTGGCTCGAAACCTATACTGACCCCAGCATTACCGAATAGCCTTTAGCTAGCAGGCACTCGCTATGAAAAAGAGAATTTTCAGGATAAAGACCAATGAAATTTTTATGAATTTATCCTCCCCATCCTCCCTATCGATGCAAAAAAACTGCCTTTGAATTTCAGGAACCTATCAGTTTATTAGACCATCAGCCGTAATCGCTTAATCGCTGGGAATTTCAGAGGCTATTTAGCTATTCCGCCTCCTGTCACAGAACATCACTCAGAAATGGAATAAGTTTGTATCGCACCGAAAAACTGGGACAAAAGAGATCATCCAATGCCCCCCTATCATGATGCTCTTAGTCCCATAAAGAGATTGGCAAGTAGAGGTCAAGGTGGGTAGAAGGGAGTTGAATTTTACGCCATTGAAAAAGAAGCAGGTCAAAAAGCGGCAGAATCTATCGATCTCAGGAATGGGAACAACGGTTCTCCGTACTTTAGTGTTGAGCGATGGGTCGGCACTTCGTGAGCGAACGCTTTTAGCGATTGCCGAAATTCGCGAGAAAATCGCAAAGAGTGAGGAGGAGATCGATCTCCATGTTTCGAAGAGCGAACCGGAATTTCGGGCTTGGCTGCACCAAGAGTTTAAAGAGTTAATGGCAAAATCTCATGAGCTACTCGAGAAAATAGCGGAGAAGCAATCGATTTTTGCTCAGGTCGACGAGTTAATTTATCAGCATCGTCTTCATCCCGGAGAGGCCTATGAGCTGGTCACGAATCCAGAGGCGATGGCCGCATTTCAAAAACGACGGGAGAAACTGGCAGAAAAAAAGAGGGAATCGGATCGCTTCCGTGACGATGACGCATTTTGGGATGAGGTGGAGGGAGAGGGGGATTTCGATGAATTCATGGAGGGGATGTCGAAAGAGTTCGAGAAGATGTTTGGATTTAAATCCACTTTTGGGAAAGAAAGAGATCATGAGGCGGCCTCGCATTCTCGCAGTTCTCGAACGGATGATTTGGCAGTGAAGCGGGCCTATCGTGAGATCGTCAAACAACTGCATCCCGATCGGGCGACGCAATGGAGTGCCAGCGAAAAGGCGCTCTGGAATCAAGCGCAACAGGCCTATCATCACGGCGATCTTGATGGACTTCGGGAGGTACTCCAAAGCTTAGGATCAGGAGCCGTGGCGACGGCTCAAGAGGATAGAGTCGGGGATTTGATCGCCCGGTTGCAAAAACTCAAAGGGGATTTGTGGGAGAGACAGAAAACGCTCGCCCAACATCAACGGACTCCGGCATGGCGTTTTTCCTTCAAGAACTTGAAAGGGCTCTTAAAAATTCGGAAAAGAACTGAAATGGAGCTTCGTTCGGACTATCGGGAGCTTCAGTATCAGATGATCGATATTCAAGAGGATTGGAAATCTCTTTTAGCGGAGCATCATCGCTGGAAGAAGCACTCCGGCGGAAAAAAACAAAAGCAGATCGGATCAAAAAGAAAACCGTAGCAATGGCCGCCGCAATTTTATTTATTTTAGGGCCGACCGCCTCGGGAAAAAGTGAGGTCGCCCACCAGCTCGCCAGTGAATGCGGAGCGACTATTTTTTGCATGGATTCGATGCAGGTCTATCGAGGCTTGGAAATCGGCGTCGGAAAGCCGACGTTAAAGGAAAAGCAGGAGGTCTCTTATCACGGTTTGGATCTAGTGAACCTCGATCACCCGTTCGATGTCGCTGCTTATTTGCAGGAGGCAAAGCGATTTTTAGAGCAGCGGCAGCAATCGGAACAACCGACGATCATCGTGGGAGGAACAGGGCTTTATTACCGTGCGTTGACCCAAGGCTTGAGCCCAATTCCCGAGATCGCTCCCGAGATTCGAGTCGATCTTGAGAGGCTTTCCCTGGCGGAGATGCAAAGGGAGCTCGAGCGGGAGGATCCGGAGACATGGAGTCGAATCGACAGTCAAAATCCCCGACGATTGATCCGTGCCTTGGAGGTCAAGCGGGGAACAGGAATTCGGCTATCGGAATGGCAGCGACGGCATGAGGCTCCGCTGATTCCAGAGTTTTTCGCTTTTTTTCTTCATCGCGAGGCGTTGAGGCAGCGGATTGACCGGAGAGCCGTTCAAATGATCTCTCAAGGCTGGAGAGAAGAGGTGGTGGAACTAGTGAAGGAGTGGGGAGAGGAGAGGGTCAGAGGCCTGGCTGCAATTGGTTACAATCATTTGACAGAGGTTTTCAAAGGAACCATGACGGAAGAGTTGGCTCTGGAACGGATTCAACAGGAGACTTGGCAATATGCACGTCGGCAGTTGACATGGTTTCGGAAGGAATCTAAGTATATTCCATTGAATTTGAGCGTTGATACCTCCTCTGCAGTTGTGATTGAGTCGATTCGTCGTACCGAAGGACTTCCTCTTTGCTTTTTTCAGAACCGCTTTTCAGCAGCTCCAAGGCCTTCATGCTCTTAGAAAAAGCGATCCCGGTTTCCCAAGAAAGAGCGATGCTGGTCGGCGTCGAATGTCCTGGAGAAAGTCGTTGGGATTTGACCGACTCGCTCCGTGAATTGGCACAACTTGTGAAAAGTGCGGGCGGGACGGTTTTCCATCAAGCGATTCAAAAACTTCCTGCACCAACGGCCCCTTTTTATATTGGAAAGGGAAAAGCGGAGGAGCTCGCAAAGATCACGAAAGAGCTCGAGCTGGGAACGGTCGTTTTTGATGATGAGCTTACTCCCGCCCAAGGCCGAAATCTGGAGAGGATGTTTGGCTGTAAAGTGCTCGATCGGACTCAGTTGATCCTCGATATTTTTGCCCAACGGGCCAAGACCCGTGAGGGAAAGCTGCAAATCGAACTCGCCCAATTGAAATATCTACTTCCTCGCCTGACGCGGATGTGGACCCACTTATCCCGTCAATCGGGTGGAATCGGGACACGCGGCCCAGGAGAGACGCAGCTTGAGGTCGATCGTCGGCGGGTTCAGGAAAAGATCACGAAATTGTTAAAAGAGTTGGTGGAGGTTCGGCGTCATCGAGGGATTCAACGCGAGGGACGTCAGCGGCATGAATGGCCGATGATCGCGCTCGTCGGCTATACGAATGCAGGGAAATCGACTCTTTTGAATAGTCTTACAAAATCGGAGGTCTTTGCTGCCGATCAACTCTTTGCGACCTTGGATCCGACGACCCGTAAAACGACCTTACCGAACAAACAATCGCTTCTTCTCTCGGATACCGTCGGATTTTTACAAAAACTTCCGACGCATCTCGTGGAGTCCTTTAAAGCGACCTTGGAGGAGGTTAAAGAGGCCGATATTTTATTGCACGTCGTCGATTTAAGTCACCCGCTTTTTGAAAATCAGATGAAGGCGGTTCACGATGTCTTAGGGCAGTTGGAATGTTCTGGGAAAGAGATGATCACGGTTTTTAATAAAATCGATGCGGTGGAGAATCCGGGATTGGTTGAGCGTTGTTTAATTCAATATCCTCAATCGGTCGCGATTTCAGCGGCGACGGGAGTGGGAATGGATCAACTTTTTCAAGAGATTGTCTCTCGATTGCGGGCAAGACGACAAGAAGTGAGTTTTAGAATTCCTCAAGAGGAGGCCTCGCTGATATCGGAAATTTATCGTGGTGGACAGGTGTTAGAAACGACCTATCGGGGAAATTACATTCACATTAAATCGATCGTTTCGGAGAAAGTCGCCGGCCGGCTTAAAGAATATATTAAGGCGGCGGCCAAGAAATAATTTACCTTTGTCGATAAGGGAGCACTCTTTTCGCTAATGAAAATCTTTCTCTTAGGCTGCGGTTTTGTCGGGAAAAAACTGGCACAGAATTTTGGTGAGTTAGGTCATGAAGTCGTGGGATGGGTACGCAGCAACGATTCCGCTCTTGAACTTCGAGGGCTCGGAGTGAGTCCTTTGATCGGAGATTTTACCGAAGAGAGCTCCTGGGGAGCGCTTCCTCATGATTTTGATCTGGCGATCCATATCGCCTCCTCCGGACGTGGGGATGTGGCGGTTTACGAGAAAGTTTATTTAGAAGGGATGCGGCGACTTGCGGCTCATCTCCCCAAAGCGCGACTTTTTTTTGTCTCCTCGACCTCCGTTTACGGACAGATCGATGGAGCGATCGTTGATGAGAGCTCAGAAACCAATCCAAGTACGGCAACATCACAGGTATTATTAAAAGCGGAGCAAATTGCCTTAGAAAAAGGGGGGATCGTCGTTCGCCCCTCAGGAATTTATGGGCCACAGCGTTCGATTCTTTTTCAGAAATTCTTGGAGGGAACGGCTGTGATCGAAGGAGAGGGAAATCGATGGGTGAATCAGATTCATCGCGATGATGTCGCAGGAGGGATCACCTTTTTAATCGAAAATAACCATCGATCCGGAATTTTTAATCTCACCGATCAACGGCCTTCGAATCACATGGAGATTTATCAGTGGCTTGCGCAAAAAACCGGCAAGCCACTTCCCCCCTACGCCGCGGAAAACCATCAGCGGAAACGGGGCTGGACCCATAAACGGATCTCCAGTCAGAAATTGCAGACCTTGGGATGGCGATTAAAATTTCCGACCTTTGAAGAGGGATACAGCTCCTTTTTGGGCGCCCAGAGTGTCGGCGGTAGATAACGCAATTAAAACCACGGATGGACGCGGATTGGGGACTTAAACCCAGATTCGTCATTGGGAATCGTTTTACCTCATCAAATAGCTAACCAAAAGGGTGACGGAAATTTCGATGGAATTAACCTCGAGCGACGTCGAGATTTCGGTTCCCACCGAAACATTTTTGCATTCCCAATGCAATAAATGGGTTT
>CAMAQI010000133.1 GCA_945860255.1 Methylacidiphilum caldifontis
TACGCTCTTGGGGTCAGAACTCCTCCCCTTTTTTATGAATTAGAAATGAGACTCCGAGGTTGATTCCGGGAGAGGCGAAGCCGAACCCCTGAGGAGAAGGTCGATCGTTTTTTGAAAATCCTTTTTTCAAAGAAATGGGAGAGATTCTCCGAAGGTGTTTTCCGACGCAGGAGGAAACAGAGGGAATCACCTCAGCGAGTCGTTGCATTTTCCACGTTGCGTTCGTTGCGCCGTCGCGTGAGAAAAATGCCTTTGAATTGATTCCTTAAGTTGACGCTTATGCGACTTTTCGGGGTCCCGAGAAATTCCTCATGCAGGAAAGGGGCTAAATAGAGCAAGCTTACCGCTTAACGAGAAGATTAGGGATTAGCTCTCTTGATGATCGCTTCTGTGGGACACTTTTCCTATTAGAGTGGAGGCTTATTGTTACATTTTTTGTTGCATCTATGTAATAATTAATCAATGACTCCAAGACAGAAAGAGATTTTGACTATTTTCAGGAGCTCAAAAGATCCAATCCCAATGCAGATGATTCAAGAAAGTTTGGTTCAGCTCGGCCGGTTTAGGTTAAAGAGTTTTTAAAATTCGCTCGACGATCTCTGCGGAATACCACTTTGCGACCTCTTTCAAGAACTTGGGAAAATCGGTGACGGCCTCATGATTGGCTTTATCGGAGATCGATCGAGCGACGGTAAAGGGAATCCCCCGTTCATAACAGACTTGGGCGACGGCGGCTCCTTCCATCTCAACACAGAGGAGATGGGGAAAATCTTTTCTTAATTCAAGAAGCTTCGCGGGGGAGGCAATGAATTGATCGCCACTGGCAATTAATCCGACATGAACCTGAGGGGGGCGAGGGGAAAAGAACTTTAGGATCTGTTGGTTTTTCGGCTCACTCATCATCTCTTGGAGAAATAAATCGGCGGCAAGCTTGGCTCGTTTGACCTCTTTTGCAAAAACCGGAAATTTAGAAACGCCAAGCAGAGGAATTTCATAACGCTGAATCGTCGGAATGGGACTGGCATCAAAGTCATGTTGAATTAAATGCTCGGCAATCACAATATCACCGACCTCTAAGTCGGGGGAGGCTCCGCCTGCAACCCCGGTGAAAATAATCTGATCGACATCGTAAAGATCGAGCATGGTCGTGACACTGGAGGCCGCGGCGACTTTTCCCCAACGAGAGAAACAAACGACGACCTCATGACCCTCCCATTTTCCTTCGTGAAAAACCCGTTTTCCAATCTCTTTTTTCCGGGTCGTTTTAAATCGCTCTAAAATCGCCTCCGTCTCCTCGGCCATCGCCCCTAAAATACCGACTTTCACTTTAATCCTTCGTTAAAAATTAGGAATGCACCACGTTTTCCGCAAAGGCGGCCGTCGAGCTCGCTAAGATATCACGATGCAATGAACCGCCGTGTGAATCGATCGTGACGGTGGCAATAAAGTTCTCGACCTCTAACTCCCAAATCGCCTCCGGGCTACCAAATTTCTCCAGAAGATAAACATTGCGAACCTTTTTAACGGCCTCGGCATAAACTTGTGCCGCTCCTCCGATCGCATGTAAATAAACACAGCCGTATTTCTGGCAGGCGGCAGCGGTTTTTTCCCCCATTCCCCCTTTGCCAATAATGGCTCGCAACCCAAAATCAGCGATCACCTTATCTTGATAGGGCTCCTCACGACTGGAGGTGGTAGGACCCGCGGCAGTACAACGGTAACTTTCCCCCTCCTTCATCATCACCGGTCCACAATGATAAAGGACTCCTCCCTTCCACTGACATTCCGAAGGGAGCTCCCCCCCCTTAAAGAGGTATTTATGGACCGCATCCCGCCCGGTGTAGATGATTCCTGTTAAGGAGACGGCATCCCCGACCTTAAGGGAGCGGATCGATTCTTCAGAGAGCGGGATGGAGAGAGCTTTCATCCCTTCATCACTAGAGCCTTCGCTGAAAAAAACCAATCTCAATTCTTTTGTTTCGTTTTTATTGAAAATAATGCTAAAAAATCGGCTTGGAGATTTTTTAGATGATCACTGCTCAGAAAAGTAATTTTGCCGATTGGATTCTTTACCGATTTTTTCGGAGAAGTTTACGGAACCATTTCTTTACGATTCGCTGTCGCGGAATCGAAAATCTTCGGAATCTTGATCCCGACTCACCGACTTTGGCCTTTTCCAATCACACCAACTGGTGGGATGGACTTCTTGTTTATTATATAACGCGACTCGCCCCTCATAAATCGTTCTTCGTGATGATGGATGAGCGGCAGTTGAGTAAAAATCGTTTCTTGCGCAAACTGGGGGCTTTCTCAGTCGATCTCACGAATTCGATTCATGCCGCCGCTGCCGTTCGTTATGCGGTGAACCTTCTTCAAACCAACAATAGTCTCGTCTGGATCTTTCCTCAAGGGGAGATCGTCGCCCCTCATCTTCCTGTGAAGGTGAAACAAGGAACGAACTATCTTGCCTCGAAAGCCCCCCACGCTCAGATGCTTCCGGTGGCCTTTCGATTTCAATTCTTTAAAGAGGATCGCCCGGAGGTTTGGATGGAGATTCTCCCTCATTTCCATGCGAAAGAGAGTAGCGATGAACGGATCGAAGAGAGCTGTAACGAGGCGCTACGCCGACTCGACCTTGCCATTGCCGCTAAAGATCTCACCGGATTTGAACGGATTCTTGAGCCGAAGCTCACGATCAATAAAAAATGGGAGTGGGTTCAGCTTGCTTTTAAAGGTCGTCTCAAAGAGTTCAGCCCGGAAAATTAAAATCCCGTTTCTAAAAACCGTCATTATTCTTTTCCAAATTCCTACGGGAAGAACCTTGGGAAGCTTTGCGGCTCTACGGAACTGCTGTTCCTAGTTGCGGACCCTCGGCTCTCCATTCACTTGCCCGTTATGTTTGCGTTATCACGCAGGGAGTGTGTGAATATTACCTTTATCCCAGATTCGTCATGAGGAATCTATCGGGAGCGATCTCGCACGTGCGCATAGGCGTCAACTTAAGAGAAGAGAAAATACAATATTAACCGCAGAGGGCACAGAGGACCGCAGAGGAAAATTCAATTTATTATTTACTTAAAAACAACACACCTGCCTTTTTCCCCAATTAAAAACAGAATTACCTCTGCGGCCCTCTGTGCCCTCTGCGGTGAAAAACTATCTTTTCGTGTGCTCGGTTGACGCCCATGCGCACGTGCAGGATCGCTCCCGAGATTGAGATCCCCTTTTGGTGATCTATTTTGAGAGGCAAATCGATTTCTCATTCAAGAAATGGAGTTAAGTGAGACCTAGAGAGGCTTACTCTTCTTGAAGTTTTTTAACTGCGATCTTTAGATAAATGACTCCCGAAGTGATTGAAAAAAATCCCCCCAGGAAGCAAGCCGCGAGGAACCATTCCATCTTCAGGAGGAACATCACGATTGAGGCGAATTGAAATGCGGTGGCCGCTTTTCCGCTCCAGTGAGGGCGGATTTCGAGCGGTTTCGATTGATAGCGAATCAGGAGAGCAAAAATAATGGCGATGACATCTCGGCTGATGACGAGAACGGTAAACCAGATTGGAAATTGAGGAAAGTCCGGAAGGGCCAAGAAATTCAGGACGATCAATCCTCCGAGGAGAAGGAGTTTATCGGCCGCTGGATCGAGGATCGCCCCGAGTTCAGTCCGTTGATTACAGAACCGTGCAAGATATCCATCGACAGCATCGGAAATTGCCGCAATCGCAAAAACGGCAATCGCCGCAAGCCGGAACCGTTCCTCCGTGAGACCGGCTTTCACGCTTTGTGCATAGTAAAGCATGAGGGTGATAAAGGCAGGGACGCAGAAGATTCTAAAAATAGTGATTCGATTGGCCCAAGTCATCGTGGAACTATAACGTTCAAACCAATTGTTTGCATCTGAAATTTTAAGATCGAATCCACTAATCTTCAAAATCGAGATGCGCAGAGGTGAAAATTAACCACCAAAGAGGCCAAAGAATGGCTGATGGGCTGCAAATCCAGGCTCCTCTCGGAAGGCCTAATTGCTCAATAGCTAAATCTCTTTCATTAGCTCTCCGGCTATTTCCTCCCCACCCATTAGCCCAATAGTCCATTAGCCGATTAGCCTCTCTTGTGACTCTTGCCTTTTTAAAAATGAATGCTTTGATCTTCGCACTATGCCAAACCACGCCCCCTCTCTTTGGAATCGTTTTCAAGCCTACTTTATCCGCTATAACGACCTCGGGATCTCCCTCGATGTCAGTCGGATGCGCTTTCCTGAGGACCTTTTTTCCAATCTCAATGCACGGATTCGTGCCTCTTTCGAATCGATGGCGGCATTGGAAAAAGGGTCGCTTGCGAATCCTGATGAGGGGCGGATGGTCGGTCATTACTGGCTTCGCTCCCCGGAACTCTCCCCGACGGTTGATCTGAATCAAACGATCGGAAAAACCGTTGCCGATATCAATGATTTTGCTCGGTCGATCCATCAAGGAGTTTTAAAAACTCCTGCGGGAAAAAACTTTAAAAATGCGATCATTGTTGGAATCGGTGGTTCCGCGCTCGGACCCCAACTCGTTGCCGATGCCCTCGGAACGACCTCGGATCAAATGAAGATTTACTATCTCGATAACACCGATCCTGAGGGGATTGACCGAGTGTTTGATACGATTGGAACAGGGATCGATGAAACGCTTGTCGTCGTCATCTCCAAATCGGGCGGGACGAAGGAGACTCGGAACGGAATGCTCGAAGCAAAGGCACGCTTTGATAAAGCCGGGCTTCCTTATGCGAAGTTTTTCGTGGCGGTCACCGGGGAGGGCTCTGAACTTTTTCAATTTGCGACGAAGGAAAAATGGATCACGCTTTTTCCGATGTGGGATTGGGTCGGTGGACGCACCTCCGTCATGAGCGCGGTGGGGCTTCTTCCGATGGCGCTTCAAGGGCTCGATACCGATGCCTTTTTAAAAGGGGCTGCGGCGATGGATGCCAAAACTCGCGTTCCGCAACTTTCTAAAAACGCCTCGATGATGCTTGCTCTGATGTGGTACTACGCAGGGAATGGAAAAGGGGAAAAGGATATGGTCATCCTTCCTTATAAAGATCGTTTGGTCTTGATGAGTAAATATCTCCAACAACTGGTCATGGAGTCTCTCGGAAAAGAGAGGGATCTTGACGGCAAACTCGTTCATCAAGGAATTGCGGTTTATGGAAACAAAGGGTCCACGGATCAACATGCCTACGTTCAACAATTACGGGATGGGGTTCATAATTTCTTTGCTACTTTTATTGAGGTTCGTAAAGAGCGCAAAGGAAGCTTGATGGAAGTCGAACAAGGGATCACCGCTGGAGATTATCTCCAAGGATTTCTTCGAGGAACGCGCACGGCTCTTTATGAAGGAGGCCGCGACTCGATGACGATCACGATTCCTGAAGTGAATGCCTTTAATCTGGGGGCTCTGATCGCCCTTTACGAACGGGCCGTAGGATTTTATGCCACCTTAGTCAATATTAACGCCTATCATCAACCAGGGGTTGAATCCGGCAAAAAAGCAGCGACCAAGGTTCTTCAAAATCAGGTCGCTGTCGCCTCGGTTTTAAGTCAAAACAAAGGGGTGGGATTAAGTGCCACTGCAGTAGCGGCAAAAGCCGGAATCGATCCTGAGGAGGCCTTTCATATTCTTCATCAGATGGGGGGGAATGGAAAAGTCTCGGTTCAACAGGGAAGCACCCCGGGAGCCGATCTATTTAAAGCTTAAGGCAGGGAAGCTTAAGTGAAAGTACCTAAGCGGCTGTTAAAAAAAACTCCACTTCATCTGTTGACATTTAAAGGCAAATAGCGGAGTATTAAGTTGACGTCACTATGGGCTATTTTTTTACAGATTCTGCGAATCAAGTTCATGGGCCAGTGTCGGCCTCTTCTCTAAAGGAGCTTCTGAAGGAAGGAACGATCTCTTTGGAAACATTTGTGATCGAAGAAAGCGAAACGGAGTGGAAAACTTACGCCTCCTATTTTTCAGAGGAGCCGATCCTAAAGGAATCCTCTGGGTTAACAAGCTCGGCTAATTTTCCCACATCGGCAACGACGACTCTCTATACGCTGACTCATACTGGACCGATTAATATCCAGACAATACAAATTGCTAAAAAAACACCGAAAGCAATTCTTCTCAAGGACTACACACGGCTTGCCGACGGAACGAAGAAAAAACTGCTCATGATCGGAGTTGATACCGTTTCTAAAACGCCAAAAGAGGCCGTGAGTACTTTCATCGTGGCTCAGCGAGATCGAGTTTCTCAATTGCAACAGCAGCTGACGAAAGAGCAATCGAAGTTACAACAAGCGTTGCAACTTCTTAAAGAAATCGACGAAAAAGCTTAATCCGATGGTTCGGGAAAATAGGGATTCTGATGATCGGAAGCGTTTTACTCAGGAAATCGATTCTAATTTTTCAGTTCAGGCCTCTGCAGGGGCAGGGAAAACAACCCTTCTCATCGCACGCGTTCGCTATCTAGATCAGCAAAAACCGGAGGAACTGCAACGACT
>CAMAQI010000134.1 GCA_945860255.1 Methylacidiphilum caldifontis
CCCCAGCCGTTTTTTTTGTGAAACGATCTCCACGGAGATAGCACACTCCCCTTCCATTATTTTAGAAAGGTGCGTTTGCTGAATTCCAATATTTTTTGCGAGCGAATATGTCGTCATCCTTAACGGCTTCATGAAAAGTCTTTTTAAAAGGTCGCCAGGGGTTGGTTACTTTACAGAGTGTTCTTTCATTTTTTTCCCTTTGTTAGTGGTAATCAACGATTTCCACCTCGTGAACGTTATTATACTATTTATCAAGTGATTATTTTTATCCAAACGTAGCTCACTCCTGTGGAGACCCAGAAACTCTTCCTTATTTTTCTGACATCCCCCCCTCCCCGAGATAAGAGGTATTGGATTTGAGAGGATCAGCTTCATTTATAATCCAAAAATAGGCTAAAAAGAAAAAAAGTCGCCATAAGGAAATTTTATCCACTAAAATTGACTTCTCCAAAATAGATATCAATAAATTAAGTTACTTATCATTAGACTCTTATGAATTAAAATAAAAGTTGGCACAATCGAAGCTACATTTTATTCATGAACAAAATCTCCATCGATGACCAACAAGGAAGTTATTACCATCGGAAGGTTTTAGAGGATACTCAGGAGATCGAACTCCTCTCAAGAGGACCCTCTCGCTCCAAAACGCTCAACTATCGACCGAAAGTACTCGTCGTCGATGATGAACCGGCGATTCGCACGATCGTCAAACGGACGCTTGAAATTCAACTTCATGCCGAGGTCATGATCGCTCAGAACGGCGAAGAGGCGAGTAAACTAATTGAACGGAACTCCTTCCATTTAATCATCTCTGATATGCAAATGCCGATCATGACCGGATTAGATCTTTATCAGTGGATTCAGATCAACGCCCCTCACCTCACGGACCATTTCTTTATCATTTCAGGAGATCTCGGCTCTTCCTCCGTTGCGGAAGAACTTCATCGCTATGGAGTTCGGGTTCTCAAAAAGCCCTTTTTAGTCACCACACTTATCGACTATTCCCTCAACTATCTGCCGATTCAGCAGAGCTTAGAATGTGTCGCTGCTTAAAGGGGGGCTCTCCTACTTCTAAGGAGAACCTCATTTGAGCCGCAAAAGAACTCAGAGATCGCAAAAATGAAAATATTTTCAAAAAAAAGATCTTCACGATCATCCATTGAATAGTCGTTAATCCTAGTGGCATGGTGAAATGGAGGGGCAGTGGCTCAACTGCCTCCCCCGTAGCCCGAGGCAGACGGCGTCTGCCCCTACAAATGTTGTTTACCCATTGGATGAGGGCGAATGGAGAGGTAAAAGAGGCTTCAACTGCCGAATCTACTAATTAAAAAACGGTGATTGGACAGTTTTTATTTTGTGTTCTTTGCGTTCTTTTGCGGCAAATTCTAAAATCTCTTTCTCACAAGATCAGACACTACAGAACAATCCAGCCCTTGACCTTATAATGTAAAAACGGTAATAACTTCTTCCCATGGGCATAAAATCCGAGCAAGAGATCTCCTCCGGAGCAAAAGATTACCTCAAACGGGCAAAGACCGGGATTGAAACGAAAAATTGGGATGGTGCTATCGCCTATCTTCTCATGGCAGTCAAAGCGGAGCCGATGTTTCTCGAAGGTCGCAAACTCCTTCGAAAGGCTCAGTTTCAAAAAATAAAACTCCAAGGCTCAGGATTCAATCAAAGTGTCGCCTCCGTGAAAGCCTCTGCCATGGCAATGAAGGCCGGCAGCACAATCAAACAAAATCCGATCGAAGCGCTCACTCTCTTAGAAGAGGCCTTTGCGGCCGATCCGACAAACACCCGATGTAATGAACTCCTTGCAGAAGCCGGGATGGCTATGAACGAACCGGAGTTTGCCGTCTTCGCCTTCGAAAGCATCTTTGAAGGAGACCCCAAAAATACCAAAAATCTCCATCGTCTGGCGAAACTCCTTATGGAGATTAAATCTCCCGGAAGAGCCCAAGCCATTTATCAAAAGATTGTTGAAATCGATCCCACCGATTCGGATGCGATGTCAGCCTCAAAAAATGCCTCCGCCGCACAAGCCTCACAACAAGGGGGCTGGGAAAAGGCGACCGATTACCGCGATCTGATGAAAAACAAGGGAGAAGCGGTCGCTCTCGAACAGGCGAATAAAGTTCAAAAATCAGAAGATGCCACGGCCTCGCAAATTCAAGAGATTTATTCGAAATACGAAAAAGACCCTAAAAATATTGTCTATCCGAAACAAATGGCAGCTCTCTATGCCACGCTCAACGATTACGCCAATGCCATTGCCTGGTACAATTATGCTTGGGAACTTGGAAATAAATCAGACTCGAATCTCGAAAAACTCATCGGAGATTTAACGACAAAGCAATACGAAGAGTGTATCAAACAGGCTCAAGAATACCTCGATCAAGTCAAAGCGAATCCTGAGCTTGTCGATCAACTCCCTGCCTACGAAGCTCAACTCACCGATCTTCAAAAACAGAAACAAGACTATCTCCTTCAGACCTGCAAAGATCGCGTTCAACGCTATCCGAACGAAAATCAATATCACTTTGAATACGGCGAAGTCCTCTTCAACTCCGGACAATATAAAGAGGCGATCCCCGAGCTCCAACTCGGAGCGAAACAAGCGACCGTTCGTTATAGCGCCCTCAACTACATCGGGCTCTGTCACTGGAAAAGAACCCCCAAGATGCTCGATATGGCGAGCAAGACCCTTCAAAACGCCCTCTCGGAAATCCCAACAATGGATGAATCCAAAAAGGAGATCTCCTACAATCTCGCTCAAGTCTTCGAAGAGATGAAAAAGAAAACCGAAGCGATTGAACTCTATAAAGAAATTTACGAGGTCGATATGGCCTACAAGGATGTCACCGAAAAAGTCGAAAAATCTTACGAAAATCCCGAAGAGCCCTCCGCTTGATCGATGATATGGTTATTCGCTTTGGCAGAGTAGGTCGCTAGACCTCTCCCGACGATCGACGAATAATAAAAAACTAAAGAAATCATCCTATGGAACGTATCGGAATTGTCGGAGTTGGGCGCATGGGCGCAAACATGGCACGTCGACTTCATCAAGTCGGTTATCAAATCACCGCAGTCTATGACTCTTATCAACCCTCGGCGACCGCAATCGCACAGGAACTAGGAGCGACCGCTTGTCACAAGCTTTCTGAGCTGACGGCTCTTTCGGAGATTATCCTTACCGTAGTGACCGATGACAAAGCCCAGATGAGTCTCTTTAAGAATAAAAAAGACAATCTCCTAATCGGAGCCGCTGGTAAGGTTTTCATTAACTGTGCTACCGTCTCTCCAGAGGTTCATATTCAAGTCGCTCAATTGGCCAAAAAAGCGAAGGCTGAATCGCTTGAAGGATGTATGGCTTCGAGTATCAATCAGGCCCTCGCAGGGACCCTTTATCTGATGTGCGCCGGAGAGAAATCAACCTTTGATCGAGTCAAAAAAATTCTCAAGAAACTCAGTGATGAGGGGAAACTGCTCCGTTACATCGGAACCGCAGGAAAAGCGGCTCAAGTCAAAGCCCTCGTGAATATGGTGATGAACATCAATACCGCAGGACTCGCTGAAGGCCTCGGTCTTGGTGCCGCACTAAAACTTGATTTAAAAATCTTGATGGAGGTCTTCTCTCAAACAGGGGCTAATTCCCGTGTTTTACAAACCGATGGCGAAGATATGCTCAACCGGGATCACTCCTGTTTCTTTAGCGGTGCTCATGCGGCTAAGGACAGTGGAATTGCTCTCGGATTAGCGAAAAAAGCAAAGCGTGATTTGCCACTGGCAAAAGCCACTTATCAACAATACAAAAAAATGGTCCAACAAGGATTTGGAGATCTCGATAAATCAGGTATTGCAGAGCTCACTTTTCCGGGGCGTGGTCAAAAAAAGAGCTCTAAGAAATCGGCTCCTTTGCCCGTCAAAGCGGACAGACCTTAATAGGATTTCTCCGTCCTCCCCGACTCAATGTTTACTCTCATATTGAATCGGTCTGTTTTGATTCCTGAATCGATCCTCCGATATGGCTCATTGGCCTCGACTTAAGGAAAACAACCAAAAGATGATTTCATGATCGGGAGTGATCGCGACCCGCGATCGCTCCCGAGAAATTCTCAATGCAAGAAATGGGATGAGAGAGGTCTACTAACAAGCCAAAACGGCATCGGTACAACGAGGGCAAAGTTCAGGATGATCGGCATGCTTTCCGTTCTCCTCACCAAACTTCCAGCAACGAACGCATTTCAATCCACTCGCCGGGGAAACCTCAGCGGATAAACTCTCAGCCGATTCCAATTGGACTTTGGACACGATGAAGATTTCTTGCAGAAGCTCTCGATCGATCTCCTCAAATCCAGAGCCTCTCAAGATCACTTGTGCCTCGAGACTTTTTCCGATCAATTTCTGCTGACGTGCCTTTTCAAGAGGCTCGTTCACGACAGTGCGGACCTGAATCAATCGATCCCAACGATCCCGATATTTCGCCGCCCCCTCTCCCGCCTGAGGAAAGAGTTGTAGATGAACGGATTCCGAATGCCCCATCATCATCCAAGTCTCTTCCGCGGTATAGGGCATGATCGGAGCGATGATCTTCACTAAACTCTCTAAAACTTGATACATCACCGTCTGTGCAGCGAGTCGGCGTTTTCCCGTCACGGCATCGCAATACATACGATCCTTCAGGACATCGATATAAAAGGCCGATAGATCGACTGAGCAAAATCGAATTACGGCATGATAGACGGCATGAAATTCGTAAGCCTCATAGGCCGCACGAACCGTTCGAATCAGATCTTGTAACTGAGCCTCAACATAAAGATCGATCTCCGACCACTCCGAACGAGCGACCGCTTTATCCGGAGTGAATCCGGAAAGGTTCCCCAGTAAAATGCGGATCGTATTGCGAACAGTACGATAGGAGTCCGTGACCCGAGTAAAGATCTCCTCGGAAAAGGGAACGTCATCTCGATAGTCCTGACTCGAAACCCAAAGGCGAAGAATATCGGCTCCGAATTTATTCACAAAACTCAAGAGATCGGTCGGTTTTTTATAAACATCTGACTTCGAAAGTTTTTTGCCATCCATATCGACGACAAATCCGTTGGTCAGTACCTGTTTATAAGGGGCCTTCCCACAGACCGCCACGGAAGTCAACAAAGAGGATTGGAACCAACCGCGATGTTGATCGCTTCCCTCAAGATAAAGATCGGCAGGAAAAGAGAGTCGACGCTTCACCACCGCGGTATGACTGGCGCCAGAATCGATCCAAACATCGATGGTATCTAATCCTTTTCGAAGTCCTGTAGGCAATCCCAAGATCTTTGCGATCTCCTCTGCCTCTGTCTTAAACCACCAATCGGTCCCTTTTTCTTCGACAATATCCGCAACCTTGCGCACCTGATCGGCAGTCAGAACGGCGGTTCCACGATCATCATAAAAGACCGGTAAAGGGACTCCCCATGTCCGTTGACGGGAGATACACCAATCGGGACGAGACTCCACAGCCCCCCGAATCCGATTCTCTCCCCAAGTCGGAACCCAAGTGACGGTCTTGATCTGCTCTAGGGCCTCGGCACGAAATCCATTCACATCGATAAACCATTGAGAAACCGATCGAAAGATAATCGGGGTCTTCGATCTCCAACAATGGGGATAATCGTGAGAAAACTCCTGATCAGCCCAAAGCTTTCCTTGATCGCGCAATAAATCGCGAACGATCGGATTGGCCTTAAATACATATTTTCCGACCAGATCGGCAACCCCACACTCCTCTGTCAAACAACCACGATCATCGACCGGAGAGAGGGTTTGGAGTCCGACTCGTTGACCGAGTTGATAATCGTCTCGACCGTGACCGGGAGCGATATGAACAAAACCGGTACCGGTATCGGTCGTTACGAAATCGGCGAGGTAAACTTTTCCCTGACGATTGAGAAAGGGATGTTGATAGTCGATTCCTTCAAGATCAACTCCCTTGAAAATTCTGATCGGCTCTCCGGCGACAAAGCCAGGAAGGGAGGCGGCCAATGCCGTCGCTGCTAAAAAATGTTCCCCATTTTGTTGATAAAGTCCGTAGGATATTCCGGCTCCAGCGGCGACTCCGAGATTCGCCGGCAAGGTCCACGGGGTGGTCGTCCAGATGAGAATCGAAACAGGAGTCGAGAGTCCAAGCTTTGCGAAGGAGGAATCAAGAACAGAAAAGCGGACAAAAACAGAGAGATCGGTTTTCGGAGAATATTCGATCTCTGCCTCTGCTAATGCCGTTTGACAGCCGGTGCTCCAATAAACAGGGCGAAGGGCTTGATAAACCCATCCCTTTTCCACAATTCCAGCCAAAGTCCGAAGGACATCGGCCTCATAGCCGGGATCCATCGTCAGATAAGGGTTCTGCCAATCTCCAAAAACGCCGAGACGTTCAAATTGATTCCGTTGAATATCGATATATTTGCGGGCATAA
>CAMAQI010000135.1 GCA_945860255.1 Methylacidiphilum caldifontis
CAGACCCTCCTTCGGGGCCAGTCTCTCATAATTTTGAGAAAACACCGAGAAGGTAAACATCATGCTTTGGATTAAAATCCAATAGGTAAATCTTCTGAAGTTCACTCTGGGAGAAATCTATCAAAATTTCATTTAAAATGCAATATTTACTTAATTAAATATAAAAACCTTATATTGTCCTCCCCATCGATGTAAAAAATGGCTTTGAATTTCGGTTCTATTGCAAAATTTGGGATAAATAAATTAGGCTCACGTTTCCATTAGAATTAAAAAAACTCTCTCGTGAAGTGAAAATTCTTTAAAACCATTCCTGCTTTTCTGTCGAAGATCCGCCGTAGTTCTGAAAGAAAACGTAGGTGGACGCCGACACTTTGAGCCCATCTCCAACTCTATGTTGACTCATTCAACTCCCGTCTCATTCGGATTGCGTCCTGCAATCTCTTCTCCCGCTGCTGCGGGATCAGATCGTCTCCTCCAAACCCTTTTGGAGTCGGCTCCTTATTAAATTGAATTTTTCATAATCTCTTGATTGATAGATGTTTATATATCTTAGGAAGTTTACTTCACTAGGCGCGAAGGACGTGGAGAAATTCCTTATTTCTTGATTTCCTTATTTTAAAATCTCTTTGGTTTTTGCTTCTGTTGTATGAATTGGGTTAAATATAAAATCTGGGTTTAAAATTCATAAATCGGAATTCAATGCGATGTGTATGAAATTTGAGAATGTTTTCATTGAGGAGATATCCTCGGTTTCGGTCTTTGACCGATTTATGGGTTCCAAACGGTCGGTAAAAATTTCCGGGTTTCTTGGTTCGGTTTTTGAGTTTGACGATAAAAATCGACAATTCCTTCGACAACAGAAAGGGCAAAGTCATGGTGAATACTAGAGACCATCTCCCCTTGAATCTCTTTTTGACCTTCGTAATCCCCTGCGATAATTCGGTAATAGGCATCTTGAGCATTCATATAAGGTCCTTCGACAAAAACGGTAGGGCCGACAAACCAACGGTTCGCTGCTAGATTTCGCGCATAGACATAGGGCTCCTCTTTCATCGGAACTACCGCTCCCCACTTTTTGTACTGCTCCGGCTCCATCTTGAAGATTTCTTTCATTCTCCTGGAGATCTTTGCCGAAAGCCCAAGCTCAATTTCATTATTCTGCTCAAGAAGTTGTGCCATTAAATCAAATTTCTGATCATCATACTTGAGTTCATTGGCCATGAATCCCCCTGTAATAAATAGGACAAGTCGACTTTTCTCAACGAGTTGAGGAATCAGTGGATTCGGCCCCCAATCACCGGCATTATAATGAAGACAAACGGTGAGATCCGGTTTGAGCTTCTGAATTCTTTCGGCACGTGCCCGGATCTCTGCTGTTCGATAAAACAACATATTCGCCCGTTTCACAATCTCCGTCTCCACCGGGAGAAACTGAGTCGATCCGAGATCAAAAATCCACTGAAGCGCCTCTTGACGAAGATCGGAGGGACGGAGTGAGGTTACTGGAACTTCATCTTCTTTCGTCCAAACAACCTCAGCCCCATAAGCTTTTAATTGGGATTCAATAATCCGGCAGGTCATTAAATTTAATTTAGCCTCTTCAACAGGAGGATTCTGTTCCATTTGAAAAAAACGTTCCTCTAATTTCGAAAAATCCCCTCCAATATGCCCGGGATCCAAACAAATTCTAAGCCCTTGAAGCGGCTTTTCTCTAAGTGGGTTTTCCGGATATCGGGGGGGATGAGGATTTGGTCGAACGGAGGAAAACTCATTGGAAAAAAACAGAGAAAACAGCGGGGTTGTTTTCGAGCTATCGGAGAAAAGCGTTAACGATTCCGGAGAGATCCTCAGGTAGGCTCGCATCCCTCCATCAACGGAATAGACCTGATCGAGTAGCGCTTCAAATCGCTCGCGAGTGATCGTAAAATGATACTCATGAAGCTTTTTCCACTCAACCTCTGAGGAAAGCGGCGAAAGGCGTCCGGCATTCAAAAAAGAAACGAGCAACCCCAAAAATAAAACAAGAGAGATTGCTCGCATCAAATCATTCAGTCAAAAGTTAACTTTTCTTTTTATCGACAAGCTTTTGAAGATCGATCTTAGACTCAACAATCGAACCGCTCTCGGCAGAGACGACGGCATAACCGATATCGGCCTCTTTTCCATTCTTATCAGCAAAGATTTTAACGGTCCAATAAGGGAGACGGGCACTGTTCTCTTTCGAAAGATTAAAGGTGACGGTGCTGAGTTTCACTTTTTCAAGACCGGCGCTTTTGATCACGGCTTGCAGGGCTTGATTGGAGTCAAATTTTAAAAAGGACGGACTCATGACTTCATCCGCCTTGTACGCGGCAAGACGGAGTTTTCCGATCTCAAAATAACCATCACGAATCTCAATCGGCTTTCCGGCACGAACCGTCACAATTCGACCTTGTTGACGGGCATTGAGATCAAAGAAGACAAAAGACCAAGTCCCGGGAGTTAAGGTCACTCCATCACGAGCTCCATTAATTTGAATCACTTTTCCAATGCTCTCCTTTGCGACATGATTTTCAGCTGACTTCAGCGCCTCGAAGGCGGTTGGAGCTTTCTCTGCCAAGATCGATTGAATGAAAATAAGGGAACAAATAATTAGTCGTTTCATAAATTTAAAAAGAACTTATGAAAAAGCTACCAATTGTCAAAACAACTAAATATTAATAAATCTAATTTTACAGATTAGTTTCTGTAGATTAACTTATCATTAAGATCATTTTATGACCGTTGAAAAAATGTATTTGAATGGGAAGTGGGTTGAGGGAATTGAGCAAAAAACGCGTACCATTCTTAATCCCGCAACCAATCTGACTTTGAAAACAGTGACCGATGGCACGCTTCTCGATGCTCAATACGCCATTCGTAATGGAAGAGAGGCTTTTGACCACGGCTTATGGCCTCAGATGCGCGCGGCAGAGCGCGCGGCCTATCTCTTTAAACTTGCGGATGCGATCGAAAAGAATGCTGAAGAGTTCGCAGTTCTAGAGACCCTCAATCAAGGGAAACCCCTTCGTGAGTCCCGTTACGACGTGCTCGATGCAGCCTCCTGTTTCCGTTACTATGCTGGGTTAATCACGAAGCCCCTAGGACAAACCTACGAGGTTCCCGATCCCAATATTCAATCGATGGTCGTTCGCGAACCGATTGGTCTCTGTGGTCAAATCATCCCTTGGAACTATCCCCTTTTAATGGCGGCGTGGAAGCTTGCCCCTGGACTTGCAGCAGGAAATTGTTGCATCTTAAAACCAGCGGAAATGACTCCACTCACCGCCATCAAGCTTTTTGAACTCATCGATTCCATCGGATTTCCCCCGGGCTCGGTCCAGCTGCTTCTGGGCCCGGGGGATCCCGTTGGTTCCCTTCTCGCCTCAAGTCCTTTGGTGGATAAAATCGCCTTCACGGGAGGGACCGTCACGGGACGAAAAATCATGCAAGCGGCCACCGGAAATCTTAAAAAAGTGACTTTAGAGCTTGGTGGAAAAAGTCCGAACATTGTCTTTGCCGACTCCGATCTCGATGTTGCCTTGGAGTATGCCATGTTCGGAATTCTCGCAGGACAAGGGGAGGTCTGTAGCGCAGGATCACGACTGCTTCTCGAATCCTCAATTGCCGAGGATTTTAGCCAAAAACTGGCGAAAGCCTTTTCGAAAGTAGTCGTCGGTGAGGGAATGCATTCCGATACGGAAATGGGGCCCCTTATTTCCGCTGCCCATCTCCAAAAAGTTCTGAACTATGTTCAAATCGGAAAAGATGAAGGAGCGAAACTCCTCACGGGAGGGAATAAGATTGATACCGATTTATTAAAAGTCGGAAATTTCATGGAACCGACGATTTTTTCAGAGACTACCCCGCAGATGCGCATTGTTCAAGAGGAGATCTTTGGACCGGTTCTAGCGATCCAAACCTTTACGAATGAGGCCGAGGCGGTCGCTCTCGCCAATAACTCGATCTACGGACTGGCTGGGGCGGTCTTCACAAAAGAGGGAGCCAAGGGGATGAGAGTTCTCCGAAAACTCCGGGCCGGAATTACATGGATGAACACCTATCATCCGACTTTTAATGAAGCCCCTTGGGGAGGCTATAAACAATCGGGGATCGGCCGTGAGCTGGGGACATTTGGGTTGGAGGCCTATAGCGAAGTTAAACAGATTAATATTAATTTAAATCCCGTACGTTTGGGATGGTATTCAAAACTGGGCTCTACAGGGTTCGAACCTGTGACCTGCTGATCCGTAGTCAGCCGCTCTAATCCAACTGAGCTAAGAGCCCTTAAGGGAGGTAAATAGTTACGGAAGTTTTGGAATAAGGCAATGAAAATGATCACTTTTTTAAAATCCAACTTCCCAAAATAATTTGAGCCGGATGATAAATCACAAAGGGCAGCAGGATTAACCCATAGGTCAATCCTCCTGGAAATACCCCCTCCGTCTGAGCCAGAACCGCCAAAGCCATCGGGGCTCCGGTTGCAATCGACTTCTGGGCCCCCGAAAAGAGAAAGGTCAAGGAATGAGCCGGATGAACTCTCTTTCCGAACCAATACAACAATCCATGACTCATCATCAGAAATACGAAGGTAAAAAAGCTTAAAAAGAGAAGCGCATTAACCGAGAGTTCCCCTCCCCCTCCGACTTTCATCGCAAAGAGATCACAAAAAGCAGCGTATAAGATAAAAAATACGATCAACATATTGATCTTGGAGAGGATTCGATAATTTCTCTCAAAAAAAATACCGAAGAGCGGTCGAAGCAATACCCCTAAAAGGGCAGGAACAATGAGATTCAAGAGAGTCGGCTTCAGTAACGAAAAATAGGCTAAAGATCCAAAGGCTCGATCGGCAAAATAGAGGGAGATCCAAAGCGGCGTGAGAAAGACGGCAATGAGATTGGAGCTCACGCTTGCAATCGCTGCCAAGGCCGGATTTTCTCCGGCTTTTTGAGAAAAAACGGTAGAGGTGGAGATCGTCGTCGGTAAAATTGTCAAAAAAAAGAGAGCGAATTTTATCCGTGGATCAATCGAAGGAAAAAGGGAGATCATTCCCCATCCGATCAACGGAGAGAGGAGGAACTGAAAAATCCCAAGATGGAACATCAACCAAGGCGATCGTAATCCCTCAATCCATTTCTCTTTTTTCAACGAAAGTCCCATTCCTAAAAAAATGAAAAATACCCCTGCTTGAGTAAGATTCTGGGAGGCTAATAGTCCCCCCTTCTTTCCCAGCTCAGGAAAGAGGAATGCCGCAATTAAGAGAAGACCGACAATGGCTACGGTGCTCATCGTTTTTGAGAAGAAGGAATCAGTTGAATCAGTTCTTTTTCCGGTTGTCGAAGGGCGATCCCTTTGACAAATGGCTCAAAGCGCTTCGCCAATTCCTCCTCCCGATTCGCTTTTAACGTGATGTAAAATATCCAACGAGCAACCAGAGAGGCCGTGTTCCAATCAATCGTTAATCCTTGATAGACCTTAAAGGCCTCAAGAGGCCTCCCCTTTTTTAAATTACAGAGCGCTAAGGTCGATCGATAAGCTAAGGAGGAGGGATCTTGCTTAACGAGGGACTCGGAACTCTGAAGAGAGCGATCGAGATCCTGATTCTGAAGAAGCTTCATATAGGCCAGATCGTTCTGGGCCGCTAAGGAGTCGGGAGAAAGTTCCAAAATTTTCTCCAGCCGGAGCGTCATCTCAATCAAGTTCTCCTCCTTTTCCGCCAGGTAAAGGAGTTGTCTCTGTGATTCTAAAGCATAATTCGGAAAACGACTCATTTGTAAATAGAGCCGCTTTGCTTGCTTAAAGTCACCGATTTGAACGGCATAATCGGCAACAAATTGAAGCGGTAACGGCTGATATTTCACCAAATGAAATGTTTTCTCCCAAGCCGCCTCCGAGTCCCGTGTTCGTTTCAGCTCCGCAAGCGCCCGCGCTCTGAAAAGCTCTCCTAAATACGGTTCCAACGGTGACGGTTGAAGAGTGAGGGTCTCTAAAACCAATATCCAATTTTTCTGAGCTGCGGCGGCATCCAATCGGAGATAGATCAAAGCGGAAGAGTTCTTGGACAAAGAATCGGAAATCAGTTTGAGCGTGAGATCAAACCTTTTTTGACGATTCAGCCACTGCCCCAAAAGAATCCGTTCCTCCTCACGCTGCGGTCCTTTATTCCATTCTAAGAATAGTTTTTCAATGCGATTGGAATGTTGACGGGGTTCTCGACGAATTTCATTCTCAAGGATCGATAACTGAGAGCGAAAAGTATACAACGGATGTCTCTCGATCAATTTTGAAATATAAAGAAATTCGGAATCTGAAAGCTCAAGGGATCCCAAAAGGAACTCTGCCGCATGAATGCCGACTTCCTCCTCTCTTTGTGCAAGGTTACGAAGAATTCCCTCCCCC
>CAMAQI010000136.1 GCA_945860255.1 Methylacidiphilum caldifontis
TCAAACCCATGGAATCTCAAAGGTTTGAATAGGGGTAACAGGGATTCAACCAACCAGAAAACCAATTGCGAAGCAAAAAAACACTAAACAGGGTCTCGAACGTTTGGTGCAGGGGTCCATGGGGGCACAACCAAATCGAAGATTTGCAAGGGGTGAGAAAGGAGCTTCGTAGAGCCGCAAAGCTTCCCAAGGTTCTCCCCGTAAGAATTTAGAAAATTATAAAAATCATCCAAAAAAACAAACTCATTTGCCTTTTCCGGTGGAGCCTTGGGTAGCTTCGCGGCTTCGTGTGAGAATGGTTTTAACTGATTTCCCCGCCTACAATCGACCTCTCAAAGCAGACTCTCTTTTGCAGATGAGTGGGGCTGACTTTCTCAGAGGGTTATGTTTTTAGATTTTATTTTTCGAGAATCCATGTTGAATAGCGGCCATGGATCATTGGGATATCTTATTGCGCATTGGAAGTGCTGTGGTTGCTGGAACTGTTTTAGGAATTGAGAGAGAGGCCCATGGGAGAGCGGCAGGGCTTCGAACGACACTGTTAGTCTGTCTTGCCTCGACTTTAGCGATGATCCTTTCTCAAGGATTTTATTTTGAGAGTATTCATCAAGGGGGAACGAACGGATGGCATCCCGATCCGGCCCGTCTCGCTGCGGGGATTTTGACGGGAATCGGATTTCTAGGAGGGGGGGCGATTATTCGCCAAGGAAATATGGTGCATGGGGTGACGACAGCAGCCGTTCTTTGGTTTGTGACGGTGCTCGGGCTTTGTTTCGGTAGCGGAAATTTTTTACTCGGTTGGATCGGCTTTGGATGCGCTCTTTTCTCCCTCTTTGGATTGCCCCTGATCGAAAAATTAGTCCGAAACGACTCTTATGCGGAGCTTTATATCACCTTGAAAGAGGGAACCTCAACCAACGATCAAATCCGTAAGGCGATTCTCAAGGAGGGATTGAGGGTTAAGGGGATGGAGATCGAATTTCGAGTGGTGGATCAAATTCGCATTCTCCATTTCAGCTTAAAATTTAAGCGCATGGATGCCGTTGAACTTTCTCAACGAATGATCCAAAAAGTGAGCCAGTTTGATGGGGTCACCCACGTGAAGTGGGAGTAAGGGATGTTTTCGTTCGGCGATATCTTTCGACTAGGGATTCAGCAATGGGCCACAAGAGGGCTGCATATTGAGGGGAATTGCGGTTTTTTCCAAAAATTTCAAGAGCAAGAGTCGTGGCGGAAAACTTTAAAGATCGTTACGAATCAAGGATTCCGTTTACAATATCTCGATGAGTATGTGGATACCCATCGGGACTGTTTACTCTCTCCACTGCTCTCTCGACATGAACGCTTTCCCGCCTGCGCAATACAAAAGGTGTTAGGGATCGATGAGCGGTATTTTCGCCAACAATGGGAGGGAATAGAGGGGTACGAGATCCGAGCCGATTTTGGGGCCACATTGCCGAACCTCTCCCTTTGGGGATTTCCCTTTTTTGTTCTCACCGAGGATCAGGTTTTACTGCGGGACTGCTCTTGGGATCTTAAATGCTTTCGTAAAGCGGCGGAACGCCCCCCCGTGACGAAGAGGCTATCGGGAAAGGCGATCATCCTCCCGTTGCATCGATCGAGAAATTATTATCATTGGGTGATTGAGGTACTGCCGCGAATCCAGCTTTTAATGGAGGAGGGACTTTGGAATCGAGTTCCTGTCATTGTCCCGCCGCTTCATGCTAATCAACTCGAATCGTTGATACTGCTCGGTTTAAATCCAGAGCTTCTGATTCTTTTTGATCCTGAATCCGATCATTTTAAAATTGAGGAGGGGATTTACCCCTCACGTTTAGGGGCGATTCGTAAAGCCTCACGAAGTTCCGTCGATTGGATGCGAGCAAAATTAGTGCCTTCCGATTTAGAGCGAAAAAGAAAGATCTACTATTCTCGATCGGGAGCGAAAACTCGGCGGGTTCTCAATGAATCGGAATTTTTACCGGAACTCGTAAAGCGGGGATTCGAAATTTTTACCGGGGAAGGAATTTCATTTAAAGAACAGATCCGGCTCTTTGCCGAAGCAAAAATCGTCGTTGGGGCTCATGGGGCAGGACTGACGAATATCGTTTTTTGTTCCCCTCAAACTCCGGTAGTCGAGTTGATGGGGCGCGATTATGTGAATCCCTGTTTCGGAGAGCTTTGTGATAGCGGACGGAATCCCTATTCGGTGGTCGTGGGAAAGCCAAAGCACAGGGGGGATTACGTCGTGAATTCAACGCTTTTGCTCAAGGAATTAGAGGAACAATAGAATGATCGACTTTGACCTAGTCTTTTGTGGTTCCAACTGTTTTTTTTAGGATGAATGTTGTCCTTGTGGAGCCGGAGATCCCGCCGAATACCGGAAATGTCGCTCGTTTGTGTGCTGCGACAAAGACGACGCTGCATCTCGTGGAGCCGTTGGGATTCGAGCTCTCGGATAAGATGTTGAAACGGGCGGGGATGGATTATTGGAATCAGGTCGATTGGAAATGTTGGCCGAGTTTTCAAGCCTTGAGAGCGAGTTTTCCGGAGTCTCGATTTTACTTTATCGAAACAGGAACCGCCCAAGTCTATTCAGAGATTCGATTTCAGCCGAACGACTTTATTGTCTTTGGACGCGAAACCAAAGGATTGCCGCTTCCTCTGATCGAGGCGAATCGGGAGCACTGCTATCAGATCCCGATGTTGAATCCGGATTCACGAAGCCTCAATTTAGCGAACTGTGTTGCGATTGTTTTGTATGAGGCGTTGAGACAGCAGAATTTTGGTAGCGTGGTAAATTCAAATAGCTCGATAGCATCGAGACGCCCTGTTCGGTGAAAGTATTGACATTTTTAGAAAACTTGAGGGATGCGGAGATATCCTTGAATTCGGTCTTTGACCGATTTATGACTGGAGTTTCAGCCCCCAAGTGAGAAATAGCTCGAAATCTTTCTTGTTGGCCGTCGCCAGTTTTGCTCCTTGAGTCATGGCCGCCACCGCAATACAGCAATCAAATCGTAATGGACGCTTTCCTCCTGTATTTTGAAACCATTGACCCGCAATTTCGGCCTCCTTAGAGGTAAAAGGAGTGATTCCTCCTCTGAGGACTTCTCTTAACAGGCCGGAGCTTGAGAGCGAGATCGGCTTTGAATGAATCTCCATCCACGCCAAAGAACTACAGCCGAGCGGCTCACCAGTCGAAAGAAGGGATTCAACGAGAGGGGCGTGGGGATGCGAGGAGTCTAGAAGTGCGATCAGTAAATTGGTATCAAGATGAATCATCGGGATAAATCCTCTTCTCTTTCGTGGAGGATTTCTTGCATCCATCTCATTCCTGTTCCAGGGGTAAGGGATGAGCTCTCTCTCAGAAGTTTGAGCGCCTCCTGTGGGCTCCGAGATTCACGCTTTTTACTTTCTTCAAGCGTCCGATGAATCGCCTGACGAACAGCCGCTGATTTGGAGATATTCCACCGTTGCGCAAGTTCGCTGATCTCTTCGGTCGTTTTTTTATCGAAAGCATAAGTCACTCTATAAGAGATATTTGGCATTAAGGTATTGTATTTCATATGTAATAAAAATCAATCTCTTTTAGAGCTCTTTTTCAAGGTCGTTAATGTTACTCTTAATCGCGGCTCGATAGTCCTCAATGCAGAGCGTTGAACTCAACGGCTTCTCTTGAACGCTTTGTTGGCTGATCCAGTGGGGAAAGGAACAACGGGAACAATTGGACACGTCTTGAAAACAGAAGTCTTGAAGCATTGCGATCAATCCCTGTTGAAAAAGAATCGTCTGTTTCTCAGGAGGGATTTCAGCGGTTCCGCCGATACGAGCCCAAGCAAGTTTTGTTTTATGATTGGGGGTCATTCGATGAGAAATAAGTTGCGATTGCGTGGAGGCCCCCTTTTCGATGATTTGCCAGACCCAATAGAGATTGATTTCAAGATCGCGGATGCGTTCAACTCCGAGAAGTGGAGAGGGCTTCTGGGGCATCGAATTCCAGGTGGTATGCGATTCCCAGAACGGATCGTGAAGATGAGCCAGATCCCGTTGGAAATGAAGTCGTCCCCCTTTCTGAAGGGCCTCCTTGAGCGATCGGAGTCGGGGAATCAAGCGGGCAAGCGCCGCAATTCGTCGCTCCGGTCGATTCCACGGTCGAACCCCGTGGAGGGTCCAGGCATGAAAGGGGAGAATCGAGTGAGACCAGAGGGATTGGGCTCGCCACCACTGCTCCCAAATCGATTGGGCCTCATGCTGTTTTTCGGAGGAGCTATTTTTTTCGAGATGAATCTCCTGGGGAAGAAATCCTGAAACTCCGAGAAGAATCGCTTTACGGGTCGTTGCCGAATAGCCAATGAGTTCTCCGGCACGGACCCGTTGAGCGAGAGCGCGAAAGGGGAGGAGGTTTCGTCCATAGCCGCAACCTTCGGCGAGGGCCTCCCAGAGGGATTGACTCCTCCCCACCGATTTTTGACGAAGGGCGAGCCGTTTTGATTTTCGGAGAAGGCGCAGCCAGCCGACCTCTTCGATCAGTTTCCACCGATTTTCCTCGGGGGCTTTTAAAAAGCTCTGATGGCAGAGCCCTGGCTTGGCAAGAGGCAGCGGGGAGGAGGGAAGTTCAGGAAAAAGGGAGTTCAGATCCTCGATCGCGACGGTGAGAAATCGGGAGAGTTCGACTTGCGGGATCACCGTTCCTGATCGCGTGATTGTCGGCTCGGAGTTGCTTTTCCAAACAAGATGAAGGATCACGGAATTATAGCGTTCATCGAGATGATGCCCGTGGTTCTTCCAGTCTGAGGCCTCCAGATGGATCTCGACAGCTCCCGTCTGAATTTTTCCTGCGGAATCTCGGTAAGCGGCATGAGTAAAATCAGGACCAGCACTGTGGTTCCAAAAACCGGGCTGGATGATCGTGAGGGGGATGCCTTCGGTCGTTAGAAGCGGATTTTTAAACCACGATTCAAACCAGAGCTTTTGCAGTTCGATCTCTTTCAAGGGGGGAGGCGAGGAAGAAAAAGAGTTTTGAATTAACTTTTTGAACTCGTTTTTTGGTAAAAAGCGATTAGTTTGTGCTGCAATGAATTCCATAAAGATTGTAGTAGTCGTCACCCTGCTGCTCGTCCAATCGCTCTTTCCCTTGAGAGCGACGACCCCTCAAGAGGAGCCTGTGGTTCAAGCGGTTCAAAAGGCAATTCCTGCGGTGGTCAGTGTCTATTTAGAGGGGGAGGTCGAGTATCGTTCGCGAGATCCCTATTCCCGTTTGCTAGAGGACTTTTATGGACGTCGATTTATTTATCGGGAGCCGATTAGGAGCTTAGGATCGGGAGCGATTATCTCGCCTGAGGGCTACATTTTGACCTGTGCTCACGTCGTGGAGATTGCGACCGAGATCAAAGCCCAGATTCGTGTGGTGCTCTCCGACGAGCGAAAATTTCAGGCGAAACTGGTTTATATTGATTCTGATCTTGATTTAGCATTATTAAAAATCAGCGATTCAAAGCCGTTCAGCTTTTTAGATTTAAAAGTGCTTTCTCCGAATTTAATTGGACAGACCGTCATTGCATTGGGGAATCCAGTCGGTTACGAAAATTCGATTAGTGCCGGAATTTTATCGGCAAAGAATCGAACGTTAAAAGTGGAGAATCAGACCTACGAAGGGCTTTTGCAGACCGATGCGGCGATTAATCCCGGAAACTCCGGGGGACCCTCGATCGATATTCAAGGGAGTTTTATTGGAGTCAACTCAGCGAAGGCGGCTGGTCAGGCGATTGAGGGGATCGGATTTATTATTCCTTGCGATAAAGCGGCCGCTTGGGCTCTCAATTCGATCGCCATTGTCAAAGGAGAAAAGAAGGCTCCGACGCCGCCCTCTTCAGATGAGGTCTTGATGAAACGATTTGGATTTTCACTCCAGAACTTGACCCCAGAGCTTGCGCGTTCTTTTGGGATACCGGTAACCGAAGGGGTGATCGTCGCTGAAGTTGAGGCCGATAGTCCCGCGGCGAAGATCGAGCTCAAACCAGGGATGCTGGTCTCCGGATTAGGAGGGATCCTTCTCAATTCGAAGAACGATCTCCCGAAGAGCCTTCCCAAGATAAAAACGGGCAACACGCTCTCGATTCAAATCTCTGTCTTCCGAAAAACGTCCAACGGCGTCTTACGCCGTTCGGTCAACGCCTCCATGGTCGCACGGTAAAAAGATAAAAGATTGCTCTAAGGAATGCAGGAAATAAGGAAAAATTCCATCGGTGTTTTTAAAAAGTCATTAATCTTTGGCATAATTGAGTTTTAATCGAGCGGTGGCGATGTGAAGAGGGGTGGCTAAATTCCAGTGGGAGAGCAACCAACGGATGAGTTTTTGTGAGAACTGAGTGAAACGTTGAGCGAGAAA
>CAMAQI010000137.1 GCA_945860255.1 Methylacidiphilum caldifontis
CAAGCGACAATCGACTCCGCCACCTCATCAGGGCTTGGTACAACGGTCATAAGAGCCAGAAACTCCGTTGTCGCTTTCCTCCACGCTCTCAAGCCGATCAATGAATTCCGTTCGATCTCCCCCAATGCTTTTTTCATCTCGAATAAGGCAATGCGCCTTTGACGATGGGGCTCGGTGATCACAACATGATCATAAGCATTTTTGACCCATACCGCAAACAAACCGAAGATCATCAAAATCATTCCGGAAAACCAAACCACTCGGGAGAGCGGTTTTGCTCCCCAGCTCCAGCCCACAATTGGATCGCGAGGAAGTTTTGGAACGGAATCAAAACTCACGGAGGAATTCGATTTTCCTTGGGTGATTGAATTTTCACTGTTGGACGTTCCAGAATAATTTTGAGTTTGAACAGGAGGACGATTCGACGGTTTTGCCGTCACGGTAATGGCCTCGGTCTCAATCGTTTTATAGCTTCCAGCACTCGGATCAAAGTAAACAAAACGGATCGGACCTAACGGATAGCTTCCCTCTTTTTCAGGAATCAAAACGACATCCTCGGAAAGGGTCGCTTCAAAAAGTTTGTTCTTCACATTGGTTTGTGTCGCTCGAGGTTGAATCACGCGGAAGCTCTTCGAGACATCGCGAACAGGCAGAGAAAGTCCAATCGGCCAGTTTCCAGTTCCCTCTAAACTTAAGGTCCAAGTGACAGGCTCGCCGACCATCACTTGCTGAGGAACCACGGTACTTTTAATCTTAAATTGTCCGACCGCTTTCAAGAAATCAGGCGGGGCGGGAGGCAGCGGCTTGAGTTGAAAGTCCCCCATCATCGTTTTGACGCTGTGATCCTCCATTTGAGGAAAACTAAAGAAACCACTCCCCCCAGTACGAATTTGAAGCTTTTGTTGAATCGGGGGAAAGGTGATCCCAATCGCAGAGTCATCAAAAATCGCTCGTGTTTTTGAGCGAGCCCCCGCATAAGTGATTCCATGAAAGGTGCTTTGATTCTGCTGCATATCATCCCACCCTTCGACGGTAGCCCCCGTCGGCTTCCATTCGATCGGTCCAGCGATATTTCCTTCAAAGCGACTGGAAACATAAAGTTCATAGATCAGATCGACGACCTGTCCGACCCAAACACTATTCGGCTGCGATTTTAAAAATGATTTAATCGCATCCTGCCCCCCTGACTTTGAGTTGCTTGAACGCCCTGGGGAAGAGCCACCTCCATTTGATGCTTCGACTCCGGTAAAGGTCGCTTCCGCAACGGGAAAAACCCCTTTATTCGTCACGACCTCGAAAGCAGGGATCTCAATTTTCCCCCGACGACTGACTTGCACCGGATAAATCAGTTCATAACGTTGCGAAACCTTAAAGTTAATCACCTGCATCTGCCGATTTTGAGAGGGTTGCCCAAATTGAAGTCCATCGACCTCCGGAAGTTGAACGGTTGTTTCAGGAGAGCATTGCTCAAAGATGAGTCGAAGACGTTCGGTTCTTCCCTCTTCTAACTCTCCAGTCGTCGGCTCCCATTTCACCTCTTGAGCGATGACGAGAGAGAGCGAGAGAAGTAGTAGCCCTGTCGATTTAAAATAATGAGTGAGACAATTCATAAATAATTCGTTCCTTGATTACCAATCTTTCGATTGATTCTCCTTCCCCGTACCTTTTGACTTTCCTTCGAGAACTTGAAATAGCTTTGCAGGGGAATCCCCCTGTTTGACTTGATTCAGTTGGATCATCTCTTCCTTAGAAATCTTCCCTACTTTCAGATGTTCAAGCTCCCTCTTTTGTCCCCCGACTTTCTGATTGTTTCCCTCCTCTTTTCCTTGGTCCTGTTTCCCCTCTTCTCCTGCTTTAGCCCCTTCCTTTTTCTCCTGATCTTGAGGCTTATCTCCAGACTGAGAATCTTGAGGCCTCTGTTCATTGGTCGGATTCGGTTTGTCAGCGTTATTCTTTTGATCCCCTTTTTGCGGATCGGAGGGATCGTTCTGGTTTTTCTGTTTTTCAGAGCCACTTTGATCTTTTTGATCCCCTGAGGATTGATTCTCTTTTGAGGAGGAATCCTGTTTTTGATCCTTTTTATCCTCTTGATTCTTTTGATCGTTCTTTTGCTGATCTTTTTTCTTCTTCTGTAATTTTTCAAGTTCCTCACGGAGTTTTGCCCAATCGGCAGCCATTGGCTTTTCCTTCTCTCCTTTATTGACCCCTGCAATCGCTGTTTCAATAATTCCGAGTTGAACATCAGCCGCTTGCCCTGTGGTAATCGTCCGTTCTGCAAATCCGGCCCATTCAGAGGGCTTGACGCGAGATTGCCCCGAAAGCTGGGAGATCTCTTTTTTGAGATCCTCCGGATTCATTTCTGCGCTTAACCATTCCCCTCCCAATCCAAGGAAAAAAATCCAAAGAGCGGTTATTTTCATCGCTCTTGCTTTAAGTCGTACCGGCATTTCATAAATAAAACTCAATAAAAAGAGAAGTAAAGCGATCGCTAAAAACCATTGATAGCGCTCCACTTTTTTCTCATGTCGCTTCTCCTCAAACTTCCCCTGTTTTCCTTGATCGACGGTCTCTTGAACTAAAGCATGGAGATCGACCCACTGAGTCGAATCTCGATAAATCCCCCCGGTTCTTTTGGCGATCTCCTGCAACGTTCGGGGCTCTAATTTAGAGATCACCACCGCTCCTCGGTCATCTTTCGTATAGCCCCCATCTCGACCAGGAACGACCGTTCCTGCCTCGGTTCCTAATCCAAGGGTTAAGATCTTGATCCCCTGTTTATGGAGTCGATCGGCCTCCTCCTCCCATCCCTCGGTCGTACTTTCGCCATCACTTAAAATAATCAGAAATCGATCCGAGGCCTGTCCAGCGGCAAAGGCATCTGAGGCGACTTTCAACATCTGGGTATAATCGGTTCCCCCTTGCGGCATCCATTCTGGGGATAAGGTCGGAATCATCTCGCGAATAATTTCATAATCAGGACTCAAAGGACTTTGCAAATAAGCCGTCCCCGCAAAAAGAAGAAGCCCGACTCGCTCCCCCTTAAGAGGACCGAGCAATCCCTCAATCATGATTTTGGCTCGATCCAATCGGGTCGGGGAGAGATCGGTCGCCAACATGCTCCGAGAAAGATCGACGGCGATTAAGACCTCACGGGATTGATCGAAAACCTGTTCATCACGAACCCCCCATTGCGGTCGCGCAAGGGCAAAAATCAAAAAGAAAAAAGCACAGGAAAAGAAAATCTTTCGTCGGGAGCGAGGGAGCTCGCCTCGACTTTGAATCTTTCCAAATTCACTCATCGCTTCGGGACCTCCTCGAAAAAGCTGCACCCCCAATAAAATCAGCGGGAAAATCAGCCCCATGAATAGCCAGGGATGTTGAAAGGTCATGCCGACCCCTTCTTAAAAAAGCGAAAACGGGGCGGATCCATCAAAATCCACCCCCCTAAACAAAAAAATGCCCCAAGGACAGCCCAGCTTACAAATAACTCCGAGGCCAATACATAGGACTTCGCTTGAAATTCAATCTTCTGTGCTCGATCGATCGAGGCAAAGGCCCCTTCAATTGCCTGAGTATCATCGGCTTTATAAAACTTTCCGCCCGTCATCATCGCTATTTTGGTTAAGGTCGGTTCATCGAGGTCAGCCTGGATTTGGATGTAGCCGACTTTGTTTCCCTCCTGATCAAATTGAGGAAGTGGCGCTACTCCAACACTCCCCGCTCCAACGGTATAAACCGGTATTTTCATTCCCTCCGCAATCGAAGCGGCCGCAATCGGCTCTAAGGTCCCTCGATTATTCGAGCCATCGGTCAGTAATATAACAAAGGCCCCTTTTCGACTTTCATTCTGATTCCGACTCGATTGATCCAGGCGAGTCAGGGCTAATCCCAATCCATCCCCAATCGCGGTTCCTTGATCCAAAATCCCCGGCTTTAATTTCAGTAACTGACGCTCTAACCATAAATGATCGGTCGTCAACGGGGCTAAGGTGTAAGCCTTCCCTGAGAAAACAACCATTCCGATCCGATCTTGATCTCGTCGCTTAATAAAGGCCTCAATCACCGGTTGCACCGCCTCCCAACGATTCATCCGAGAAAGCCCATTCTGATAATCCTCAGCCAACATACTCGAAGAGAGATCGATCGCTAAAAAAAGATCGTACCCCTTCTGCTTCACCTCACGTTTATCCTCCACTTTCTGAGGACGGGCCAAGGCCACAATCAATAAGATCAACCCAATCGCCCAAAAGACCACTCCCATTCCGACCCAAGAAACCGGGGAGGGACGATACCAAGAAGCCACCTGCGGAATAATTAAAAAACCGGTTTTCTTCCGAGATCGCCACCAAACCGCAAAAGCAACCAAGAGAATTGCCAACAAGCAATACGGATGCAGCAATCGCAACGCATCAAATCCACTCACGATCGACCTCCCATCCGGCGCTGCATCAAACGGATCACCGCATCCAACGGCTCCTCCTGATTTAAAAACGTTAAGCGAGAACGAGTCTTAGGAAAAAGTTGTAGAAAATAGTCCTCCCGCGCTTGAACCCATTCGGCATGAGCCTCTCGTTGCGATCGCGAGGTTCCATCGATCAACACAAGCTCTTCGGAGTTCGGATCATAAACCGGAAGCCCATTGACCGCAGGAAGTTCTCGATCCCATGAATCATCGACGCGACATCCAATCCACTCCAAACGCTGATTCAAATATCCCCAATGCGCAGGCGAAACCGCAGGCATAAAATTTCCTAACCAAACGACGACGCTATGCCGAGGAATCACCGAGCTAAAATAGCGCCAATCGATCTTCGATCCCGTATCCGATAAAACCCCCGCCGTCGGACGTTGCAGGAGTTCATGGGCCATCTGAATGACCTTTCCACGACCGCGAACCTCTTTCGAAAAATGAACCCCTCCCGCACTGGCATGAGCCAACCAGACACGATCCCGATTCGCGGCCCCCAGAAGCATAAAAATACAGGCCATCTCTAACAACGCCTGTCTCTTGGTTTTCGACCCGGATCCAAAATCTAAATCGGAGGTATCCTCAAAAAGAACCACCAGATTCATCTCCCGCTCTTCAACATATTTCTTGCGATACGGCTGACCTAATTTTGCGGTCACATTCCAATCGATATCCCGAACATCATCTCCGAATTCATACGGCACAACCTGATCAAACTCCATCCCCCGACCGCGAAAGGCAGAACGATATTCGCCGGAGACCACTGCCTCCATCCGTCGCTTCACCCGCCACTCCAGATTTCTCAAGAGGGAAAAGGCTTGAGACCAAGAATCGGGACTCTCTTCACTCATGAATTTTTAGGCAAAGGGGTCGATTTCAGCACTTCGGTCAACACCTGATCCGTCGTCTTCTCCGCCGCCTCTGATTCATATGAAAGACCGACGCGATGGCGCAACGCATCTAAATAAAGCTCCTGCACAAGTGCCGGTGTCACATACTCCATTCCCCGAAGCCAGGCCAACGCCTTAGAGGATTGTGTTAACGCCAACGAAGCACGAGGAGAGGCCCCAAAATTCAGCTTCGAGGCATGAACCCCCTCCCCTTTACGAGTCGAGCGCACCAAAGCCAAAATATAACCAGAGAGATCCTCTGAAAGATGAATCTGATCGATCTGCGCTCGAATCGAAAGTAACTCCTCCGCACTCGATACCGCTTCAACCTTCGGCGAGGAGGTTAATCCCCCCCAACGTCCCATCATCTCCCGCTCCTCCTCATGCGACGGATAGTCCACAAGGAGCTTAAAGAGGAACCGATCCATCTGCGCCTCAGGAAGCGGATAAGTCCCCTCCTGCTCCAGTGGATTTTGAGTCGCCATCACAAAGAACGGAGCCGGAAGTAAATGGGAATTCCCTCCCAAAGTCACCTGACGCTCTTGCATCGCCTCTAACAAAGCGCTCTGAACCTTCGCCGGAGAACGATTGATTTCATCGGCTAAAACAAGATTCGCAAAAATTGGCCCTAAATGAACGACAAATTGCCCCTCTTTCGGTTGATAAACCATCGTTCCGATCACATCACTCGGAAGTAAATCGGGGGTAAACTGAATCCGCTCAAACTGCACCCCTAACGCCTGCGCCAAGGTTTTCACTAAAAGCGTCTTCGCTAATCCCGGCATCCCCTCTAACAAAACGTGCCCATTGGCCACAAGTGCCACGAGCAGTCTCTCGACGACCCGCTCCTGCCCAATGACCGACTTGCTAATTTCTGACTTCAGTTTACTCGCCCATTCTAATCCATGACTCATGAACGGACAATATCACCTAATAGCAAATTTCAATCCTTGTTTTTTAAAATTTTTAAATTACACTTTAAAACAGTCCTTAACCCCAAACAAAGTCCCCCCCTTATG
>CAMAQI010000138.1 GCA_945860255.1 Methylacidiphilum caldifontis
CGGTGATCTTTTCTCCATCAATAGTCACGGCCCCAGCTTGAATGAGGCGACGGGCCTCTCCTCCGCTTGGCGCGGCCCCGACTTCTTGAAGGAGTTTGACGATCCATATCGGATTTTCGGAGGGGATTTTCTCTTCGAGATCGGCTTGCGAGAGATCTTTCTTTGAAAATTTTGATTCAAAATCCTCTCTCGCTTGTTGGGCTGCTTCAGCGCTATGAAAGCGTTGGATAATCGCCATCGCTAGCTCTTTTTTCGCCTCCATCGGGTGTTCCGGAGCCGGATGATCGAGTCCATAACGGGCTCCAAGCATCGCTCTCCAGAGCGTCATTGTTTCATCGGAAATCGACATCGTCTTTCCAAACATCTCGGTCGGCGATTCAGTCAGGCCGATATAGTTTTGGAGTGATTTCCCCATTTTCTTGACTCCGTCCGTGCCGACGAGAATCGGGAGAACCATGACGACCTGAGGCTCTTGATCGGAGGCTCTTTGGAGGTCTCGTCCGACGAGATTATTAAAGAGTTGGTCATTTCCACCGAGCTCGACATCGGAGCGAATCATCACCGAGTCGTAGCCTTGCATGAGGGGGTATTGAAATTCGGTCAACGTAATTGAAACGCCTTCGGTATATCTTTTCTTAAAGTCTTCTCGCTCAAGGAGTTGGGAGACGGTGATTAGGGAATTAAGTTTCAGGACATCGGAGTAGCGAAATTGGTCAAACCACTCCCCGTTGAAACGAACTTCGCTTTTAGTTCGATCGATAATTTTAAAGACCTGTTCGGTGTAGGTTTTTGCGTTCTCTTGGACCTGTTCTGGAGTGAGAGGAGGTCGGGTCTTTGAGCGTCCTGTGGGATCGCCAATACGGGCGGTATAGTCGCCAATGATGATCACTGCGTGATGACCTAGCGATTGAAATTGAGCGACCTTATCGAGGACAATGGCATGTCCGAGATGAAGATCGGGGGAGGAGGGATCAAATCCGAGTTTAATTCGAAGGGGGCGGCCTGATTTCAGTTTTTCCAAAAGAGACTCTGAGGAGATCACTTGATTCGTGCCTTGAAGGAGAAGATGAAGCTGTTCTTGAGGGTTCATGAGATAGGGGCAGAGGTATAACGAGGAAATCAAGGGGAGTCAAAGCGAGTTTTTAGACTCTCTTCCCCGCCTCTTCCTCTATCCGTGTTAATCCGTGTCCATCCGTGGTTAAAAATGGTTTTGAATTGTGTTGATCGGTGTAAATGAGCGAAAGCAGTGGAGTTCGGTTGAAGTTTTGTCTGGTACGGAGGGGCTTCCTCTCCTAGAAGCCTAAATGCAGAAGAAACTTTTCACTGAACTTGGCCTCTCTCCAGAACTCATTAAGGCGATCCATAAGATCGGTTATGAGGAGGCTTCCCACATTCAATCCGAGGCGATTCCCTTTCTCTTGCAAGGCTCGGATGTCGTCGGAATGTCTCAGACCGGTTCCGGAAAAACAGCGGCCTTTTCGATTCCAGCGATTGAAAAAGTCGATGCTTCCCTCCGTGCTCCTCAAATTTTAATTCTCTGTCCGACCCGTGAACTTGCAGTTCAGGTCGCTGAGGAGGTCTCTAAGCTTGCGGCCTTTAAGGTCGGCGTCCGTGAGCTTCCGATTTATGGAGGTCAATCGTACGAGCGTCAGTTTCGCGGACTTCAACAAGGGGCCCAGATTATTGTGGGAACTCCCGGTCGAGTCATGGATCACTTGCAGCGTAAATCACTTCTTCTCGATAAAATTAAAATGGTGATTTTAGATGAGGCCGATCGGATGCTCGATATGGGTTTCTTGGAGGATATTAAAATTATTTTAAAACAGGCCCCGAAAGAGCGTCAGACGGTTTTCTTTTCCGCGACCTTGCCTCGTCCGATTCAAGATTTAATCAAAACCTTTACCCGTAATCCAAAAACGATTGAGATTGCTGCTCAAGCGATGACCGTTCCTTCGATCGAACAAATTTATTATGAGGTTGATCGTCGATTTAAGATCGATGTTCTTTGTCGGATTATTGATATTCAGGATATTAAATTTGGGATTATTTTTTGTGCCACCAAAATGATGGTCGATGATCTTACCGAACATTTGACGGCCCGTGGTTATGCGGCCGATAAAATGCATGGCGATATGACGCAGCCGTTGCGCGAACGAGTGATTGCGAAATTCCGTAAACGAGGGATCGAATTCCTTGTGGCGACCGATGTGGCGGCCCGTGGTTTGGATGTCGATGATATTGAGGTTGTCTTTAATTATGACCTACCGAATGACGGAGAGGATTATATCCATCGGATCGGACGAACCGGTCGCGCAGGACGAAAGGGTCGTGCGATCACTTTTGTCTCCGGTCGTGAACTTTATAAACTACAATCGATTATTCGATTTACGAAAGGAACGATTCGTCAAGAACGGGTTCCTTCCGTTGAGCAGGTTGAGGATAAACGAAGCAGTCTCTTTGCTGAATCGCTTCGAGAGATTTTGGAAAAGGGAACCTATCCCCGTCATGACGAAATGATTAAAGGATTGCTCGATCAAGGCTATGCTTCGACCGATGTCGCTTCGGCATTGATTCATCTGTTGAATGGCGATAAGCCAAAAGCAGCCCCGGCTCCCGTAGAAAGTCGTGAGCCTCGTGGTGACCGGGGGGGAGATCGTTTTCGTTCGAGTGACCGAGGGGGTCGCTCAGAGGGATCACGAGATCGTATTAATCGAGAGGATCGTCCGCAAGCTCGTTCTCGTGAAGGGGAGCGTCGGGATCGTCCGGAGAGAGCTTATCCGACGCGTGAAAAAGCCGGATTTGAAGAGCGCCCCAAACGGCCCCAGCAACCGAACCTTCCTCGTGAAGCCGGAATGACCCGTGTGGTGATCGGCGTGGGAACGACTCATGAGGTAAAGGCCGGAGAGGTTTTGGGAATGATTTTAGAAAGCACTCAGCTTCCAAAAGATACCGTGGGGGCGATTCGACTCTATCCGAAACAGACCTTAGTCGATGTGAAGGAGGCCCATGCCGCCGCCGTGATTCAGAAGGTGAATGGACTCCTTTATAAAGAGCGAAAAGTCTGGTGTAAGCCCGAAGGGGCATAATCCCAGATTCCTTGCATTAGAAATAGATCGGGAGCGATCCCGCACGTGCGCATGGGCGTCAACTTAAGAGAAGAGAAAATGCAATTTTCACACGAAGCCTCAAAGCTTCCCAAGGTTCTCCCCGTAGGAATTTAGAAAAAAATCATTTGCCTTTCGGGCGGAGCCTTGGGCAACTTTGCGGCTTCGTGTGAAAAACTGTATTTTGGTATTTTTCATAATCTCTTGGACAATAGATGTTTATATACTTCAAGAAGTTTGCTTCATTAGGAGATCCTGCTCTTTAGCTTTTATTTTGGAGGTAGCCGGAGGTGAAGGTGACGGCGGACATATCGCCTTCTTCAAACCATTGTTCGTAATGGGTTCGAGTGAGTGAATATTGGTTGCCGAAAATCGCCATCATCAAGGCGAGGGCTCCGACGCCATCGAAGTATCGATAGTTCCCATCAATAAAGAGATGCTCAAAGAAGGCAGAGGGATTTCGGGCTTCGACCGCTTTCCAGAGAGTCTCCTCCCATTCGTGAGCCGCTTGAAGTCTTTGAGGGGTGACGGCATAGGGATGTTTAAATCGAGGTCCCATATGGCAGCCATCAATACTGACAATAACTTGAAGCTTGGAGCCGAGCTTTTGTTTTAAATTTCTTAACGATTGAGCTAAGGTGTAAAGGGAGTGATCTTTTTCAGGGACCATTCCGAGGTAAAGATGTTCATAGAGGCCTCCACAAAGGACCGGAATATAGTTAAAAGGAGTTTCAATCCCCATCAATTTTCGCAGGGTGGCAAGAGCGACGACAGGAAACTCGATCGAGTGTTCTCCCTCGTGAGATTTCGCATCTTCTAACATCGGAAAAGGAATCTTTTGGGCGAGATCGTGAATCAGATCGGACGCCGCAGGGATGAGCCCGAACGGGGTCTGATAGCCGCGCGGATCCGTACTCCATTCTTGTTGAGATTTATGTCCGACTCCCAAAATAAGATAGGTCTCGGCGATGGGGGCAGTGAGGAGTTTTTCATATCCCCATCCATAGGCTTTTTGGGTGACCCGATAGTCGATATGAGGAAGAAGGAGTCCTTCGATCGAGGGATCTGATCCTGGCTGGGGGTTCCAGGGAGGGGTTTCCTTTTGGTCAAACCATCCTTTAAAAAAATCGAGAGCCTCCTTTTCTGATTTGGGATAACAAACGCCTGCGAATCGAGGTTTTAAAGAGGAGCTCATTTTTAAATCATACAGAGAGCGGTTATTTTTCAACGCGTTTTTTTTGGAGCTCCTGAAGATAAACGCTTTGGCGCTGATAGTAGGCGATGAGCCGTTGAGCTTGCGGATCTTCAGGATCTGCGATCTCCCCCTTTTTTTCTAAAGGATCCTGTTTGAGATCCCAGCGTATGATCGATTGGATCACCGGATCGGCGACGACTTTTATTCCTTGCGAGGAGATGCTTGCGACCTGCAATTCTCCGGAATTAAAGATTTCGGAGCGATTCAATGGGCGATACCAAGAGCTGCCTTGAAAAGATTGAGGATCGTAAGGGTGTTCTAAATGATCTAGTAAGGTCGGGACAAGATCGGCATGGCTTGTCAGGAGAGTTGTCGACCCCGTTATTTTCTCGCTTACCCAAAAAAAGGCAGGAACTTTTAAGATCTCTTCGAACATCCAATTGCCGTGTGTGAAGAAACCGCGATCAAAGGTTTGTCCGTGATCTCCGGTGATAAAAACGAGAGTCTCTTGGAGTTCGCCTGAACGTTCCAAGCCCTCAAAGAGTTTTTCAATAGCGGCATCCATGGCGCGCATCGAATTGAGATAGAGTCGATACTGAATCGTATTCATGTTTTTTTCATTCTTTTCGATCGGAACGGGGGTGTAGCCAGGAACTTGGATATAGGGAGCGTGAGGAAGATAGGTTGAGTAGAGGCCGATCATCGGCTGATCGTTTTGAGAAAACTCTTTGAGAAAGCGGTCAACGGCAACAAATTCACTTCGGGCAGAGAATCCATTATTTTTAGCGTGAGGCGAGTTTGATAAAAAGGAGTAGTCGATGATCTTCATCTCATTGACTTGCATCAACGCTTTGGGACGACAATAAAGAGTGGAGACGGGGGTCACGATAAACCCTGGAATACCTAGCAGCTGGGGGATTGCATCGATCCAACTGTTTTTCCATGCTACGGGAGAGACTTCCGGATAGCAGCCCGTAAAGAGGGAAAAATGAGCTTTCCAGGTCGCATTGCCGCTTGAGTAATGATTTTGAAGTTTCCATCCCTCTTGATATTTTTTTGCTAAAAAAGGGGTGACTTTCCAGCCGTCGACTCCGTCTTGGAGAAACCATTTTTCGCTAAAGCTCTCGATGATAATAAAAAGAATTTTCTTTTTCTTAAAAGAAGGGAGTCCGATCGATTGAGGGGTGATCTCGTTTTCAGGAGGATTAAAGATTCCCTCTTGAAGAAATGAGGGATCGCTCTTGTATTCAGGAAAGGGATTTTTCATCGTCCACCATTCGATGCTTTGATAGAGTCCAGGGGGGATCGTAACGGCCGCATTGCTGGTCACTGGGCCGGATCGAAAGAGATAACCGAGTGCGATTGACGACAAAAAGAAGATCCAAGAAAATCCAACCCATAACTTCCAGTGTTTCCATTTCCAAATAAGGAAACAGTGACCTCCGTAAATGCAAAATCCAAAGAGAGAGAGAAAACTGATATTGGCGACGACTTCTCTCCACGTAATCATCCTTGAGATTCGATGCATAAGATCAAAAGTGGGCATCGCGGAATATTTGGCAAGGGAGGTGTAGTGCGAGAAACAAAAGATCACAAAAATAAATCCAACGATAAAAGCGATTTTTGGCGCCCAATTTCGAAATCGAAATTGTCCGATGATTGCGTAAAGAAGGGTTAAGAGAAGCCAGAGAAAAAGGATAACCCATCCGTCTAATAAAGCTAAAGAGAAAAGCGAGAGCGGATGTTGAAAGGTAGGGTCGAATTGATAGATCGTTTCACTTTTGTAAACCATACTCCAAAAGAGAAGAAGTCGATAGACCCCAAGTACCCCCATCCAAGAGGTAATAATTCGTAAGGTCATCGAGGAAAAAAAATAGCGAGTGAGGAGGCCTGCTCGGGTACGATGTAAAATTCCTTCCATGGGTGATGGAGTTTAATCTATCGGTAAAGATTTTGTCTGTAAACTTTTTCTAGCGAATTTTTTTCT
>CAMAQI010000139.1 GCA_945860255.1 Methylacidiphilum caldifontis
GCATCTCGGGAACCACCATTGGATCGACCCAAGGAGCAGGAGCTTCAATCTCCTCTCTCACCCTGGCGATTCAATCGATTGCACGTCGAAGAGCCGAAATTGCTGCAGATATTTCAAAGTTTAATTTTCATATTTCAAATCTGCGGGGAGAAAGTGTGAATGACAACGAAGCGAATAGCAAAATTAAAGATTTGAATGTTGCTGAAGAAACGACGCAATTATCAAAAAATAATATTTTGCTTCAAGCAAGCACCGCCATCCTTGCGCAAGCAAATAACTCTCAACAAAATCTCTTAACGATTTTGAGATAGGTCTCAATCTTTCAACAAAAAATGATTTAAAAGACAGCTTTTGTATTAAAAAATGCAAAAGCTGTCTAACCGCTTTCAGAATCCTTCTGAGAAAATATTCGACGATCTTAGTCTATTTTTGTCGATTAAGCCCAATCGTAAACAACAAATCGTTTCACATAAGGCTTGAATCCCTTTTCTAAAAACTCGAGATGGATCGGATCATTTTGATAACTATCGGCTGCTTTTTGAGAGGGAAATGTCATCGAAATTCCAACCGCAAAACTATCATCAACTGCGCCGCGAGTACTGGGAACGGGAATCCCACAACGAAACTCCAAAACGTCCGTTATCTTAGAGAGCTTATTTGCCTCGGCTAAAAACTTTTCTCGGTTTTCAAGATGGGGTTTATCAATCCAAAAAATAACAACATGCGTGATCATTGCTTTCCTCCACCTTCAATTTATTTATTTTTTTGACCTATTCCTACGGACTGTAGACCCGCACGTATTGCCGCGACTTGAACAAGCTCAGCCAAACGATAGCGCAATCTTAATCCTTGAAGGAGGCCTCCGAAAATAAAGATTCCCCATAAAGCGAGAACATAAGGAATGTATTCTGGCGAGGTCAACATAAAGACCAAGCCAAAGGTAAATATAACCAAGAGTGCCAACAAGGTTAACGTGCTTAAATGAAGAAAGTTCCCCACTCGAGTGAGGCGTCTTCCATGGGGATAAATCTCCGTCATCGTTCGTAATCGTAAGTTCCACCAACGACTCACGAAAATATGGATATCCCAATCTTTCCATCCAGTATCTAAGCCGTAGTTCCACCCTTCACTTTCTAAAAGTTGAACACTCTCGTGCAGTAAGTCTCCACGCTCTTTTCCTCCCTCACTCCAAAAGGAGAGATGTCCCGCCTTCCAGAAGGAGGTTGAGGCATGAGGAGACTCTTCTTTGGATCGAACGACACTTAAGGGTGTTCGTTTTTCCCGCAACCAGGTAAAATATCTCGCCCAGGCTCGAACCCACGGTTGAGTCAACGCAAGCCGTAAGACAAGAAGTCTCGACATAAAACTGTCATGCTTCGGCTCAATACGGACACGGACCATGTACAAAAGCGCCACGATCAAGTTCAACCCAAACATCACCAACGGAATGAGACGAATCTCAGTCAGCGGAATCGATAAAAAGAAGGTGAAGAGAGTAAGAACCATCCACTCAAAACTTCCTAGCAAATAAATCCAAAGGGATTCTGGACGTGAATAGATCGATTGAAAAAATCCGGTTCCAAAGATTCCGTGATAAATCACAGGCTTTGTAAAAAGGGGTTCCAAATGTACTTGAGAATAAATAGTCCCCTTCCAAATCGCAGAACCGGTTAATCCGAAGTATTGAAGATGTTTGTAACGCAATAAGGCCTCTGCCTCTCCATAGCCGCGTTGTTGTCCGTAATAAGCCTTCACGGTGAATCGACGGTAATGCCAAACCACAGCCGTCGGGGCAAAACCGATTAAATACCCCCGTTGCATAATCCGCCAACAAACATCGACGTCATCCCCAGCCTTACGATATTCAGGATCAAATCCCCCGATCTCCAACAAGGCCCACTTGTAGTAAGCCATGTTACATCCAGGAACATGTTCCGCAATATTATCGGCGACCAAGATATGACTCGGGGATCCGGGAGAGGCCGCAACAGCCGCTTGAATCCAATCGGTCGCAGGAGGTGAAATATTCGGACCTCCCGTCGCTGCAAAATTTCCTTGCTGTAGACTATGGACTAAAAAATAGATCCAATCTTGATCGACCATACAATCAGAATCCGTAAAGGCAACAACCTCTCCCTCAGAGGCCTCGATTCCGACATTACGAGCAACACTTAACCCCTTGTTTTCTTGGACTATATTACGGACCCAAGGAAATTCCTTCATCATCTCTTGCGTTTCATCGGTCGAACCGTCGTCGACAAAAACAACTTCATAATTGGGATAGTGAAGTTTGTGCAATGAACGAATACAGTCTTGTAAGGTTCTCGCCCCGTTATAAGAACAAACGACGATGGATACCTTTGGAAATTGTTCGAGTGGAAAACGTTCTGCAAGAGGACGATCGGGATTCGCTAAATACGGCTTTAAAGCCTCATAAGATTTTTTCGGTCGACGATCCTTGGTCACAATTCCAAAGGCCCAATCCTCAACGTCGACCCCATCGGTGAACCATTCATCAGTCCACGAAAAAAAGATCGTTCCTGCCAACCCGCTTTGAAAAACATTCTTCACATGTTGAGTCAGTAAGGTCGCTTGAGCCTCCTCCCCTTTGCGAATCGTATCGAGACCAAATTCACTTAAAATAAGGGGTTTGTCTCCGGAAAGATTTTGCAGACGTCCCAAATAATTAAGGAGATCTCGCTCCCGTTCCAAATAGACGTTATAGCTATAAAAGTCGACGTTTTGCGGAAGGAGATATTCGGTTGGAGGAAAATTTGCGTAGGCTACTAAGGCGCCTGGATCGGCCTTTTTTACGGCAGCAACCAAAGAATCAACAAAACGAACCATTTTTTTAGCGCCGTACCAACGTACTAAATCCGGAGGGATTTCATTGTCGACAAAAAATCCCATCAATGCGGGATGGGCGACATGAGTTTCAGCCGCTTTCCGAACATTTTCTCGAATTGTTTGAAGTGCCTCGGGATCATCTAAAAATAAAACCCGTTTATGCCAAGGGATCGTAATCATGATCCGAACGCGATGACGAGCCGCAAGATCCATGAACCAACGAGGCGGAGTATGATAAACCCGCACCACATTAATTCCCATTTCACACATCAATTGAAAATCCCGTTCGACTTCCGATTCTAAAGGAAAATGAGGATCTCCCTCGCGGCGTGGACGAAAAGGTCCATAGGTCGCTCCTTGGAGAAAAAACTTGCGCTCTCCTTCAAAGAAAAATTTCGCTTTCACCTGAAGGCGAGGAAAATCTGAACTGATCGCTGTTGCTATGTTGATACCCACAATTGCCGAACGATGAAGCAAAGTTTTCCCCTGACAATTCAAATCAAACCTTCTGATCAAGATCTATTTTCTACTGTTGACACACCCCGTCGCATTCTTTAAAAAAAAGAGGATGTGGAGCCTCCTATCCCTTTTTCTCCTGTTTTTAATCCCCCTCTGCTCCCAAGAGCTCATTCGCTCAGAAAAGCAGACCTTTAAAGTTGAAACCGTTATCGAGGGACTTAAAACCCCTTGGGCACTCGAAAAACTGCCGGATGGACGATTTCTTTTTACGGAGCGTTCTGGCTCTCTCCACTTTTTCGATGAAAAAGGTCTCGATCCCACTCCGATCTCTGGTCTCCCCGCTGTTTTTTCTAAGGGACAAGGGGGACTCCTCGATCTTAAACTGCATCCTCAGTATCAAGAAAATGGGTGGATCTATCTCTCTTATTCAGAACCAATTCAAGATAAGGCATTTACAAAAATAATTCGTGGAAAGATTATCGACCATCAATGGAGTTCCTCAGAAACCATCTTTGAGGCGCCACCCGAAGATTATACAAAGAATCCAATTCATTTCGGAACGAGAATGGTCTTTGACAATCAGCGCTATCTCTTTTTTTCGATTGGAGAACGGGGAGCAATGAATGAGGCACAAAATCTCTCGAAGGCTCAAGGGAAAATTCACCGCGTTTTTGATGATGGAAAGATCCCCACTGATAACCCCTTTTATAACCAACCGAAAGCAGTTAAAAGTATCTGGTGCTACGGAAATCGAAATCCCCAAGGTCTTTTCTTTGACCGAGAAAAAGGGAAACTTTGGGAAACGGAGCACGGCCCCAAGGGGGGGGATGAACTCAACTTGATCGGAAAGGGGAATAATTACGGCTGGCCCTTAGTCAGTTATGGAATCAATTACAACGGGAAACCGATCTCGGACAAGCAGGAAGCGGAGGGAATCACCAATCCCATCACCTATTGGGTTCCCTCGATTGCGGTCTCAAATCTCCTTCTCTATCGTGGAAATCAATATTATCAGTGGAAAGAAAACCTATTCGTTGTCTCGTTGGGTCTTCAAAAATTTATTCGAATGGAAATTGTGAATGATCAAGTCACTCATCAAGAAGTCATCTGGGAAATGAAAGGTCGGATGCGAGATATCCGTACTTTTGATGATGGATATATTTATATTCTCTTCAACGACCCTGGAAAAATCGTGAGACTTAAACCGTTTTCAAATTGATGACTCGATTTCTCATAAGATTTCTCTCGTTTTATTATTTTCTATTTTCAATCCATAATCAGGCTGAAACTCTCCCCCAGAATTCCTCCATTCCCCTGCTTCCTCAAGTTGTGGTCACTGCCCACTCTGATTCATTGACCTCCTCTTCAACGGAATCCCTCGCCAAAAAACTAAATTCGGTCTCCGGGGGAACCAACTTAATTCTCGGCTCAGATCTTCGAGAAGGCAGAGCAACGACGGTTCAAGATACTGTTGGATTTCAACCAGGTATCATTGCCCAATCCCGATTTGGGGCCGAGGAATCTCGTCTTTCCATTCGAGGCTCAGGAATTCAGCGGGTCTTTCAAGGCCGAGGAATCAAACTCATGCAAGATGGAGTCCCTGTGGATACCACCGATGGAAGTTTCGATTTCCAATCCCTCGAACCGCTCACGACCGAAAATATCGTTATTTATCGTGGAGGAAATGCTCTTGAAAACGGAAGCTCCACGCTCGGAGGTTCTGTCGATTATCAAAGTAAAACAGGGGCTCTCGCCTCCCCCTTTCAAATGAGATTGGCAACTGGAAGCTTTGGCTACCAACGAGGTCAAATCAGCAGTGGAAAAGTCGTGGGGAATCAAGATTACTACCTCTCCCTGAGTCGCTATTCAGAAGGGGGATACCGAGATCACACCCAACAACAATCCAATCGAATCCTCGGAAACTGGGGGTCACGTATCACCCCCAATACAGAAAATCGTCTCTTCCTGACATTGATGGAAAGTCAAAGTGAGATCTCAGCCCCCCTTCTCAAAGAGGAAGCAGAAAAAAACCCGCAACAAGGAGGATCGAGCACCGTTCAAAATAACCATCGTCGAGATTTTAATCTCCTCCGACTCTCTAATCGTCTTGTTTTTCAAGAGGAGGATCATCGAATTGAAGGAACCGTTTTTTATGCTTATCGTGATCTTGATCAACCGATCTTTCAGATTATCGATAAAATCTCAAATGACTTCGGAACTGCGATTCGCTTTGATGAAAAAGGAAGCTGGTCCAATACGCCTCATCGATGGTTCGGAGGAGTCAATCTCAATGGCGGATTTACTCAAGATCATCGATTCCTCAATAATAACGGCAATCGAGGCCCTCGACTCGCGGAGGCCCAACTTCAATCCTTTAATCAGGAGCTCTATCTGTTTCACGAAATCGAATTTCTTCCCTCCTTTTTTTTAACAGGAGGAGGTCAGTATGCGTTGGCATACCGTGGCTACGAAGATCATTGGAAAATCGACGGGGATGATTCTACACAACAGTTTTATAAATCGATTTCGCCTCGTTTTGCCGTTCGTTACGAATACAATCCCCAAACACAACTGTTCGCCAATTACACCCGCAGTTTCGAGCCTCCCTCCTTCCCCGAATTGACCAGCTCTGCCGCAGGCCCCTCTCGCATTCAATTTCTTCAAGATCAAACGACGGATACTGTTGAAGTAGGGACAAGAGGAAAAATGAACTCCTATCACTGGGAAACTGTTTTCTATCACTCCTGGATTCAAAACGAACTATTGACGACAACGATCTCCCCCACGGTAACGCGTACCCGAAATGCGGAGTCTACGATTCATCAAGGAATCGAAATGAGTCTGGGCCGTTCCCTCGATCTCCTCTCCTTTTTTGAGTCAAAGCCGGATCTTCGAATCGACCTTCAAGGAGTCTATGGATGGAATCATTTTCGCTTTGATCACGACTCTTTATTT
>CAMAQI010000140.1 GCA_945860255.1 Methylacidiphilum caldifontis
CAAGAAATCACCGCTCCTTGGGAACAATCGATCCGCTCCATGGAATCGGAATCATTTTTAAATGGGGATCAATTAACCCCTGAAAAAGCCGTTCTTTTTACCGAGCGGCAAGTTCCCCTACTCCCTCCTGAAAAAGAAATTCCATCACCGATCCGCGAACAAGTCACCGCTTTTAGGGAAAAATCAAAAGAGGGGGCTGAAACGCTTCGGAAAATCCCTGAGGGATTTCTAAGAACGGAAAGTCATCCGATTGCTACGGTTGCCCTCGAAACGAATCTTCGCTCTTTTAAGGCACTCAAGAAATCGATCGAATCCGGCAAACTCCCAAACCCCGCTGATGTCGAGATCGACTCGATCCTCAACGCCTTCAAGGTCAACGATGCGACTCCGACCGGAAATGAGCCCTATCAAGTGCACATTCAACTCACCACCTGCCCTTGGAATTCAGCCCGCGCACTCGTTCGGATCGCACTCATCGCTCGAAAAGGAGGAGGCAACGATTCAAAGATCGTTGCCGAGGGGGTTCAATGGCATTTTGAGCTTAATCCTCAACTCATCGCCTCTTATCGAGTCCTGGGCTACGACAATTCAGTAGAAAAAATCGGATCATTACTCCCTTCATCGCAAGTGATCCCGTTAAACTTTCAACGAATTGTTCTCCTTGAAATCGTTCCGACTGAAAAATCAAAGATCAAGAGCTCCTCACAACCGTGGTTTACAGTGGAGATTCAACACCAAGCCACCCCGCAGCAAATCATTCAAAAATCGTTCGCCTTTCAGGGAGATATTGAGATCCTCGATCGCTCCTCTTCTCCAGACCTGCAATTTGCGGCGGCCACCGCTCAATTTGGTTTGCTCTTAAAAAATAGTCCGGAATCTGAACCGCTCAACTGGAACTCCACCCTTGCCCTCGCACGTCAAGGAGCCGGTCTTGATCCAGAGGGAGAACGTCAAGAGTTCGTCACGCTTATCGAAAAAGCAAAGAACCTTTCCTTAAAAAATTAACCCCCTTCGTCCGAAGGTTCCTATTTTTCGTTCTGACGAAAAATATTTTCATTGAGGAGATATCCTCGGTTTCGGTCTTTGACCGATTTATGTTAATAGGCTCGAATGATTTTGATCTTTTTAAGGTCCCCTTCCCCTAATCCTGCGGAGGCACAAGAAATGAGGTGCCGCGCCTGATCATTCACCGAAACCACTTTAAAAATTTTTCGACCCTTCTGAATTTGCTCCAAAACCAAGGTGTCAATCGCCACTGGATCCTGTCCCATCATCAATAATCCAAGCGGCTTTGCAAAGTGAGGTGTAAACTCAGGCCCCCCCGCAAATTGAGCGACCATTCCATCCATGACATGCAGAACGACTTTCTTCCGAAAAAGATCTCGATCTAATATCTCAGAGACAGCGGGATCTCCCGCATTTGAGAGATTTGTGAAACGACGGGTATTATCGACACTTGAAATAGCAAGGGAACTATTACATCCCCAAATCCCTAGTGTATCGTGATCGATAAAACTGGCGAGATTCACGATTTTTTGACACCGCTTCGTAAGAAGAGTTGTAAAATAAGATTTATTGCTCAGTTGATCTTCTGAGGGCACCGATTCCAATCCCTTTTCACTTGCTGCTTTCTCGGCCATTTTTAAAAGATCCTCTTTAACGATCTTCTTTTTAAAGAGCAAATCTCCCCAAATTAAACTCCCTAGATATTCATTCACATAAAACAACTCCTCCGTAAATCCAGCCCCAGGGATGACCGATTCGAGACGATAAGACTTACTCTCTCCTGGTCGATAACCGGATCGAGACATCTCCTCTTGATACTTATCCCAAACAACGACCTCTTTCGCCCCTGCTTGAAGCAACTGGACCGAAATCTCCTCGATAAGAGAGTGACGACTTGCAATGACCGAACCCCCAGCACTATTGATCTTGATCCCCACGACCTCCCCTTGCTTAATTCCGAGCGATCTCCAAGCACGAACCGAATCGCTTTCTCCCGTCCATTGAAGAAGCATTCGTTTAAAAAGTTGCCTCATCTCCTCATCATCGACACGGAATTCAGTCACCCACTCCGGACGTTCTGAAACTAAAACAATCCCTTTTTTAGGAACCACAGGCTCTGAAAAAAGAGATCCACTGAGAAAAAAGATAAAGAGAAAGAGAAACCTCCAGTAACGAAAATAATTTTGAATGCTGATCATTTTCGTTTATCCCAATGTGATTCGCTCAAGATGACCAATCGACCGCTTCAAAAATCTCTCTGCCAATGCTTGGAAGCGTGGAGAAAAATCGGTCACATAGATCTGAGTTGTCCCCATTTCATGACACGGATTTAACAATTGATGGCTCTTTAAGGTTCTCTGAAGTGCAATCGCCATGTTTTCAGCAGAGTCGACGAGCTTCATTCGCCCTTGAACGATCTCTTGAAGACGCCTTTTCAAAAGCGGATAATGCGTACAGCCCAAGACCAAGGTATCGACCTGCTCTTGAATCATGACTTTCAGGTACTCCTTTAAAATAAGATCGGTTGCGGGATGCTCTAACCAATCCTCTTCAACCAAAGGGACCAGTAACGGAGTCGCCAAAGCCTGAATCTTTAACTCTGGCTTGGCCTGCAATAAAGCATTTTGATAGGCGTGACTTTGAATCGTCCCCACAGTTCCAATAATTCCAATCGTTCCCCCGCAGTTCGCCTCCAGCGCCGCCCCGACCCCTGGCTCAATCACCCCTAATATCGGAAGGAAAAAAAGCTCTCTTAATCGAACTAAGCTATAAGCCGTCGCTGTATTACAGGCAACCACCACCGCTTTGACTTTTTTTGCAACAAGAAACCGAGTGATCTGAATCGCATACTCTTGGATCGTTTCAGGGGATTTATTCCCGTAAGGAACTCTTGCGGTATCCCCAAGATAAATAATCGATTCATGTGGAAGGAGATCTTGAATCTCCTTCACCACAGTCAATCCACCGACTCCGGAATCAAAGACACCGATCGGAAGCTCCGCACTCATGGTTTAACCTCCGTCGATTCGGAGGCTTGATTCTTCTGAACCTCAATCGGACGAATATTAACTTCGGGCACACGAACGGAAGAGGGACTTTGCATGTAAATCTCCACTTCGGGAGTCGACTGGGAAGATTCAAAGTCCTCTATCGCCTCTGCTCTTGGTTTTAAAGGAGACTCTACTTTAGGACGAACCTCCTCCTCTCTCTTTTTCAAAGCCGGTTTTACTTTCGGAATTTCAATCACAACATTCGTACTTTGAATCGCTGTTGACTCGGGATTAAAGACAAAAGGCTGATCAGAAAGGCTCGGGATTGAGGTAGAATTCGTCATCGAATGATAAAGGGATAAAGGAGATTGAATTGTATTCGTATTGAGCGTCGCTCTTGGAATCGGTGGGAGTTCAATCACGCGATTCGTCACCGCATTCACCACCGTATTGGTACTTTTGACAGGAGTAAGATTGCTGACGCTATTCGTGACGTTTTTCACAGGAACCGAATTCGTTAAAGGAGGAACCTTCACGGGAACAGCAGGTGGCTTCACAGGAGTCACGGGAGCTGGCGCTGGAGGGGCAACCACCGGTTTCGCAGGAGTCGATCCGCGGTTAAAATAGTATTCAATTCCGTTCGCAATTTTTTCAGCAAATGACTGACGATAGTCCGGTGTACTAATCCGAGCAGACTCTGTTCGATTGGAGAGAAATCCCCCTTCCACTAATACGGCGGGAATTGAGTTCTCTTTAAGAACCACAAATCGGGCACGCTTTACTCCCCGATCCGCCTCTTCATCTTTAGGATTTAACTGAATGATCTCCCTATGAATCGAAGCCGCCAAAAAAATGTTTAAAAGATCCGATTTATTTCCAGGCATCGTCACCGAATCTCGTTTAAAAATTCGACCCTCGTACTCCGTAGAGCTGGCCCCGAGAGGGGGAAAACAGTAGGTTTCAATTCCACGAGCACTTCCGGAGGCATCATTAAAATGAAGGCTCACAAAAATATAATCCGGATATCGTGCGGCAATACGTGCCCGTTCCTCTAACTCAATAAAAACATCTTTACGACGCGTCATCACCGTTGCAATTCCACGAGATTTAAGGATCTTCTCCAAACGGAAACCGGTATCCAAGACCATTTCCTTCTCTCGAATCCCTTTACGACTGACCGCCCCACGATCATCTCCCCCGTGCCCGGGATCAATGACGACTCCCTTGGTTTCCGCATTGATCGGAAGATTCGCGGGTCTTAAAAGAGGCTCAAAAAATTTGGACACATCTTTACGGGAGATCAACCAATCGGCCTCGGTTTGAACAATATTATAGGTCGACCAAACGCGCGCTCCATTCAGGAAACAGTTTCGGCTCCCTTTGCGAAGTTTTAACTGGTAGGTCGCGTTTTTTAACGTGACCTCCTCCTGATCTAAAGAGTTTTCAGGATAGTTAAATTTGTAGAACTTACAAAAGGATCGTAAAGTAACGTACTCTCCTCTCTCATACTTAATAATTTCCCAATCGGAACGGAGAAATCCTGCACTAAAAAGGAGAAGCAGGAGAAAAGCTCGAAAAAGTGAATCAATACGGTTCATAACGATTATTCAAGAGGGATTGGCCAATTATCGAGAAGCCGGGTTTTTCCAACCCAAGCAGCAACACAAAGACGTCCTTGAGATTCCTCGACATAATCTAGTTTAATTCCATTCATTTTTGAAAGAGTTTGAGTGAGCCATTTTTTACGATCCCGTCGTCCGACCGCGACTTGAAGCAATAAGGGGATCGCCAAGGCACGATCTCGCTCTTGAGCAGAAAGATAAATATTTCGTGAACTGAAGGCCAAGCCATCACGATCTCGAACTATCTCAATAGGGTCAATTTTCACCGGAATATTTAAATCTCTGACCACCCGCTGAATCACCTCCACTTGCTGAGCATCTTTCCAACCAAAAAAGGCTCGATCCGGTTGAACAAGATTCAAGAGCTTAGTAACTACCGTTGCAACTCCTTGAAAATGAGAAGGACGAGTCACTCCACAACGTCCTTGGGAAAGTTTTTTTTCCAAAACAATCGTCGTGGCCTCTGGATGATAAAGATTTTTGGGACGATAGATCAGATCCACTCCATTTTTTTGACAAAGCACTCGATCTTTTACCCAGGGTCGAGGATAACGAAGATAGTCCTCCTCCGGACCAAACTGGGTCGGATTCACATAAATACTTAAAATCACCCGATCACAAAGCCGTTTCGCTGCCTCAACGAGTCGAAGATGCCCCTGATGAAGAGCCCCCATCGTCGGAACAAATCCGAGGGTCTCTCCTTGGGATCTCCAAATTTTAACCTGTGCTCGAAGCAATTTTTCTGTTTCTAAGACCTTCACATCATTTCTTTCACTGTTTGGTTCCATAGCCACTCTCCATGGGGAGGGCGAAACCGTCTATCTGTTTTAGAGTCAGATTTAAAAAACTCCACTCAAAACTCCTGTTTTTCTGTTGCCACAAGATCCAAGCTCTTCCATCGTTCCCGACCGACCATGATCGCTCCCCGTGAACAACTTGCCTCTGCCCTTACTTTAGAGGTCGAAAAACTCTTTTCGATCGATGGAGTCATGTCTGAAGCGAAAAAGTTTGAATATCGGGAGTCACAACAAAAAATGGCGGTCGCGGTCGCCGAATCGTTGGAACACAAACATGCCTTGATTGTTGAGGCCGGCACGGGAGTCGGTAAGAGCCTCGGTTATCTGATTCCCTCCATCCTCTATGCCCGCCGCCATAATAAAAAAGCGGTTATCTCCACCCATACCATCAATCTTCAGGAGCAACTCCTTCATAAAGATATCCCGCTGGCTCGTAAAATCCTCAAAGAGGATTTCTCTGCCGTCATTCTCAAAGGGAGACAAAACTACCTCTGTCCCCGTCGACTCGAAAGAGCGATGAGAAATCCGGGGGATCTCTTCCTCAAAGCAGAGGCAGAGGAACTCAAACGAATCTGGGAATGGTCCAAACAGACTAAAGATGGAACCCTCTCCGATTTTAGACTCCCCCCAGACCCTAAAGTCTGGCATCAGGTCTGCAGCGAGGCGCACGTCTGCACCGCCCGAACTTGTGGGAATAACGCTCACTGTTTCTTTCAAAATGCTCGTGTCCAAGCCCAACTCGCCCCGGTCGTCATCGTCAATCACTCCCTCTTCTTCTCTCTCGTCGGCGGATTTGATCCTGAGGATCCACTCGAGGAAAAAGGTTATCTTTTTGCTAACGAC
>CAMAQI010000141.1 GCA_945860255.1 Methylacidiphilum caldifontis
AACGATCGGAACTCCCGCATAAGCGAGTTGAAAGGAAAAGTTCTTCGCATTTTCACGACCATAAGCCGTCGGCTCCCGGGTTCCAATCACTCCGATTCCCATTGAAAAGCGATTCGGAATCTTTCCCTTCACATAAAGAACCAACGGGGGGTCATAAATCTCTTTAAGGGATTGCGGATAGGACTTATCCTCACAATCAAAAACAGTCACTCCGTGATCTTCAACCAGCTTTTTCTCACGATCTAAATCAACCGAATCTCGTCCTGTGATGATTTTACGCGCCAATTCATTACTGATTCCCTCTACGGAGGCAAGTTCCGACTCACGAGCAGCTAAAACACGCTCCACGGAGCCCATCGCCGTTAAAAGACGACGAACGCGAACCGGGCCGATTCCTGGAATCATCGACAGGTGCCAATAGGAGTCTCTTCGTGACATACGTGGGCGAAAGGCAGCGGATTTTGTAAAAAAGGTCAAGTCCTATTGAGAATTAATTCTTGAGATCGAGCAGGAGGAATCGATTGCTTGATCTGTTTTCGTCGAACTGAATCGTAGGCTTCTGAATCATTCTCAATCCTTTTTAATCTGTTATTTAACCGTAAAACCGCAGATGAGTTTAGTTTTGTTGTTTTCTTTTTCATGGGAGAGAGAGTCCAACTCGTCAAGAGAGGGGAAAGTGAGTTGGCATCAAACCTGCAGGTTAGTCATCAACCCCCTCATGGATGAGGGAGTGAATACGAAAGGAATCGAATGACGACTCAGACACTGGCACTCGCCCCTAATACCCCTAAGGCAGCTCCCCATGCGACAAACAAAAACGCGTTAAGCCGCAATAAAGGCAACGAAGGTGCCGCCTTTGAGGATGAACTCAACGAGGTCTCTGAACCCACAGAAGCAGCCGAAAACAAAGAAAGCCAAGCTCTCGATCTTTCTGGACTACTTGAAGGGGATGAGGTCATCGATCTTGCGAATACCTCTGCGACAAACGAACCGACTCAGACTCTATTTCCCTCCCAATTGGCAATCCAAGTGATTGAAGCCCCTAAAGAAGAAAGCTCCGCCGAGAGCCTTGTCGATGGAATTATTTTCTCTGAAGAGGAAAATAAATCCACATCAACAGGTCAGGTAATCGCAAAAGCGTTCACCCCTGAAACGCACCACGAACTCAATTTAACTTCCTCTGAAGGATTAGCGGAAACGGTTATGCAAGCATCAGGAGGGAACTCCATTTTATCAGCCGAAAGCGCAAACACAACGATCTCCGGGGGAGCGACTCCAGCGAATTCCAAAGTTCTCGACCTCCTTGCTTCCTTAAATAAAGCCACCACTTCAGAAGATAAAGACCTTCCTGTCGATTTTAATGCTCTGAATGCAAATTCTGGCGAATCCCTAAAATCCTCAACGACTCAGGCGAAACCGGAGTCGATCACTCTCAGTCCCCAGCACCGTTTAGAGAAAGTCTTAGACTCCGTATTTGAAGAGACCCCTTTACCTACCCCGAGGCGGATTGAGGTCAAACTCCAAACGCCGCAAGGAGCACAGATCACTCTTTATATTGCGCGAGTAAACCAAGAATTAAGAGCTCAGTTCAGCGCTAATACCCACCAAGCGATGGCCTGGCTGCAATCGGAGATCAAACAACTCCGCGGAATCAACTCTACAGAGGTGATTCGTTGGCTACCCGCTCAAATGGAGGTTGCTACGACCAAAACTGAAAACTCGGAGAAATCCTCCGATGAAAAGTCAGAGGAGGATCGTAAGCGCGACGATAAATCCGCTGTCGAATCGATTTTTGATCTCTTTAAACCATCAACCCGGAGGCTCGCATGATCCCCATCCTTGCAGGAATTACCGCAGTAGGTCCCATCGCCAATATGTTCACCGAGATCACCAAATCGATCTCGCAACCAAATCCCGCGGAGTTTCAACAGTCACTCCATAATGCCGGTGCCTTGAAGCCCGAGCAGATTCAAGTCGATGCGATTTTAAAGGGACGAACCCCAAGTCAACTCACTTCCCTCGAACAACAACAACTGGCGACACTCCTCGTCGGCAAGACGGTTCAGATGATCGGATCAGAGGGTCAAGTCATTCAAGGAGTCGTCGCTCAATCCCAAACCGCTCAAGGCAATGTCCAACTGCAAGTCCAAGGAAAAGCGATCGACTTAGCTCAGATGACCTCGATTCAAATCGCTTAAGTTTAAATCTCATCACAAAGGATTCTTATGCCTGTTACCAGCGTTAATAGCTACTACACCACCGGAGCCAGCGGAACAAATCCTGCGGTTCCCGCAAAAAGTTCCAACGGACAATTAGACTTTAATGATTTGCTGAAAATCATCGTCACTCAACTCTCCCAGCAAAATCCTTCAAAAGCGGCAAGCACCACCGATCTTGTGAACCAATATATGTCGATTGCAAATCTGCAGTCCTCAACAACGCTTAAAACAAATTCGGAAACGGAAGTTGCTCAAGCACGTGAGACCTTCGCTGCGAACTTGATCAGTAAAAAAGTGAATATCCTCGATAAAAACGGAGATCCACTCACCGGAATCGTGGAAAGCAGTCGAGTCCTTGATAAGAGCGTTCTCGTGACGATCGGAGGCACCGAATACGAAGCGAGTGCAATCCAAAGCTATTTACAAACAACCCCTTAAAAACCACGTCCTAAATTAAGCAAATTTAAAGTCAAACCAACAAAATAGAGGAGATTCCTATGATCCGAAGTATGTATTCAGCAGTCAGCGGCTTAAGCAGCAATCAATTTAAAATGGACGTGGTCGGTAACGATCTTTCAAACGTCAATACGATCGGTTATAAAGGAAAAAGAGCAAACTTAAGCAGTGCCTTTAGTCAGGTCGCTCGAGCGGCCAGCACGCTCCAACCGGCAGGAATTGAGGCCGGTCTGGGCTCTCAAGTCGCTTCGACGGATACCCAATTCACTCAAGGAGCCTTCCAACGAACCGATATCCCCACCGATCTCGGAATCGCAGGGGATGGATTCTTTATGTTAGGAGCCACCTCAGCAGCAACAACTCCCGCCTTTTACAGCCGTGCCGGAAACTTTACCGTCGATCTCAACGGTTACATGCGCTCACAAGATGGTCAGTTTGTTCTCGGAACCCTTGGATCAGCGCCGGGATCAGGATTCTTAACAAGCGTTGCGACGAACTCCTCTCCCGCAGTGACCTATACGACCTCTACAGCGGCCTCAGGACTCACTGCTGTTCGTATTCCGACGACCATTACCGGGGGCTCACCTGCCACACAAAATGTCGCTAGTTTTAATATAGGATCGGATGGAAAGATCGTGGTCACAGGAGATAATGGAGCAAGTTCCGCAATCGGATTTGTCAGTATCGCCACCTTCCCGAGTAATCAAGGACTGAGTTCTGCCCCAAACACCAATTACGCTGCCAGCGATGCCGCTGGGACTCCTAGTGCCAATCCTCCAGGAACCGGAAGAGCCGGAAAGACCCAATCAGGAGTCCTTGAGCTTTCGAATGTCGATATCGCCCAAGAGTTCAGTGAAATGATTGTCACCCAACGAGGATTCGATGCCAATGCAAGAACGATCTCGACAAGTGACGAGATGCTTCAAACCGTCATCAACATTAAGCGTTAATGATCTGAAAATATGAATTTTCATTTTAGGAAAATGATTTAGAAACGTTCACAACAACTCTAACGACCGAACTGAACAAACTAACGAGGGATCTATGTCCGATAAACCAGAAGAAAAAAAAGAAGCAGCCCCCGCAGAGGCGGCTCCTGCAGATGCAAAAGGGGTCTCCACAGGAATGTTTTTTGGAGTCGTTGGAGTCATGGTTTTCCTTATGCTAGGCGGGGTCTTTGCGATGTGGAAATTCATGGTAATGCCCAGTTTAGAGAAAATGCAGTCCGCCCCCCCAGCACCAGCGGTTGCTGAAAGCGATACCCCTGCAGCCGAACATGCCGCAGGTAAAACGGGACATGGTGAAGAGAAAAAAGCAGACGGTCACGGTGAGGCAAAGAAAGAAGGGGGACACGGTGAAGCTGCAAAAGCAGACGGTCATGGCGAAGAGAAGAAAGCGGGAGGACACGGAGGCTCAAGCAGCGCTGACAGCGGAAAAAATTTAGGAGAATTTCCGCTCTCCGATATCCTCGTCAATGTCTCTGGAACCCGTGCCGGTCGAGTCTTAAAATCCTCGATCAGCTTTCACGCTCCTGCCGATGTCATCCATGAGCTCGAAGGAAGTAGCTCGAAAGTTCGCGATCTGATCATTCAAATTCTTTCCCGAAAAACAATGGACGAGCTCACCTCGCCAACGGCTTATGGAATGCTTCGTACCGAGATTATTACGAACATTAATGCCCTCCTTACCGAGGGGAAGGTCGATAGTGTTAGTTTTACGGAATTTATCATTCAATAAAAACCGGAATCAAACATGTCTGATCCGAATAACGCCACATCTGCAGAGGTCTTATCACAAAATGAGGTCGAAGCCCTTTTAGCAGGATTAGGAGGGGATCTAGGCTCATCGGATGCGACCGTTCTCTCCAGTCGCAAACGAAAACCAGGTGAAACCAATTCCATCCAAGGGTATGACTTTAGAAGCCCTGTCTTCCTGACCCCAGAACGCCTACGACGCTTACGAATCAAACACGAAGAGATGATTCGGAGTCTCGGAGCCCGACTCTCGACCTACCTCCGTCTCGAATTTGCGATCCAAATGTCTCGACTCGAAACGCTCCCTTATAAAAATATTTTAGAAAACATTCCGGTCCCCAGTCATCTCACTCTTTTCAAACTTCAGCCTCTCGAAGGAATGTGCCTTCTTGATCTTTCCCCTCGACTGGGATTAACGGTCCTGGACCGAATGATGGGAGGCCCAGGTCATGGCGTTAAAAATGAGCGGGAATTTACCGATATCGAGGTCGAGGTACTTCAAAACTTCATTAAAATGGTGATTAAAGAGTATTCCGACTCATGGCTTAAATATAAAAAGTTGGATATGGAAATCATCGGGCATGAGAATACCGTACGATTTTTAAAACTCGCCAATCCGGATGAGGTCATGCTTTTTTTAGAAATGGAGGCTCGATTTGGAGATGTCGTGGCAGGGATGCGATTCGTCTTTCCGTTTTATACCATTGAAGGAATGATCGATGATCTCATGGCAGAGGTTCATGCGAATCTCCGAGAAAACGCGAATTTCAACAAACTCCCAGACGATCTCGACTCCCCACTCTACGAGTTCCCGATCCCCATTAAAGCCAACTGGGAAGGATTCTCTCTCACACTTCGCGATCTCAACAATCTTGCGGTCGGCGATGTTCTCTTCTTAGATAATCTCAAGTGTAAAGAGGCGGTGATTAGCCTAGGGCCTCAACAAAAATTTATTGGAACCGTTCATACGAATGCGGACCAACAAATCACCGTCAAGGTAACCTCAAAAATAAAACCAGAGACATTGAAAAATATTTTGATTCCCGGCGCAAAAGGATAACAGGAGACTACTATGAGTGAAGTTGTGAACGATATTATTATGGATATCTCTGTCGGACTGAGTGTTGAACTCGGACGAACCCAAATGGCGGTTCGTGATGTGATGGGGCTCTCTCCAGGAACAGTGATCGAACTTGAAAAAAAGGCCGATGAACCGGTCGATCTTTTTGTGAATGGACGCCTTGTGGGACGAGGCGAAGTCGTTGTCGTCAACGAATCCCTTGGCATCAAAATCACCGAAGTCGTCAAACAATAATGGATCACGGATTGACATGGTGGCGCTGGCTTCTCCTCATTCTCATGCTGGGAATGTTGATCGGGACATGGCTCTATCTCAATCGAAACCGCCTGAATCCAAAACAATGGCTGAATCCCTCCCATCAATGGATTCAAATTCTTGAAAGAAAATGGCTTGGACCGAAAAATACGATTTTTTTAATCCAAGTCGAAAATCAATTCTTCCTGCTGGCTCAAAACCCCCAAGGATCAAGTTGGCAAAAACTTGACCCGATCGATCTGAAGGCCTTCTCCGCAAAACAACCGGCTCCCGATAATCCGTTGATCATCAAAACTCCATGAAAACCGCTCCTCTATTTTTTCGATACTCAAAGGCAATTTTAACCATTTGCCTTTTTCTTTTTTTATTCTGCGAACCGTCGTTGGCTCAATCTTCGAATGATCAGATCAATATCTCGCTCACACAAGGAGGAAAACCGGGCAACTTTTCAGTGAACATCCAACTTCTGATCCTCTTT
>CAMAQI010000142.1 GCA_945860255.1 Methylacidiphilum caldifontis
CCCCTCTTTTCTCAATTCACGATTGCTTTCTTGGATTAAAAATTGACCCAGTAAAAATCGATTCTGTGACTCTTTCTGAATCTTTGCATTTCTCAAAAGAGCAATCGCCTCGGAACTCTTTTGGGTCAGCCGATAATAGTCAACTCCCAAAAGGATCTCCCGTTGCGAGAGGTGGTCCCGTAAAGGAAGTAAGTGCTCCCACTGAACGGCAGCCAGATCAAATCGCTTCAGCACCAATAAGAGATCTAAATAGAAGCCTCGATCCTCCTGAGTGAGTTGTTTGCGTTTCTCTAACTCTTGCCAATAAAACAGAGCTCGATCCATCCGCGCCTCGGAATAGACCCGCGCCATAATTCTCCACCCCATTTCATTATGCGGATTCAGTTGCAGCCCCAAATCGGCCTGTTGAAAAGCCAGCTCCCACTGTTTCGCCTCAACCGCCTTCATCCCTCTCTCGGTGATCGAGTAAGATCGAACCGATTGTAACCAATGCCAAAGCGGTTTTGCGGTAAGCCCCAGAAGCAGGAGGAGTGAAAAAATAAGCCCTAGAATCCAAAACCGAGAGAAAATTTTCTTTGAATCTGATTTAAAGTCCTCTTGCACCCCGTTATCTAATCGAAAAAGGAGCAAAGGAGCAATCCTTGACTTTCAGAGGAGAGAAAAGGGGGTCCGGTAAGATTTTGTTGAATAACTGTTTGACTAATATAGAGTTGCATTTTGTGACGTTAAAATGTAAATCGCAACGATTCATTATATCAAAAAATCTTTAAAAGAATAAGAGCAAACATGAAATTAAAAGAATTGGTTTACTTCGGAAAATCCGGGAGTTTCACGCATACCGTTGCTAAGCGTATCTCAAAATCATCTATTTTAGTTTCTAAATCGACTATCCAAGAGGTCGTAGATTACGTTAAGGAAGATCCCTCTCGCCAAGGAGTCATTCCGATTGAAAACACATCGGGCGGAATGATCGTCGATACGATTGACAGTATTGTTTCTAGAACGAACACGCTCACCATTCAACATGAGTATGCCTTAAATATCAGACTGCATTTGATGGTAAAGCGATCTGGAGCAATCAAGAAAATATATTCTCATTTCGCTCCTTTGCATCACTGTAAAAATTGGATTAAAGAGAATTATCCTTTAGCCGATTGCGTCCCTGTCGATAGCACATCAGAGGCAGCGGATCGAGCATCAAAAGAAAAGGGAGCCGCCGCAATTGCACAGGCAGTCTCCGCTCAGGAATATGGTTTAAAAATAATTAAACGAAATATCGGCGATCATCCTTTGAATATCACCCAGTTCTATCTTATTGGACACCCTTCCTCAATTAAGAAGAGCGCCCAAGAAACAAGTTTATCGATCACCTTAAAAGATCATGTCGGAAGCTTGCAGAAGGCTTTAGCGGGCTTCGCTAAGTATAAGCTTAATTTAAGAAGAATTATCTCCCGCCCAATGGGGGGGAAGATAAATAGGTATCTATTCTTTCTTTCGATAGATGCCCCTATTGGCGATCCCTTAATGGATAAATCAATTGCTTTAGTGAGAAAGACAAGTGAAGAGGTTCGTGTCCTTGGCTCCTACCCCGTTCATGCCCCATTTGAGACTTGATTTCTATTGGCCCTTTCAATTCGGGGTGTAAGGACTCGGTTTCTTGGCGTCATGCTCGACTGGATAGCAAGTCTGGCAATGTCAATTTGCGATGGAAACACCTTTGCGGCTCTCAAATCCTCCCGCTCCGAGCCTCTGGATTTATTGAAGTAGAATCAGTTGTTAGTTGTTTAAAGGAAATTTGGACAGAGCTGGATGCGCCCTGAGGACTATCCCCGCACCATCCAATAAGCGCCTCCGGCGATAGTATGAAACTCTGGGCAGAGCTGGATTCGAACCAGCGAAGTCATAGACAGCAGATTTACAGTCTGCCCCGTTTGGCCACTCCGGAATCTGCCCGTAATAGTGGAGAGGTAGTCTTAGGAAAAGAATGCGTCTCTGTCAATTCCTTTACCGAAAATTCAACGAAAATAACAATATTTGCTTTAAAATGAATTCATCGGCAGTGTAGAGATCGATTTCCTCTATGAGCGCTCCAAATCTTACTCCTCAAGGCCAAAAAACGGTCAAACAAATCCTCGATCTTTTAAAAACGACTGAGTTTATTCCAGCAATAAGTCAAATCCTCGAAATCATCCAAGATCTCTCCTCAAAAAACCAGAACGCTCAAATTCAAGAGCTGGTCGATGCGATCTCCAAAGACTTAGGACTAACCTCCAAGATTATCATTGCCGCGAATACGGTTCATTTTAACCATACAGGCCAAAGAATTCATACGATTACGGAAGCGATTCATCAAGTTGGCCTTTCCGAAATTAGAAGTCTTGTCGTCACTCTCCTTTTTCTTTCTCCCCTTCAAGATCCCTTAAGAAGTGAAGAGATTCGCAATGTCTCCTCTATCGCTCTGATCAGTGGACTGATCGCTCAAAAAGTTGAGCTTCTTGTTGCTGTCGAATCCCCTGAAGAGATCTTGATTTGTTCGACCTTAAGACATTACGGAAGACTTCTGATCACTAATTTTCTCTCCGAAGAGATTGGCCTGCTGCCAGAAGATATCGATTTCCAAGGGAAAGAGGCCTTTTATCAGGGAAAGATCGGACTGACTCCGCTTGAACTCGGGTATCATGTCGCCTCGGCAATGAATCTTTCCTCTGTCATTCTCAAAAGCATGGAGGAATTCCACGAAAATCGAATCCCTTCGTTGATCAAAGATTCTGAGGGAATGGCGCTCATTGTCTCCTCTTTTTCAATGTCTCTCTGTCATATATTAGAGGCAAAAAATATTAATCCCGAAGTCGTTGGCGAACGGTTTAAAGATCTCGCCGCGGAATACGCAGGGATTCTTAAGGTCGATTACCATATTATCACCGAACTCTTAGAAGGGGTTCGTAAGGAACTTGAACAGTTTGAATCCCTTTACCACCTCCCCCCCTTTCAAAGCGATTTCATTGATCGAATCACTTGTGTGAATCATGGATTGGGAACCACCAGTCTGCAATCGATTCACCTCAAGCCAACGACCTCTACCGATACCTTTGTACTGGCACTTCAAGAGATCACGGAGATGCTCACCTCTGAAAAGACGACCTCGACCAATATTTTTCAAAAAATTGTCCCAACCGTTCATGAGGCCCTGCGACTCCGTAACTGCGTTATTCTCATCAAAGAAGCAAAAGAAACACTATTTCATGTCAATGAAGCAGTGGGACAAAATGCTTTTGAGTTTCGAACAGAGTTTAAAATTAATTTAGAGGGCAAAGATCTCTTTTCCGCGTGTCTCCTCCGAGCGGATGATGTGCTTCTTCAAAACTTAACGGAACCTAAAATCCATCAACATCTTCCTGCGTGGTATAAATCGATCAGTCCTGCCGGAACTGCCTTTTTACTCCCGATCAAAGATAACGATCAAATGATCGGAGTGATTTATGGAGATAAAGTTGATATCGGTAGTATCTCCTTTACTCCTGATATTTTAAGAAATCTAAAGGCACTTCGAAATCAAATTAGAATCGCTCGCAAACTCTTTCCGACCCATCACTAATCGATTTTCAGAATCTGTGAGCTCCTTAAACAATCATAACGACTATTTTAAATCATGAAAGCGCTCGCCCTCGGCTCTCTTCAACTGTCAACTCCCCTGACTCTTTCTCCCTTGGCAGGATATACCAATCTTCCCATGCGCATGGTGATCCGTGAAATTGGGGGGATCGGTCTTTGCACGACCGATCTTGTGAATGCTCGATCGTTAATCGAAAAAAATCCTAAAGCGATTAAATTGATCGAATCTCATCCCCTCGATAAACCGTTTGCAGTCCAACTCTTTGGCTCCGTTGCCTCTGAGATGGTCGAGGCCTCGAAAATCGTCGCCGATCTCGGAGTCGATTCGATCGATATCAATATGGGATGCCCCGTTCGCAAGGTCGTCAAAATCGGAGGAGGCTCCGCAATGATGACGCAATGCGTTCAAACCGCAGCCCTCGTCAGACAAATGGTCAATGCCGTCAAAATCCCGATCACCTGCAAAATGCGTCTTGGCTGGGATGAAGAGAATATCACGGCCCCAGAACTCGCCGTTGCTCTCGAAGAGGCGGGGGTCACGGCGATCACCGTTCACGGGCGAACACGTGAGCAAGGATTCGAGGGAAGCGTTCATCTTCATGGGATTCGTCGGGTCGTTGAGGCGGTGAAAACCATTCCAGTCATTGGCAATGGAGATGTTACCTCTCCTCATGCCGCGGCGATGATGTGGAAGGAAACTGGATGCACCGGAATTGGAATTGGACGCGGGGCTTTTTATAATCCTTGGATTTTCAAACAGATCATCGAATTCATGGAGACCGGAGTCTGCCCTCCAGAACCCTCTTTCGAGGAACGAATCCGTGTTCTCACCAGGCATCTGGATTGGATGGTTCAGGTCTTTGGCGAGACCCATGGCTGTCGTCTCTTCCGCAAGGTCGGCCCCTGGTATTCGAAACGATTTGGTCCCTCCTCCTTTTTTAACAAAAAAATAGTTCTTTTGACCTCACGTACACAGTACGATGAAATTATCTCTACCTACCGTGAGTGGAGAAGTCGCTTCCTCGATGAATCCGGCGAATTACAGCCGCGCTATCGTCCCGAGGAATTGGGCTTAAATTTTCGAGAGTGCCTTCCTGAAGATTCGGAGCCTGCGGTCGCTAAAAGAGTCGCCATCCCCGTTCCTAAAGGGCCGCAGGAGCTCTGGTAAAATCGAAAGGTGCTCGTCCCTTTTTCTAAGCGGGGTAGCACGATAGCCTGTTAGTCAGATAGCTTAAAGTCATTTGAAAGGCAGGTTTAAACCACTGAGTCTCCTCAGGAGAGAATCTAAGGTACGGAGATTGATGCGATGATACGATGTGCCGCCTCGACTGGATCTTGAGCCTGAGTAATCGGTCGTCCGATCACTAAGTAGCTGCTCCCTTTTTGAATCGCTTCAGCCGCCGAAAGGGTTCTTTTCTGATCCCCTTTTGCCTCCTCGGGGCCGCGGATTCCTGGAGTTACAAGAGTCACCGTTTTCGAAACTTTCTCCCGAATAAACTCCACTTCGTATGGAGAGCAGACAAGTCCCTTTAATCCCGACTCGACAGCAAGAGTCGCCAAGGAAAGGACTTGATCGGACACGGTGCGATTCACTCCGATCTCCCGAATCCCCTCCTCATTCATGCTCGTTAATACGGTGACTCCTAAAATTTCAGTCCCTGATCCATCAGCCCCTTGAAGTGCATAGTTCATCATCTCCGATCCTCCGGAGGTATGGATTGTGAGAAAACGAACCTCCAAATCGACGCACGATTTCACCGCTTTTCGAACGGTCTCAGGAATATCGTGAAATTTTAAATCGAGAAAAACATCAACCTCTCGTTTACGCAGTTGATGGATAATTTCGGGGCCGGTTCTGGTAAAGAGTTGTTTTCCCACTTTAAAAAAATCGATCGCCCCATGAAGTCGATCGACGAGCTGTAACGCCTCTTCTGCGGAATCATAATCTAATGCAACGATGATCGGGGACTTGCTCATAGCTATCTTCTTAATCGGCTCCCTTTTAAAGTCGAGCCTCAACCGGTGGCTTTCACGAAATCAGGATGTTTCGCAATCGACTTTAAAGCCTTCTGTAAAAGAGATCTCCCCGGCTCCATTCGATGCCACGGAGAGGCTCCGGAGGGATGGGGAAGCGGAATGACATCAAACTCCTGGCCATTTCGAGTTGCCTTAAAACTTTTGCCGATACATTCTTCAAGTTTCATTGGAGGAAGAAATTGTAGGATCGCCAATTTTCCGACCGGAATAATTAAACCTGGTTTCAAAAGAGCGATTTCTTGATCGAGCCACGAAGCGCAATTTTTAATTTCATCCAGATCAGGAACACGATCTCCGCCAGTCGGTTTTTTCCCCGGAAAGCAACGACAGACCGCAGCCATGTAGATCGTGGCACGAAAATGAACTTCAAGGACTCCTGCTGACTCTAAAAACCATTTAAAGAGCGTTTTGCCTGCGGTCCAGGCAAAGGGACGACCCATCTTCGGCTCCTTATCTCCAGGGGCTTGACCAACGAGAATTACGCGACTGAATACCGCTCCCCCTGAAACGACGGGAGGATTCATCTGAGGACACTGGCGACACTTTAAAAGTTTTTCAACATGTCGCGTGATCAGGAGTTGATCTT
>CAMAQI010000143.1 GCA_945860255.1 Methylacidiphilum caldifontis
TTCGTCGTAAAAAAAAGCGGCTCCTTCACGCGCCGAGGCTAACCCTATTTTTCTCTTCGCTCCGGCTAGCCAAGTTAAAATTCCACTTCGTAAAAGCCCTTGGAGATCGATACTTAAGTCATACGAATTTTCACGAAACCACTGACGAAGCGGTAAAAGATCCTCTTTTGCCTGCGCCCAAGAGAATTGAGGTTTTCGAATCGAGAGAATATGATCGATATCGGGATGTCCCTCCAAGAGCTCTCCATAAGGACTAAAGAGAAGCCAATCAATTTGAGCTTCTGGATAATGACGGCGAAGATTACAAAGAAGTGGAAGCGATTGGATGACATCACCCAAAGAACTGGGTTTGATGAGAAGAATTTTCATCACGTCGCACTGGCGAGTCGCTCTGCAAGACGAGGAGGAAGACCTGCCATCAAGATTTTATTTTGAGCCCGTGCAAGATCGTAGGGAAGTCGACGAAGCTCAATGGAGTGATCATCAGTATCATAAACGACATAAGCCGCACGCCAATCTCCATCACGAGGCTGGCCAACACTTCCGACGTTAATAAAATATTTTCGGTTGGGCTCCAGTTTGAATTTCCGAAAACTAAATTCAGTAACTTGATCTAATTCTAAAATATAAACACGGGGAACATGGGTATGCCCATAAAAACAAAGATTTGTTTTTTGATGCTTAAAACTTGCGTAAGCATCATCAGTCTGAAAAATATAATTCCAACCGTTGGGGCGATCCAATGTGGCATGAACGATCGTAAAATCTTGAATGGGACGATGATAGGGCAATCCTCTGAGAAAGTCTTTCCCCTCTTTGGTCAGCTGCGAACGCGTATAATCCATTGAGACTTGAGCCAGATCATTAAAATGACTCGTATCGGAACTATCACAAGCCTCTTCGTCGTGGTTGCCTTTGACAATCGGACATCCGAGGGCCTTCACAATTTCAAGACACTCTTTCGGATTCGCATTATAGCCGACAATATCTCCAATACATAATGTGTGAGTCACGCCAGTCGTCTGCATGTCCTCTAAGACCGCCTCAAAGGCCTCCAAATTGCTATGGATATCTCCAAAAATACCGTATCTCATTTTAACCAATCAACCGTTTCCTATTTCTTAATTTCAATTTTTTTGAAATTCCTTTCAAGGAATTGGCTTAAGGGGATCAAGAGTAGTCTCTTTTTTAAGTTTAAGCAATCGTTTCTCAATCAGCCCCCGATCTGGGCGATCAGGGCTCTTTTCGAGCAATTTCTCCCAATAATTGAGCACTGCTGCTGGATCTCCCTGTTTTTCAAGGGCATAACCGGCCATTCGGGCGACATAAGAGGGGGCCCCATTAAATTGAGAGGACTTCAAAAAGCATTCATAAGCAGAAACATAATCGTGACGACGCTCCTGATGGAGGAGTCCTAATTGTAACCACAACTTAAAATGAGTGGGATGATAAATCGTCCCCTCCTCAAGTAAATTCTTTCCTTTCTCAGCCCAATAAAGCTCCTTTTCTTTCCGAACCTCAATTCGAGCCTCCAATCGATTATTTCGCTCCGCTAACGAAGCGTTCCAAGCCAAATGCCAAGCCCCCATATCCCAAAATAAAAGGGACTCCGGTTGCGTTCGAGTCGCAATTCGAACGTTCTCATAAAGACGATTCCATTGTCGATTCTCCCAAGAGGTCGTCACTCGCAGCCAGGCGATATCAGCAACGACCGGGCGCCAGCCTCCTAATACGCCGCGAATCAACTGTTGTTCAAACCGTTTTCCTAAAGGTAAATACGCATTCAACTCCGGCTGCGGCTTGATCTCCTCAAAGAATCGTTTTCCCCAAAATCCAAGAATCAACAATAAAAGACAAAAGACTATTTTCATCGTTGTTAGCGAAATTCACGAGATTCAAAAATCCAAGTCGAGAGACCGAGAATCCAAAGGAGATTAAAAAATGTATAGCCCAAAGGAGGAATTAAATAACTCAATCCCGGAGTTGCTCCTAATAAAATTCGCTCGGCTCCCTCATAAAAGCTCATATCCGGTAAAATGACAGAGAGCAATCCCACCACCCACTTCATTCCCACCGAAAGACCCTCTGAGCCCATCACCCATTCTCTTGCTGTCGACTGAAGATGTCCAATCAGATAAATCATCAAGGAAGTAAAAATCGTAAAAAGCGAAGAACTCGCAACCGTAGAAAATAATAAAGTAAAACCGACCATCAAAATTAACTTCAAATAGAGTATCAAAACCGCCATCAATAAAGCAGGACTCCAAAGCTGATCGCTAAATCGTTGAAGTTCCTGTGATGAAAGCGGATGGGTCGCATTTCCGATCGCCGCTTCTAATAGACTTTTTTCCTGATAGGCAAATAAACCGGCGGAAAGAACGGTCAAAATGGTTAAGGCGAAGAAAAGAATAAGACCGATCCCCATTCCCTTCGACACTAAATACTCCCATCGATTCAACGGTTTCGCCAGAATCGTGAAAATTGTTTTTTGCTCCAAATCATTTGAAAGACTCTGAGCCGTCGCAATAATTGCCAAAAAAAGACCGAAAATACTCATGGTTCCATAACAGAAATCTCGCATGAATTTAATCTGCTCCTCAAAGGTCAGAGCGGTAAATAATGGAAGGGTCAACAGTGTTAATGCCGCAGGAATTAAAATCAAATAAAGAACATTTTGTCGTAATAAGTCTCGAACGGTTAATCCCGTTAAGGTCGAAAGCCGAAGATAAAGCGCGCTCATTTCGTATACCTCCGAAACAGATTCTCCAAGCTCCCGGAACGAGGAGTGACCTCGACGGCTGAGGCTCCAAAATCATACAAAGCCCCCTTTACCCCCGAGAGTTGTTCCTCGCTCAGTCCCTTGACTTGAATCGTCGCCGCATCATTCTCCTTTAAAAGCTCATTCATCGATCCCTCAACGAGCTTCTTTCCCTGATACAAAATAGCAATGCGATCGGCAACGGTCTCCACTTGCTCTAATAAGTGAGAGGTGAAAAGAATCGTTTTTCCCAGGGAGCGCAGTTTTTTCATCGCCTCCTTCATCAGATCGACCCCTTGGGGGTCGAGCCCTGTCGTCGGTTCATCAAATAAAAGAAGTTGAGGATCATGAATCAACGCCTGTCCGAGGCTCACCCGTTGAATCATCCCCTTTGAATAGGTATGCAGCGGCTTCTCTGCAAAGGAACTCATTTGAGTCAACTCTAAGATCGGCTCTAATCGATCCTTTAGCACGCCACGCGACAAACCGGAAAGCCCCCCGTAAGTCTCTAAAATCTCCCGTCCGGTCAAATATTTGGGAAAATAGGGATTCTCAGGGAGATACCCAACTTGAGCCCGTGCTTTTCTTGTACCGGCCTTTTCTCCTTGAATCAAAATCGAGCCCTGTTTCGGTTTTAAAAATCCGAGGATCAATTTAAATAAGGTCGTTTTCCCCGATCCATTCGGACCGAGAAGCGCAAAGATCTCCCCTGCCTTTAAATCGAGGCTAAAATCATCAAGAGCGACCATCGCCTTACGATTCCAAGCCAAGGAGTAGCGGGCTTGAACATTTCGAATTTGAAGGGAAAGGCTGCTGTTCATCGAAGAAATTGAGTTTAACGGGGGGGATATTCTTAGGGCGAGATAAATTTGACGATGAAAAAAGGAAAAAAATTCTTTTTTCTCATCTCAAAATTCGAAATCCCTTTAAATCTCTCTTCGCCTCCAACCACTTCAATTCCCTCTCCTTGATCCGATCATGTAAATGAGTTTCATCGAGTTCCTTCAGATAGGCCTCAATTTCCGATTCCATCCCCTCCAAAATTAATTCAACGCGACCATCGACAAGATTTCTTACCGTTCCCAAAAGATCATATCCAGCGACGATCTGCTGGGCCGTATATCGAAATCCCACCCCCTGAACGGTTCCGGTAAAATAAGCTTCTACTCTTTTCATTATCGTCGATATCGCAAGAGTCGTAATCCATTCAAACAAACAATCACCGTACTTCCTTCATGACCGATGACTCCTAGGGTCAGCGGGAGATGCAATCCTAAAGCGCTGATCACGAGAGCCGCGATCACAAAACTGGCAAAACCGAGATTTTGGAAAACCACGCGTTGTGCCTGACGACTCAAGGCCAAAATATGCGGGATTTTTCGAAGGTCATTCGACATGAGAACGACATCGGCACTCTCCAACGCCACATCACTTCCAGCCGCCCCCATCGCAATACCGACATCTGCCGTACTCAACGCCGGAGCATCGTTGACCCCATCTCCGATCATCGCCACGGAACCAAATTTTCGATGTTCCTGTAAAATTCTCATCTTATCTTCAGGGAGCAGTTGAGAGAAAACCTCGTCGACTCCGGCGAGCTTGCCAATAAATTGTGCCGATCTCGCATTATCTCCCGTCAGCATTAAAACACGTTGTACCCCCAATTGACGAAGCTCCTGAATCACCGTGACGGCCTCAGGACGCAACGTATCCGATAAAGCAATTAATCCTAACAAAACGACTTTCTTCGCACTCTCATCGATCTCTGTCAAATGAACCACCGTCTTTCCTTCACTCTCCCACTCCTCAAGAACCGGCCTCAAGAGATCAAAACCCTGGAGATCATAACCTGAAAACAAACGAGCCCCCCCGACCGCAATCTGTCGCCCCTCAACGAGCGCCTTGGCCCCCTTCCCCGGAACCGATTGAAACTGTGCGGGAGATTGAAATTGAAGTTGAAAGTTTTTTGCGCGAGTCACAATCGCTTGCGCCAACGGATGCTCCGACTTTAACTCCACAGAGGCGGCAAATCGAAGCACCTCTAACGGATTTTTAGCAAATAAAGCAATCTCTGGATTCGCAAGCCAATCGGTCACCTGCGGTTTCCCTTCAGTCAGCGTTCCGGTCTTATCAAAAGCGAGAATTTTAACCTGAGCCGCCCGCTCAAGTTGCGCTCCCCCTTTAAATAGAATTCCGTTACGTGCCCCATTCGCAATCGCCGAAAGAATGGAGGCAGGGGTACTAATGACTAAAGCACATGGTGAGGCGACAACCATCACGGTCATCGCCCGATAAAAGGCGGTCGAAAAACTCTCCCCAAGAAAAAAAATCGGAATCAAAATCAATCCAATCGTAAACAAGATCACACCCATTGCGTAGTACTGCTCTGCATGCTCGAGAAACCGTTGGGTCTGCGCCTTTTCGCTCTGTGCCTCCTCAACCATTCGAATTAATTTAGAGATCGTCGAATTTTCTACTCCCTTTGTGACCTCGACCTCCAAGCTCCCGTTCTGATTGATCGTACCAGCAAAAACAGAGTCGCCGACCTGTTTAAACACGGGCATCGATTCCCCGGTGACCGAGGCCTGATCAAAAGTGCTCTCTCCTTCACGAACGACACCATCCAAAGGAACCCGATCCCCTGGACGAATGACAATCATACTTCCTGGCTTAATCTTTTCGATCGATTCTAAACGGGTCTGTCCCTTCTCCAACAAAAGAGCCTCTGTCGGTCTGAGTCTTGCTAAAGCATCGATCGCCGATCGCGTACGATCCATCGCAAAATCCTGTAAAACATTCGAAAAAGAAAATAAGAAGAGAAGCATTGCCCCTTCAAACGGAGCCCCGATATAAGCGGCTCCTAAAGCAGCGAGAACCATCAATAAATCGACATCCACCGTCCCATGTCGAAGGGATTGACTCCCTGCAATGACTCCAAAGTAACCCCCAAAAAAGTAAGCTAAGACGTAGGAAAACTGACTCCATAAATCGTGTTCGAACTTTCCTAATCCCCATCCGAGAATCATGAAAACGAAGGTCAGTGCTGCAAATTGCATCTCGCGGCGTTCTTGAGAAAAAACCCACTGAATCCATCCCAAAACCGTTTTAGGGAGCAACGACTTCGCCTTTTTCAGATCCTCTTCGAGAGGATGAACCTCTGCTCCGAATCGTTTTGCTTCATCGACAATCGAATCAGAGGAAAGAGTCCGTTTATCATAAGAGACCTTTAAAATCTGTCCAACGAAAGAGGCACTGGCATTCTGAACCCCCTCTTTTTTTAAGATCCTTCGCTCCAACTTTAAGGCACAAGCCTCGCAGGCATGCCCCTTGAGTCGCATTAAAAGCTTATCCAATTCAACAGGTGGAAGGGGATCGTTCATGGTTCCCTTAAAGATAAGTCAAAAAGGGAAATGGAAAATAAAAAAGAATAGGCATT
>CAMAQI010000144.1 GCA_945860255.1 Methylacidiphilum caldifontis
GAAGTGCTTCGTCTGGCGCTGAAAAACAGTCCTGAAATCAAACGAATCGATGCGGTGCTGGCCGGCAAACTGGCAACAGCGACAGAGGTTCAACTTCCTCAAAACCCAGAACTGGAAGTTGAGGGACGTGTTCCGGAGGCAAAGGCTCAAGATTCTCGGTTAACTCCGAGCTACGAGACAAAACTCACCCTGCCCTTTCGTCTCTCCCATTTAGGAATGAGGCAAATTTATGCTTCTGCACTCAAGAGTACTGCCAACTTAGAGAAGCAGGCCGATTTGGTTCGCGTTTTAAATGAAACGACCATTCTCTATTATCGTCTTTGGATGCTTCAAAAGCGGGAGGAGATTTTAAAAGATTCCGAAAAACAGGCCCAAGAGGTGGTTTCCCGGATCGCAGAGGCTCTTGAAAAAAAAGAGACTCCTTTAACCGAAGGAAATTTATTTAAAGCCGAGGCGATTCGTTTTGGTGTGGAGCTGAAAGTGACCCAAGCGGAGAGAATGCAGGCACAAGGCGATTTACTCTCGGTAATCGGTTCTCCTTGGAAAGAACTGAAACTTTCGACTCCAGTGCTTCGATCGATTCCTGAAGATCGTTTTAAATTAACCACTTTTGCCCAAGGTCGCGCTAATTTGCAGCGGTTAATCGAACAACGTCAACGGGTAGCGGCTCGGCGTTATGAGGTGGCACGAATGGATATTTTTCCAGAGCTTTCTTTAAGAGGGATTTATGACCGCAGCGAAAATGGGGAATCCAAGGAATGGGGAGCAGGTTTTGCGGCTCGCATCCCGCTTTGGGATTTTAACCAAGCGGAGATCAAACGTTCAAAAGCAGAAAAGGGGGTTGCCGATCTTGAGGCTCAAGCTTTAGATCGGATGACCTTTGATCGGGTGGTTGAAATTCGAATGAAACGAGCGATCGCCTTACAAACTCGGGTCGAGGCCTATTGGAACGATGTTCTGCCCGCCTATCAAAAAAGTTATGAGCTGAGTCGCTATCAATTTGAGCAAGGGCAAGCAAGTATGATGCAACTTTGGCAGGTTCAACAAAAGGTTGCCGAGATAACGGACAAAACATTACAGGATACCGTGGAATCGTTAGCGGCCCGCACTCTCTTGGAGCAGGCCATTGGTGGAAAAATTGAGGAAATCCCATGAATCGACTTTTATTCATAATGATGATGTTAATTGCTTCGGTGGTCGGATTATCGGCCCATGCAGGTCATACCCATGGTCCTACTCCAGGGGAAGAGGAGGGGGAGGGATCCGCATTGACGAAAGTGGAGCTGAGTGCCGCCGCGATTCAAAATCTAGGCATTCAAACCGAGGAAGCATTGCTGGCTCCGCTTCAGAAACAACTCGTTTTACCAGCTCAGATTGAGGTGCTCCCTGAAAAAAACGCTCAGATTACCGCACGATTTGAGGGAACGATCATTGAGCCTCTAGTGAAGCTGGGAGAGGTGGTTAAAAAAGATCAACCGTTACTTAAACTGGATCCGACTCTGATTGGGAATCCACCGGTGATCTATCGTTCTCCGATGGCTGGTTCGATTACGGAGTTTCGCCTGAATAAAGGAGCCCCTTTTGCTCCAGGGGATATTTTAATGCAAGTCGCCGATTATTCGCAGGTCCTTGTGAGGGGAAGATCGTACGAGCGTGCTGAATTACAGGAAATCAAAGTCGGACAACCGGCGCGGATCATTCAAGATCTCTCTCCCCACGAGGTTCTGGTCGGCACCGTCCAACGACTCGATGTGGGGTTGGAGAGCGAAACGAGGACTTTTGAAGTCTTTGCTTTATTGGATAATTCAGGCTTTAAGCTTCGTCCTCATCAGCAGGCGACGCTTCTACTTGGAGTCGGCGAAGCCGCAGAGGTTCTTTCGATTCCTGATCGGGCTATTTTAGGAGAAGCAGGAAATCTTTTTGTTTTTGTTCAAGAGGGAAATTATTTTGAACGTCGATCGGTCGTATTAGGAATCAAAGCCGGTGATCGTACGGAGATCTTGGAAGGGGTTTTTCCCGGAGAAAATGTGGTGATTCAAGGAAACTACCAGTTGCAGTATGCCAAACCGACCTCGAAAGAGAAAAGTACGGCAGCCGATGAGGGAGCTTTGCATTCGCCCGAAAAACCACACCGGCTTTGGATATGGATGGGACTCGGAAGTTTAGGAGTTATTGGGCTTTTGTTTGGTATTTATCGGCATCTTTATCGGGGTCAGGAGTTAAAATAATTTTAAACGGGAGATTCATGCTCGACGCCATTATTCGATTTTCACTCCGTAACCGCCTTTTTATAGTGACCGTCGCCGCACTCGTGGTTGCCTACGGGGGTTACATCGTGACGAAACTTCCTGTGGATGTCTTTCCCGATTTAAATCGTCCTTCGGTAACCATTTTTACAGAAGCCGAAGGGTTAGCTCCAGAAGAGGTGGAGGCATTGGTCTCCTTTCCGATTGAAACCGTCATGAATGGGGCCACTGGGGTCCAACGGGTGCGCTCGTTTTCTGCAGTGGGACTTTCCCTTGTCTTTGTCGAATTTGATTGGGGACAAGATATCTATATCGCTCGTCAGATCGTCAACGAAAAACTCGCCCAAATTCAATCTCGACTTCCCTCCGATGCAAAAACGACACTCGGGCCGATCGCTTCGATTATGGGAGAGATTATGTTTGTCGGATTAACGAGCAACGATCCCCAAGTGACTTCTATGGATTTAAGAACGATGGCCGATTGGACCGTGAGGCCACGTCTTCTGGCGATTCCGGGAATCGCTCAAGTCACGACCATTGGCGGAGATTTAAAACAATTTCAAGTTTTGGTAGATCCGAATAAGTTGCAAAATTTTGGCGTTAATCTTCATCAGGTGGAACAAGCGATCGCTGGAAGCAACGTTAATTCAACCGGTGGAATTCTGAATAAACCGTACACAGAGGAATTGATTCGCAATATCGGCCGGATTCAGAGATTGGAAGATCTTGGAAAAGCGGTGATCCCGTTGGAGCGTAAAGGGACTCTTCCTTTGACGATTGATCAGGTCGCCGAAGTGAAGATCGGGGGGCCGCTCTCAAAGCGAGGGGATGCGGGGGTCAATGGTCAAGCGGGAGTCATTCTTTCGATTAAAAAACAGCCGGGGGCTGATACAATCCAGTTAACACAGCAAATCGAAAGGGAGTTAGAAGATCTCAAAAGAACGCTTCCTGAAGCGGTCGTTCTTCATGACCATATATTTCGCCAAGCGGACTTTATCGAAAGAGCGATTCGTAACGTCGAAGAGGCATTGCGGGATGGATCGATTTTAGTGATGATCGTGCTTTTTATCTTTCTCCTTAATTTTCGAACCACGTTTATTACGCTTACGGCAATTCCGCTTTCGATATTGATTACCGCGATCGTTTTCCATTTATTTGGACTTTCGATTAATACCATGACCTTGGGAGGGCTTGCGGTAGCGATTGGAGAATTGGTTGATGATGCGATTGTCGATGTTGAAAATGTTTTTCGTCGTTTAAGAGAAAATAAACAGCTTTCTCAACCACGCCCTGTTTTGGAGGTGATCTATGATGCTTCACGAGAGGTGAGAAACTCGATTGTTTTTGCAACCCTCGTCGTGGTTCTTGTTTTTATTCCACTTTTTGCATTGGGGGGAATCGAAGGGAAGATCTTTGCTCCGTTGGGCATTGCTTATATTGTTTCGATCGTCGCCTCTTTAGGAGTGGCCCTGACGGTGACCCCTGCCCTTTGTGCCTATCTTTTGCCTCATATGAAGCAGATGGAGGAGCACAAGGAGGGGTGGCTCGTTCAGCAGATTAAAATCGGTGAGCAACGCGTACTCCTCTGGGCTTTCCCTCGAATAAAACCGATTTTGTCAGTGGTGGTGCTGCTGTTTATCGCCGCTGCTTCAGTGGTTCCATTTTTAGGAAAAGAATTTCTTCCTCCCTTTAATGAGGGAAGTATTACCCTAAATTTACAGCTTCCCGTGGATGCCGGTCTTGCAGAATCGAATCGAATCGGAACATTGGCCGAAAATCTCATCCGGCAAGTTCCGGAAGTCGCCGTTACTGGAAGACGCACCGGAAGAGCTGAGGAGGATGAGCATGCCTCGGGGGTGAATAGTTCGGAGATCGAGGTTGATTTTAAAAAATCGGAACGAAGTCGGGAAGAAATTCTTAACGACGTACGTGCGAAACTTGCCGAAGTTCCTGGGGTGGGAGTGAATATTGGACAACCGATTTCCCATCGAATTGATCACATTCTTTCAGGAGTTCGCGCTCAAATCGCAGTCAAGGTCTTTGGGGATAACCTTGATATTTTGCGTCAAAAGGCCTCCGAGATTGAGGCAGCGATGGGAACGGTTCAAGGGGTCGTCGATCTGCAGGCGGAGCAAGTGACCTTAACTCCCCAAGTCCACGTTCGTATTGATCGAGACCAAGCGGCAAAGTATGGATTGATGGTCGGGGAAGTGGCCGAATATGCCGAGCTCGCCATGAACGGGAAACGGATCACGCAGGTCCTGGATGGGAGTAAAACCTACGAGGTGGTTTTACGCCTTAAGGATGCCGCCAGAAATGACATAGAAGCGCTCAAACTTATTCCTTTGGATACCGTCGATGGGAAGACCGTTCTTCTTGGATCGGTGGCAAAGATCGAAGAGGCCAAAGGACCCAATACGATTAATCGCGAAAATTCACAGCGACGAATCGTCGTTTATTCGAATGTATCAGGACGAGATTTGGTCAGTACCGTCAAGGAGATCCAGAAAAAGATTACCGAACAGGTTCAGCTGCCGACCGGTTACTACGTGACCTATGGAGGACAGTTTGAAAGTCAAGCTCAAGCCTCTCGATTGATTGCGCTTCTCAGCCTTCTCTCTTTTGCGGGAATGTTTGCCGTGCTCTACATCCATTTTAAAAGCACGATGTTTGCGACTCAGATCATGCTGAATATTCCGTTTGCCTTTATCGGAGCAGTGACGGGGATTCTTTTGACGGGGGGTACTTTCTCCATCGCTACCATGGTCGGTTTTATTACGCTCACCGGGATTGCCGCTCGAAATGGAATTATGATGATTGCTCATTATCTTCACCTCATGGAACATGAAGGAGAGGAGTTTGGGATCAAAATGATTATTCGGGGAACTCAAGAGCGTATAATTCCAGTCCTGATGACCGCTTTAACCGCTTCATTGGCCCTCGTTCCTCTTTTGTTAGGGGCTGGGCAACCGGGTCGAGAGATTTTACATCCGGTTGCAGTCGTTATTTTTAGCGGAATTTTTACGAGCACCCTTCTGGATTTGATCGTCACCCCTCTTGTCTTTTGGAGATTTGGTGAAAAGAGTGTAAAACGGCTTCTCGCAAAAGTTTAAAAAATAGTTTGAGGGATTGAGAGGCGGGGATCGTTTAGAGTAGGATGGTTCAAAAATCATTACCTCAGCGAAAAAGGGTTACGAGTTTACTTGTGGCGATCCTGATTGGATTATCGTTCAATTCAAACAATGGGCTTTGGGCTCATAAGGATCACGACCACCGTTCATCGCAGCATACAGAACAGGATCATGCCCCCGCGAAGTTTCTTTCTGTCGGGGCAGCATGGGAGATGACTCAAAAATCAACCGCAGCGATTGAAACTGCGATTGCCTCTCAAAATCATGAAGCCATTCATGAAGCGGAGGAAAGCCTCTCGGGAGCGCTGAGCTTTTTACAAGCAAACAGTCCAATGGTGACCGGAGATAAAGCAAAGCGACTTCAATCAGCCCTTAAGCAAGCCCTGATCCTCTCCTCGCATGTTCACGTGGCTGCGGATGCAAAAGAGATGACAAAAGCGGCTGTGGAATTTAAAAAACTTCAAGGAGCGTTGAAGTTAGTCCAAGCTCAATACCCCACCGAAGCCCTAAAAGCCCCCTCAAAAACAACATCAGCACAAACTCATTTGCCTTTAGGGAGGAGCCTTGGGAAGCTTTGCGCCTTTGCGTGAGGCAATGTCTTTATCTCTGTTTGAATGTTTTAACCTAAAAAAAGCAGTTGGAACCACGGATAACGCGGATCACACGGATTTTCAACGGTTTAGGAAAAATCACCCCTTCACCTTATGGGTGAAGGAAAAAACAGAGGTTCATTTTCATAAACTCCTCCATCCGTGGTATCTGTGTTATCCGTGGTTAAATGGATTGCCG
>CAMAQI010000145.1 GCA_945860255.1 Methylacidiphilum caldifontis
AGCGCTCTTGAAAAGCCGACGGCTCATTTTCTTGAAAAAGTGAATTTCTCTGAATTACTTCCGCATATCCGTCTCCTCCTTCTCTTTATTGGCCTCGGATGTGTCGAATGGCTCACAATGGCTCGAATTGTTCGTGGACAAGTCCTCTCGTTAAAGGAATCGACCTTTGTTCAAGCAGCTCGAGCACTGGGACAGTCTCACTCTCAAATCATCCTAAGACACTTATTTCCAAACCTTACGGGGATTGTGATTGTCTATCTCACCTTAACGATTCCGGTTGTTATTTTAGAGGAATCCTTTCTCTCCTTCTTAGGATTAGGGGTTCAAGCCCCTGCCGCAAGCTTGGGGTCCTTAATTTCGGAAGGGGCTCAATATTTAAATCCCTTTGAAATTCAATGGTGGCTCGTTGTTTTTCCTGCTGGAACCATGGCGATTCTGTTGCTGATGCTCAATCTCCTGGGAGATGGACTTCGAGATGCGATGGATCCCAGAAAGAAAAAATAATCTAAAGATACGGATTCCGCTTTTTCTCCACTCCGATCGTTGTTGCAGGACCATGACCCGGATAAACCTTCACTCCTTCAGGAAGCGTCATTAAATGCTGATGAATTCCTGAAATTAAATCCTTTTGGTTGCCTCCGGGAAGATCCCAACGTCCAACCCCACCCGCAAAAAGAATATCTCCCCCAATCACCTGACCTCCTTTGAGATCATAAAAGGCGACGCTTCCAGGGGAATGACCTGGAATATGATACAACCTAAAATCGATTCCTCCACAAGACCAAGGGGCTGATCCTTTCTCTAAAACAGGCAGTCGATTGAGTTGCTTTACAGGTAAAATTGGAGGAATCCCCCACATCGAAAAAACTTTCGGATCTTCAACCATGAAGGCATCCGCTTCATGAACCCAGACAGGACAATGAAAGTGCTCTTGGATCAATGCCGCATCCCAGATATGATCATAATGTCCATGAGTTAAGATCAGAGCTTCGACCTGTAGGTTCTTCTCTTTTAACTCCTCAAGAGTCTCTTCCGGAGCATCAAAACAGAGAATCCCTTTTTCAGATTTTAAAAAATAGGCATTCGTCTCCAATTGTCCGCCACAATAAATTCCGAGGTTCATTTCTCATTCTCTTTCGGAAAAATATCACGGGCGAGTCGTTGAATATTCGCCACCAATTCCTGACAGTTTTTTCCTGCAATATCAATCTGATCTAAATAATTCTTCACGGTTTCATTTCCCTCTAATTCACTTTGAAGTAGAAAAGCGTATCCAAAAACCGCCGTGAGTTGATTGTTGATATCGTGAATATTTTTTCGAATCGCAAGACCAGGAGCCTCTTTTGTGGCTCGAACCGCTAAAAAGGTTCGCGCCAGCGCCCAATCGGAAGGAGAGGTAATTTTAAAATTAACTTCGGGATAATGAACCACTTTGACGGCAACCCCGATCTTTTCGACAGCGGCAGTATCATCGGTAACCACGGTACCGGATTGACGATTCGCCTGATAAGCCTTCAAAATAAGATCCCGTTTAAAAATTTGCGGAGTCTGTACCGCCCAAATTTTACTTCGATCCAACGTTTTTGCCACCTCCTGATTCTCTCCCATCTCCTTAAGCGTATCGGTAGCAGGATGTCCACAAACCGCAGCCCCTGACTCTTGGGCCGCTTCAAAGACCATTCGAATCACCTCCGCTGAGACAAAGGGACGAGCGGCATCGTGAACCATCACAAATTCATTGTTCGAATCAGAGGCCTCAATCCCCGCTAAAACCGAGTCCTGCCGCTCTGCCCCCCCCTCCACATATTTCACGGGGATGAAGGTATCCAAAGAGCGTACAGCCTGTTCAAAAGAACTCTTTGTCTCAGGACGAACCACCAAAATAATCTCTTTCACTAACGGAGAGGTTAAGATTCCCTGAAGCGTATGGGCAATTAAAGGAATTCCGGAGATAGGAGTTAATACTTTATCAAACCCCATTCGCTGACTTTTTCCTGCCGCAACGATCACTGCGCTTAAAAATGGATTTGCCATAAAGTTCCTTTATCTACGCAACAGTTGCTGTTTGGATTTATCTTTTTTACTCTCTTTGTTCTTTGCCGTCTCCGCCGCACTATCCTCGTAAAAAAGAGGACCGTGTTCTCGTAAATTGCTCGCAAAAGCACTGAAATCTTTTGCCATTTTTTCATCGGTTAGAATCATCGCTAAAGGACCCTTCCCTTTTTGCGCTAAGGTTAAGAGTTCATCTGATTTTGCTAAAACTGACTTCAGGGACTTTAGCGATTCACGAATATCTTTCGTTGTATCGGCCGTCATTAAATCTTGATCCATCTTCTGGGTAATACTCTCGACCTGCATCGCAATCGTATTCATCCGCTCCATAATCGGTTTGGCATTCGCCGCTAACTCCTCAAATCCAGGGGCTCTTGCCCCCTCGACCCGAGCCCCATCCTCGAGATAGGACTTATCGGCATCCCCCTGCTGAACATCGACGTAGCGATCCCCCAACATTCCTTTAGAGCCAATGAGAAATCGCGAGCCTTCGCGGATTTTAAAAGAATCTTGAATCTTTAAATGCACCGCAACGGCACGCCCCTCTTTAATCGGATAGGGCTGTTTAATGACTTTTCCAATCGGCGCACCAGAAAAAGTAACGGTCGCTCCTTTAATCAGATCACTCGCATTTTGAAATTCGACAATCACCTCATAGCTTGGCCCCATCCCTTGAGCGAGTCCTCCGAAAACGAGGATCAACCCGCCCAAAAGAGCAAGGCCAATCACTAAAAAACCGCCCACAATTATTTCTGTATTTGAATTTTGTTTCATCTTCATCACTCCGTTGCGACACTTGCATCCGATATTCCATTGACAAAATGGAACACAATCGGATCTTGCGACGACTTAATTTCTTCTGGGGTTCCTAAAAAATGAACTTTTCCATGATGCAATAAAACGATTCGATCCCCAATCTCACAGGCACTTCTCATATCATGCGTCACGACGACATTCGTCATGTTCAAAGTTTTATCTAAATTTAAAATCAGTTTATTAATACTATCGGAAACGACAGGATCCAACCCCGAGGTCGGCTCATCATAAAGAAGTAATTTCGGCTTGCGAACCGTCGCTCTTGCTAAAGAGACACGCTTTTTCATTCCCCCGCTGAGCTCCGCCGGCATTTTCGATTGCTGCCCCCCCAAATTAACCATTTCTAAAGCCTCGGTGATTGCGGACTGAATCTCATCCTCCGTCATCTTCCCCTCTTCTCTCAACGGAAAGGCGATATTCTCCCCAACGCTCATCGAATCAAAGAGCGCTCCATTTTGAAAAAGCATTCCCATTTTTTGACGGATTGGAATCAACTCGATCTCCGAAAGTCCCATGAGGTTTTGGCCCTCAAAAAGAACCTCTCCCTGATCCGGCATCATCAACCCTAAAATATGCCTTAAAGTCACACTCTTACCGCAACCACTCCGACCAATAATCACAAGAGTCTCCCCCTCTGAGATCTCGAGATTGATCCCCTGAAGGACTTTCTGACCATTCAATGTTTTATGAATATTACGTAGTGAGATCATGATTTAGCTCATCCATGCGTTGAGTAAAAAAGTGATAAAAAAATTACAAACGAGCAATGCAATTGTCGAACTGACTACTGCCTCCGTCGTCGCTTTACCGACTCCCTGGGCCCCATGCCCACAGTTCAACCCGCGCTCACAACAAATCGTACAGATCACAAATCCAAAAATAACCGACTTAATCAGCCCCACCCCGACATCTTGAGACCCTGTGAATCGTAACGTATTATTAATATAGTAGGCCGGCTCTACCCCCAAAACCGGTACTGAAATCACATACCCGGCCCCAATTCCAAAAAAAATACTGAAACTGACCAAAAGTGGCATACTGATCAAAAGCGCAATGAGTCGAGGAACGACCAAATAATCAGTCGGGTAAACCGCCATCGAACGTAACGCATCGACCTGTTCCGAGGTCTTCATCGAACCGAGTTCAGTCGAAATCGAGGCCCCGACTCGAGCGGCGATCATGAGCCCACAAATGATCGGCCCCAACTCGCGACACATCGCATAGGCGACCACGGGACCGACCCCTGACCCCATCCCCAGTTCACTAAATTTCAAATGAATCTGAGAGGCGAAAACCGCTCCAATACAAGAACCGGTTAAGATCACAACGGGGAGCGAATTCACCCCCATGAAAACAATCTGTTGCGCCACCAAATTCCAGCGAATCGAAAAATGACGGAGGGAACGAAGGATATCAATCAGTAATAACGCATACTGACCGCAATGTTTGAGAAAGCGGAAAAAATTCCTCCCCACGATTTGAAGGAAATCGATCATGAATCAAAACATTAGAGAAATGAATACGGAGGTCAAGGCTGCTGCCATTTCCCAACAGCTTTCCAGAAATAGAAGAAATTAATTCAGGTTAACTTTGCTCCAGAAAATAAAAATTTTTGAGGCCCCATTCTATTTTGTGTTCTTTGTGTTCTTTTGCGGCTAAATTCCTTATTTCAACTCTACGCATCTCGTAAACGGATCGGAGTGATCAAGCGGATTCGCAACCCAATGGGTAGCGAATCTCCTGATTTCGTGCTTTCACCAGGATCAATGGTTCCGTAAGGTTCTCCTATGATCTCGGTCATTATGCCAATTTACAACGAAGGGACCTCGATCTTCACCAATCTCCAAAAAACTCGTGACGTGATGCGACTCGCTGGAGATTTTGAACTCATCCCTGTGAATGATGGCAGTACCGATCACTCTCGTTCAGAGATCGATCGTTCTGCCGCCTCTTTTCCCGATATTCGCCCTCTACACATCCCCCATTCCGGTAAAGGAGAGGCCCTCCGCCAAGGAGCCCTACATGCCCAAGGAGAATGGGTCATTTTCATGGATTCCGATCTCGATCTTCCTCCAGAACAGATTCTTTTCTTTATCGCCATCCAAAAAACTCAAAAAGCCGATGCAGTGATCGGCAGTAAAATGCATCCCGATAGCACTGTCCACTATCCCTTTCATCGTCGACTCTACAGTTGGGGGTATTATCTTCTGATTAAAGCCCTTTTTAATCTCCCCCTCCGGGATACTCAAACAGGACTTAAACTCCTTAAGCGAACGGTTCTTCTCCAAGCCCTCCAAAAAACAACCCTCAAAGGATTTGCCTTTGACCTGGAGCTCCTTGCCCAGCTCTCCCGACTCAAGGTAAAAATGGTCGAGGCCCCTGTCGTCGTCGATTTTAAACATAAATTTGGCGGAATCGGCTGGCGAGAAATCATTCGAATTCTCCGCGAAACCTACCGAACCTGGAGACATCTCTCTCGATCATTAAAATAAAAAAACAGAGCCCTGACGAATCCTGTCATCGAAGAAGTCTAGAGGCGAAGAAACCTTGCCTCGCTTTCCTTCCCATAGACTTTTGAAAAATGATCTGCTACAACTCAGGTGTGGACCTACCGGAATCATTACACATCACTGACCAGCTCAAAATGAAGGGAGATCTCACCACTCCTCAATCGGTTCATCTTTCCACCCAATATCTCGGAAAAATAAGATCCAAACGCAACCTCCTCTGTGATTCCAAAGCAATCCTTCAGGGAACAATTCGAAGCGAAACTCTCAAAATCGAGCCTGGCTCAAAAATCAATGCCGAGGTTCAAGTCGGAACACGAATTCCGCTTTGGTTAAAAATCCCTTTCACATTCTCAACCTTTTCCTCCTCCGATGAATAAACCGATGATCCAAGTTCACTGTTCCCAGTGCCAACATCAACAGTCGGAGCCTGAAGGGCTTATCTCCACGAACTGTCGGGCCTGTGGAAGTTATATCCGAGCCTCGGAATCAATTTTAAAGCCGGCCGTCCGATCCCCAAAAGCGACGAAAACAATCACCTGTCCTCAGTGCCAATATTCACTTCGTGTCGTCGAATCCGCCATGTCAAGTACCTGCCTCCAATGCTCTTCCCACCTCAATCTTCAATCCTACGAACTCAGCGCGGGCGATGACACCCAGATCAATACCTTAGGGACGGTCACCCTCAAAGGCAGAAAGCGTTACGAGGGAGTCGAAATAGCGGCCAGTAAAATTGAAATAGGCTGTAAGGTACGCGCCCGCCTGACTGCGAGAGAAGAGGCCGTACTCT
>CAMAQI010000146.1 GCA_945860255.1 Methylacidiphilum caldifontis
CTTAACGGTTCGCCATCCTGCCTTCAAAAGAAAAATACAACCGTGGCGAGTGGTGGTCAGTCAAAGAGGGAAGCTTCCGAGTTCGAGTCAGCTCTTGAGCGATTTTAATCGTGAACGCACACTTATTTATCGAAACCAGTCCCTTTCTCATATCCTTAAAGATTTAGGAAATAAAGGGGTCATGAATTTGTTGGTCGAGGGGGGAGGAAAAGTTCACGCCTCATTTTTAGCTGAAAAATTAGTCCATGAAGTGGCTTTGTTTTGGGCTCCGATCATCACCGGAACCGAGGCCTTAGGATTTTCTTTTTCACAAGAACAAAAGTTAAGGGCGTCGATTCATTTAAAACCGTGGTGGACGGCAATGATCGGGAGTGATCTTTTCGTTCGTGCGTTGATCGAGAGGTCTTCAAATCGATGAAAGAGTACGGAGTGACGCAAGAAGCGGTACGTCCTTCAGCATGGGGGAGCTTATTTTTCTTAGGGATCCTTTTTTTTACCTGGAGCCGTTTAGAGGGGGGAGATCTGGTTGCCTTATGTTCCTCCGCTGCTTGGGGAGCAGGGGGGGGAATTGCGGTTACTTTCATTTTCGATTTTCAACGAGGATGGCGAAATCTGGTTCGGGCTGATATTGCGGCAATTTTAGCTCTTTATTTTTTAACACTTTTTGAGTTTTTATTTCCCCAGCAAGAGATCTTAGAGCTTGTCGATAGGAGTCATATTCATGAATCGTTGGGATACATCTTTCTCGCCTTTGCGGGATTGACCATCGGAAGGCATTTAACCTCTCGAGAACAGATCGAACGAACCCCCCTTTTTTCGGCAACGGTTAAGCCCTCGCTGTTGACAGGACTCTTTATCGGTTGCTTTATCTTGGGTTATCTTCATATGGCCGTGGCGGTTGATTTTGATTTTATGACTTGGTGGGAGGCTATTTTACAACCGCGATTTTTCCAACCTTGGACTCGAGGTCGACTCGGGGATTGGAAGGCGATCCTTACAGAATTGGGGATGTTGCTTTATTTACTTCCTCCACTCATGGGAGTCGTCTTGGCAAGAATTGATAAATATCAATTCGGGTCACTGATTTTAATGGGATTAGGCACCGGAATTACTTTTTTTTACGGATATTCGAGTGGAACCCGCCATATTTTTTGTACCTACTTAGTCACCTTTGTCATCGGTTATTTATTCGCCGTCAAACGAGGAGAGGAAAAACGGATTTTCTTAGTCGCAGGGCTTTCTTTTGCTCTATTATTTGTCGCTTCTCAACAGATGTTGCATTTTAGAGAGATCGGACTTGGTGCTTATTGGCAAGGGGAGCTCGAGGAGGCCCCGAGTAGCCAATCGGTTTATGTGGATATGAATCTTTTTACCTTAGCTCAAGTGGGCGGATATTTTCCAAAAGTTCATGACTATTTGGGATGGGAGATCCCTTATCTTGCGCTCGTTCGCCCGATTCCGCGGGCTCTTTGGTCCGGAAAACCGCTCGGGATGAGCGTGACCATGGAGCAGGTCGTGGGTGCCGGAGAGGATTATACCGTCGCTGCCTCTTTTGTCGGCGAGGCTTATATGAGTGGCGGATGGTTTGGGGTTCTCTTTTCCTCTTTATTTTTTGGTTCCTTGATGGGGTGGTGGAATCGATTTGGGAGTGAAGAGAATAGCGATTGGGGAATTTTAATTTATGCCTCCGGTTTTTTCGCCGCAGTGATTAGTATGAGGAGTTTGTTTGTCTTCACGACCGCTCTTTTGCCGACGGTTACCGCCATTTTTATCGGCTATCAACTGACTGATCTGATTCGTTCACGAATGATAAGGAAATCTTCTCTCCCTAGGGATAAATCGACTGAATAGGGAATAGTCCTTAAGCCCTTTGTGATATTTTCATTCTTTGTAAAGCTTTCGTCATAAGGCCTTTACTTTGTTTGAAATTAGACTAGATTGTTTTGTGGAACGTTTTCGTTCGATTGTATTAAACGATTTAAGTTATGAAACTCATTTCAAAAAAAGGATCTCAAGCTGAGCGCAGTCAAGCCTTGGTCGAGATGGCACTTGTTTTTCCTCTTTTTCTTTTGGCACTTTTTGGTCTCATCGATTTTTCGAATCATCTTTTTCAAAAACAAACAATTGCTCATGCTGTCCGTGAGGGGGGGCGTATTGCGAGCACAGGACGAATTTTATTTACTAATGAGTATGAGTTTAACTCGGGGCCTTGGATTACAAACGCAACGCAAATCATTGTTGCGGATCCTTCCAATCCGACACGTCAGATGTCACGGGAGCAGGCGATTCTGTATGTGATGATGAAAACGATCGCAGGAATGGGGGATGTCAGAACTGATTTTGGTAATAAAGTGACCAACTCTGCCTCGACCGGACTTTATTTTTCAATCGACAGTTGGCCGGGTACAAATTCTGCCACTGAAAATTCCCCGAATATCGGGCCGGGGGAGAGAACAGATGATGATACCCTTCAGTACGTTCGAATTTCGATAAGCTACCCCTCGAGCGTATTGACCCCTGTGAGTATCTTTTCTCGGTACTTTGGCTCGAGCGATCTCTTTAGTTCCAATAAATTGATGGTGAGTTACAAATGTACCTTTGTGAATGAAGCTTGGTCTTATAACAACATCAATCGTTGGACAAACTAAGATGAAATTTTCACATTTTAAATCGAAGGTAAAGAGTCAAGCAACGATAGAAATGGCATTTATCGTAACATTATTCTTTACGATGGTTCTCGTGATTCTCTTTATTGCGATAAATATTTATCGTACACAAATTCTTGCCTCTGCGGTTCGCGAAGGAGCAAGTACGACCGCTCGAATTACCGCTAATAACATTGACGCGGGATTAAAGGCGACCCTTTCTATCGCAACGAGTGGATTTCGCTTTAATGATTTTATGACGAATGGTCTTATCATCATCACGAAGATGCAGAACTATACAAACAATCTCTATTTATCAGGATTTAGTACGGTAAATACCGTTGGAATAACCGGTTACTTAGCGGGAACGAATGATACAGCAAACAAAGATCTCAGTAAGCTTTTATTAGGTGGGTCGTGGACGACGCCTCTAAGGCCTGGAGTTCCAGAGATTATGAAGCTAACCAATACTGTCGTTCAGGGGAAAGATCTTTATTGTGTTGAAATCTTTTATACCAATCGAGCTCCTTTAAATATCTTGGGTTTTTCAGAATCAGCCCTGCTTTATGATAAAAGTTTCTTTATGTCTCCCTAATCAATTGAGGAATCTATGAAATGTAAATTGACTATTGTTTCGAGCCGAAGTCAAATTCTTGTGATCTTCGCTGGGGCGATCTTTACGATCGTTGCTTTTATGGCAATGGCAGTGGATTTTGGTTTTATCTATTTACAAGATGCGAAATTAGGCCGCGCCGCAGATGCCTCGGTATTAGCTGGAGTTCAAAATTCAGGGGGAGGAGGAACGAATACCTTAGCGAATGCACAAGCGGTTTCCATCGCGGTTCGAAACTTTGCGATTGGCAACTATTCTGAATTAGCAAATCTAACAAACAGCAATCCAAGTGGAACCTCCGTTGCCGTGACGAACCCGATAACCAGTCAGATAACAACTAATTATACTTTTATTTATCAAGCTAGCTACGTCAGTAGTGGAAAGACCTACTATAATGTCATGACCAATGTAATCGAGGTAGGGGGACGAGGACAGATTAATTCGGCAAAAACGACGATTGGAGCTAACGCAAAAACGTTGCTCCTTCCCACACAAGGATTTGGAAGTTTTTTCCCAATGAAGGGAGTCTCTGCGGCCTCGAGACGGCCTCGAATGATTGCAATGGTCTTGGATCGATCGGGTTCAATGAGCAGTAATGGTGGAGCTACGGCTCTCCCCAGTTCTGTGACCAATTTTTTAGGGTTATTTGATACAAACGTCGATTTAATTTCCATCACCACCTTTAGTTATAATTCTCGTCTTGATGTTCCGATGACGAGTAACTTTTGGAGTTTAGGGACGAATGCGATGACCAATAAAACGACCGGTATTAATTTTGGTGGTTACACAGGAGCTTCGGATGGACTTCGGATGGGAGTTGAGACACTTTGGTATGGTGATGAAGATGCTTGGAATGATGCGAACACCTTAAAGTATCTGGTCTTTTTTACCGATGGACAATTCAACTCATTTAGAACCCTTGCTTATACCCCTGGTTTTACAAATGTCGTTTACGGTCAGATGGGGACAAATTATCAGACCAATTCAGGTGCTACAACGAATCTTTCTTTAATTCCCTATCACTCGAAGACGACGGATTGGGCTAAAGATAATGGCTCTACCAAATTTTTTGCGACCAATGTTTTTGTGACGAACAATGGCAGCAGTTCCCCCAAGTCAACCCAAGTTCTGGCGACGAATTGGCCAGGATCGGTGATGTATCTCATGGAATGGGTGAACAACGATTATACGCCAGCAATCACGATACACTCGATGACCAATGTTTACCAAAATACCGTTACGAATACCTTTGAAACGGCTTTTAATAGCACCAACCAATTTATTCCAATCGTCAAAGGGGTTTATGTTTCTCATTATACGAATCAGGTCACGGTAACGACGAATTTACTCGCGAATCAATTCGTCATTTATTATCAACCAGGTTATACGAACTTGGATGTGATTATGAATTCCGGATCGGAGGGGCAGATGTATAAGCCGCAATTTGAATGGACGAATATGCAAAATAATTCATATCCACCAGAATTTTTATGGAGATCAAATTCCGGGACCGGATCAGGAGATCGTTATACGAACTTAGTTCAATATCATCCTGGGCCAGCAACGAATACGACGAATGCCTTAGGAAATGATCGAGATGCCTCCGGTTTTTATTCAGGAATTGCGGGGGTGACGGCTTCCGATTATAAATGGTACAAAGATTTTACAAATGGTGTTGCTTATTATGGTTCAACAAATTTTCACACCAATCATAACATCTGGAGATCGACCAATCTTCTTGGAGAATATTTCTATCAGGGGATGAGCTCCTTCCGACTAAACGGGGTACTTTATACGAATGCGACTCGATATTGGAACGGGACGACAAAACAATGGGTGAGAACCGCAGGGATCTACACAAATACAGGGGCCCCACTCCCGGTTGACCCTAATTATGCTCCTGCGTCAAACAAAACAAACTTTGGCCTTTTGTTTACCAATGTGATTATGGTCACCAAAATTACAAATGAATCAACAATGTTAGGAGAGGATCAGATCGCCTCATTTGTTTTCTCGACGAATACCTTGAAAGGAAATGGAAATCCGGCTTTTACGAATGGCCTTTCACTTGCAGGCACAAACCAATTGAGACTTTTTATTATGCCGATGAGTGTGTCCTCGCCGCCTAAAGCAATTTTTTATGCCGGCGCAAATTACAATAATTGGACTAATCTTTGGGTCTCCTCTGCAAATCCTAATTTCTATCCTGGAATGTCAGGATGGGGTAATTTTATTGAATCTGAATCTGACCGAGCTGCGGCATTAGTGACGCATTTCGCGCGTCAAAGTAATGTGACGATCTATACTGTTGGATTGGGAACTGGAATTAATTCCAATATCATGCTTCAGCTGGCGAATGACCCCCGTTATTCCGGTTATAATTCGAAACAACCGGAAGGAGCTTATTATTATGCCTCGACGGGAGCTGATATTACGAACAAATTTAAGGCGATCGCTGAGCGAATTCGTGCAGTGGTTTCTCAATAGGCACTTGATTCCTATTGATTTCACGCTCCCTTTTAGACTACGGTTTGCAATGCGTTTTTTATTCTCAATTCTTATCTTCAGACTCCTGGTTGTCCCTTTCTTTGGCGAGACAATTATCGTTCCTTCCTCCGAAACAATGGTCGAAGTTTTAAATGATTTAAATGGAGTGATCGAACGAAAAGGGGATGTCGTTGCCTTAATGAATCTTTATCCATTTGAAAAGAAATTTGAAGAATGGGACGAACTTGATTTTGTTCTATTTCAAAATGCGATCAAACGATATATTCATGAAGGGAATATTGAAAAAGGGCCCAAATATCCCAATCATCTCTCTCAAAAATTTCCGTTGATTCTTGCTGAGTTGAAAGCCACTCAAAAACAGTCCTCAATGGAAGCTAATCATCT
>CAMAQI010000147.1 GCA_945860255.1 Methylacidiphilum caldifontis
TGTGGTTCTCCGTAGCCCAAGAGAACTTTAAGCCACCCCTCAAACCAATTTTGGGATGCGACAGGCCCTGCGGCATCATTTTCAGAATTTTCATCGTGAAGCACCGCGACAAATCGATCGACGAACGGAGAGAGCGCATCGAGATCAAAGACCCGTAGATCTCGCCCGACGGGAACCGTCAGCCATAACTCCTTTTTCTGCTCATGCAGACGGGCGGCTAATCGCTTCAAAAGCTCCGTGATTGCCGATTTGTATTGCGGATCCACTTGTTGAAAATCGATCAAGACCCCTGCATTCGGAAAGGTCGCCAATTGACGAAGGAGTTCATTGATAAAAAACGGTTGTCGTTGAAGGTTCGGAGAAAGAAGAGCCTCCACCGCCTCTGGAATCCACTCATCTCCATTCAGATTACTGAGCATGGGAAGAAAAGAGATTTTCTCCCCCTCAAGATAAGAAGGGATTTTTGCGACCGGATCCTCGGTCACCTCTCCATAGAGACCCCGTAATGAAAACCATTCGGTCGTGACATGACTTAAGAGCTCTTGATTCCTCTTCAGAGATTCAAAGCTATTTGAATCCCATTCCACATAAAATCCGAGACGCAGCGGCTTTTCTTGTTTCGTGTCAGAATGCAGTTTTTTCTCTAATTGACTGATCCGTTTGCGGCCCGTAAGCGTCGACTTTGCATACTCTGGCCATTGTTCTAACGAACGATACTCCTTAGCGGGAGTGTCATAAGCCCTGAGCTGCGATTTTAAATCCCTGACTTTTTTGGGAAGTTGCAGCTCCGGTTGAACCCAAAGGGAGCCAATAAACGAGGTGACCGCAAGAACCGACAGAAGGCAGAAAAAAAAGAGCGCCACTTTAATCCGAGTCCAACGTCTCCCCGTCGGATCCCAAAAAATGACCGATTTTAACTTCTCTGATTCCATTTTTTAATTACTCCCTGACTCTTGAATTCTTTCGCAATAAGGTCAACATTTTTGGGGGTTCCCATGATCCCTATCGTGGCAAAGCCCGAAAACAAAAGCCTTGGTTTCGCTCTTTTGACCGATTTATGACAGAATCATTTCAGGTGAAAAGAGAACTTTCTCTTGGGAGCTTGCATATTTATCATTATCGGCGATCTTGGTTCTCCCTTCATCAAGGACCTCTATGAAAACCATCACACCGCAACAACTTCACGAACAACTCCAAGGTAAAGATTCACTTTTCCTACTCGATGTGCGAACTCCTGCCGAATATGCCGCAGTTCATGTTCCTGGAACCGTTCTTTTTCCGCTCGATCGAATTACCGCGAAGACCCTCACCGAGGAATGCCCCTTTCCGAAAGATCAACCTCTTTACCTATTTTGTCACTCTGGAACCCGTGCTCAAATGGCTGCCGAACGACTCGAACCGATGGGCTACGGCTTCTGCTTCGTCGTTGAAGGAGGAACCGCCGCTTGGATTCAAGCTGGCTTTCCGGTCGTCCGAGGAACTCAAAAAACAATTTCGCTCGAACGCCAGGTTCGCATCGCCGCAGGAACTCTCGTCCTCAGCGGAGTCCTTCTCGCTCTCTTCATTCACCCTCTCTTTATTGGCCTCTCCGGCTTCGTCGGCGCAGGGCTCATCTTCGCCGGTATTACCGACTGGTGTGGGATGGGATTACTCCTCGCCAAAATGCCTTGGAATCAAACCCGCGATTAATCCATAAATCAGATAAAGACCAAAGGCATTTCAAAATAGTGAAATCATTCCCGAAATGCTACGGGATGCGAAAAGTTTAAATAAGGAATTTAGCCGCAATAGAACTCAGAGAATGCAAAATAGAATCGGGAATTATCCCATTTTTGAGTTCTATGCGCTCTTTTGCGGCTAAATTCACTGCTTTTAGGCTCAAATGGCATTGTGGTTTTGAGGATTTATTGTCTTCACCCACCGGACGAATCTGCAGGATCAAATCGTTATGACTCGGATTTTCCTTACGACTACCTCTTCCCTAAATCCTCTAAGAAAAATCGGATCGATTTCTTCACCTCTTGAATCATGACATTAACCGAAAACATCCGTTCCACCCCTTTGCGCATTTGCTTCATCGAAATCGAGGTGTAATCGCCACGCCAAATTAAGGTCGCGGCCGTTCTCCCCATCTCCAAAGGATGCAGCTCATAACAGGTGAAGGCGGCATAATAGCCACTCGTGACATACCACTGTAAATCGATAAGTTGAACCCCTCCATTCGAGAGTTCATTTTTATAAACCGTCCCCAAAACAAGAACGGCTGTTCCATCGACACTTTGAAGCTGCCAATAGTGAGAACCATCATACGGGGTTGTTTTTATTTTTTCAAACAAAGCCTTAAATTTCTTCGCCACTCCCGGCTGTTCCGCCAAAATCGCATCAACTTCCTCCCCGACGTGCACGGCACTTTTACAGGCATCAAAAGCAGCCAAAGCCTTGAGTCCTCCTGATTGATAGCTCGAAAAGCGGCGAGCGAGAATCGAACTCCATAATTGATTCATCGTCGAAGCATCTAAAGAGCCTTGCTTTGCGACGATCTGTGTCGCTTCGGAGGTCGAAAGATGCAAAGCGCTTTCATTCGCACGGGTATCCTTCATTTTATCGATAAATTTCGCCACGGGACGGAGCGAGGGAATAAAACTGAGTTTGGAAAAATCCGGTTCCCCCTCTGAAGCGAGTTTTCCTTGAATAAAAATCCCTAAATCGGCATACGGAGTTTGATCCCAAAAGGTAATTCTTTCGGCAACTTTTTCTAAAGAATGAGCCACTAAAAAACAGGTTTCGGAAGAGATTCCTCGTTGAAAATCCATCAACCTCCCTTTGGCCGTTAAGATCTCTCCCGGTTTTATTTTTTGAATCGCTTCAAGCTCAAAAGAAGAAAAAGCCTCGATCTCCTGAGTGCCCCCTGCCCGCATCCCCCCCCCTAAAAGAAGGAAATAAAGAAAGCCGAAAAATAGTAATTTCGAGTCCACCCCACCACATTGTTCGATCGATCCATTAAAATCGAGCCTAATTTCCTCACTTCTGATTTTTTCTTTCCCTCGCTTAGAATCAAGTTAGTCTCACCCCGTGCGTAATTTTTACCTTTATTTTTTATCCTTTTGCCTCTGCCTGTGCCTCCTCCCTCTTGAGGCGCAGCGCACCCCTCTTAAGCCGAATACACCTATTGAAAAACGCTCCTCTCCCTCTCAACAATCCATCCCGACTGCAGAGTCAGTCGCTCCAGCCCCCGCTCCTGAAAAATCGACGAATGCCTCTCCCCTTGAACCTCCGAAAAGAGTCAATGTTCGTTGGTACGGCCACTCCTTTGTTCACTTAACAACCACCACAGGAGTTCGGGTCTCCATCGACCCTTATGGGGAGAGCACGGTCACTTATCCCTTCCCTCCCAAATTAAGTTCTGATGTGGTCTTAATTTCCAATGAAAGCGATGCCTACTCCGCCGCAGAACGAATCTTCGGAAGTCCTCTCGTTTTTCGAAGTATCACTTCCGTAGGACTCAATCGCGCCTCCGGCTTTATCTTTAAAGGAATTCGCTCCTTTAAAGATCGTGAAAAAAATCAGCGCAGCGGAACGAACACGATTTACACCTTCACGTTAGACGAAGTTCGCTTTGCCCACTTAGGATCTCTTGGGCATCCTTTAGACTCGCGCCTCCGTGAGGAGATCGGCTTTGTCGATGTCCTCTTTGTTCCTGTCGGACTCAAATCGCTTGCTGTTGAAGAGTGGCGTCGGATTGCGAAAGAGCTTCGCGCTCGCGTCATTGTTCCGATAACCTATCGCTCGAACTTTAATGCAAATCTCGATCTCCGCCCGATTGAAGAGTTCACCCAAGGAGAGACTTTAGTCATCCCGCTGAAAACAGATCAATTTGATATCAGTCGTGAGGAACTCCCGACTCAACCCGCAATCTATATCCCTCAATACCCATGAAAATCCTGATCATCGGCAGTGGCGCTCGCGAGCATGCGATCGCATGGAAAGTCAAACAAGACCCTCGCGTCACTCAAATCTTTGTCGCTCCTGGAAATGCAGGCACCTCCTCGATTGCCCAAAATCTCCCGATTCCGGTAACCGATCTTGAGGGACTGCTCGCTTGGGCCAAAAAGGAGCGTCCAAACTTTACGATCGTCGGCCCCGAGGTTCCGCTTTGCCTCGGAGTGGTCGATCTCTTTGAAAAGGAAAATCTCCCGATTTTTGGCCCCAATAAACAAGGGGCTCAACTAGAGGGAAGTAAAATATTTACGAAAAATATTTTAGTGAAATATCAGATTCCTACCGCTCTTTCCGGAAGCTTTACCGAACTCGACAAAGCCGAATCCTTTTCCCAACAACTCGGCTTTCCCCAAGTCATCAAAGCCGACGGACTCGCCGCAGGCAAAGGAGTTCTGATTGTTCAAAGTTTTTCTGAGGCACAAGCCGGACTCCGTCAAATCCTCGTCGAGCGCCAGTTCGGTGAAGCGGGAAACTCCGTTCTTATCGAAGAATTTCTCGACGGCCAAGAGGCCTCAATCCATGCCATTACCGATGGAAACTCCTATCGCATCCTTCCCTCCGCTCAAGATCATAAACGGGTCGGTGACGGAGACACCGGCCTGAACACCGGAGGAATGGGGGCTTACTCTCCCGCCCCTTGCGTCACTCCGGAAATTTTGGAAATTGTTCGACGAACTGTTTTTGATCCCCTTCTCCTCGCCTTTAAAAAAGAGGGGATCGATTACCGAGGTGTCCTCTATGCAGGGTTGATGCTGACCTCCAAAGGGCCAAAAGTTTTAGAATTCAATGCCCGTCTCGGCGATCCTGAAACCCAAGTCCTCCTTCCTCTTTTGGAAACCTCTCTGATCGATGTGATCGAGGCGGTCTGGAAAAGATCTTTAGATCAAATCGAATTTAAAGTCTCCCCCCAGCACGCGATGACCGTTGTGATGGCAGCCCCTGGCTATCCCGAGAATCCGATCACGGGCGGTGAAATTACAGGACTCGAAATCGCCGGTAAACCGAATACAGCCCTCTTCCATGCCGGAACAAAACTCATCAACAACAAAATCTCCACCGCCGGAGGTCGTGTCCTCACGATTACCGCATGGGCGGAGAGCCTTCAACAGGCTCGGGATCTCGCCTATGAACGCCTTTCGCTCGTCACCTTTGAAGGAGCTCACTATCGACGGGATATCGGTTATCGCGCTTTAAATTCATAATCTCTCCACCCCTTTTTATTCATGATCCTCTCCTCCACCCGCCTTCTGATTCGGTCGCTCTGCTGCTTGATCTTGATCTCCTTCCCTCTTCAAGCCGCAGAAGATCCTGAATATTTAGAAACATTAGCCTTACTCAAATCCCATCTCGTCGACCCCAATTTAATTAAACCGAAAGAACTCAAATCACTCACCGCCTCCGCGCTTCTCCAACAAGTCGGATTCTCCTCTCTCCTGATGACTCAGCGAAGCGTCGAAGACAGTCCTCAAACCCCGATACGTACGGAGATTCTTCAACCGTATAAAATCGGCTACGTTCGCATGCCCAGCTTTAAACCGGAAAAAGATTGGAACGCCCTTTATCAGACTTTAGCGGAATGGAAAAAAGCAGAGGTCTTTGGATTGATCCTCGATCTCCGTGATTTCGAAGGGGCCGCCGATTTTGCCGGAGCCGCTCATGCCGCCTCCTTATTTGCTCCCCCCAATTCAGTTCTCTTTAGCACCCAAGGACTTCAAACTCCCCAACAGATCTATACGGGCAATCGTTCACAGCCGATTACCACACGGCCGATTCTCCTCATTACCAATCGCAACACCGTGGGGGCCGCAGAGGCCTTTGTTGCCTCCGCTCAGCAATCGATCTCTGCCTTAATCTTAGGACGATCGACCCCTGGATATGCGGCGATCTACTCCGATTTTCCTTTGAAATCAGGGAAGTTTGTCCGGATTCCGACCGCCACCGCACAACTGCCTGACGGGACACGGCTTTTTGGAAGACCGATCCAACCGGACATCCCTCTCTACACCGAAGATCTGACCGACCGCCAAGCCCTTGCAGAGGGACAACTCTCAAGCGCCACAAGCACCATTCGTGAACTGAACTCCCGTCAACGGATCAGTGAAGCGGCCCTCGTGAAACAAGATAACCCGGAGTTTGATGAAGCGGCGGCCA
>CAMAQI010000148.1 GCA_945860255.1 Methylacidiphilum caldifontis
GACGCCATCTTGATTATGGGGATTTTAGGAGGAGGATGTTTACTTGCCTCTGTCGTTTGGACCTTCAATGTTTATGGCTTAGGAGTGGGGGCGGGGCTTCTTTTATTTGAAGTTTTAGGGGTGACGATCGGGCTTTTTGTCGTGATGGAGCGTCTCCCTTTTTCCAAATTCGGTCGATCGATGATGCTTGAGGAGACGAATCAAAGTCTCGGTCATGATGATTATTTTAAAAAAATCGTTGGACAAAATGGAAAAGCGGTTAGTTTGTGTCGACCAACGGGAGTTGCTCTGATTCTTGGAAAAAGAATTGATGTGATTTCCGAATCAGGATTTATTGAGGAAGGTCGCTCGTTGGTGGTCACTCGTGTCGAGGGGTCACAAGTTCGAGTGAGAGAACAGCTGTCGTAACTCGGTTTAATTAAAAAAGGAAATCTCATGGAACTTATCGTATTGGGTGTTGGAATCGTTGTTGTCATTGTAATCGCTCTGATTCTGGTGAATTTTTTTGGAATTTGGTTTCGTGCCTATATTTCCGGAGCCCCTGTTGGGATCGGAAATCTTTTGGCGATGCGTTTTCGAGGAATTCCGGCCTCTTTGATTGTTAACAATCGAATCACCGCTGTCCGTTCAGGAATTAACGTTGAGGCGACACAGTTGGAAACTCACTATTTAACAGGTGGAAATGTCGATGAAGTGATTCGAGCCTTGATTGCTGCTGACAAAGCCGGAATTACTTTAGATTTTAATCGCTGTTGTGCAATTGATCTCGCAACCCGCGGAACTGGAAAGACCGTTTATGAAGCGGTTCGCACAAGCGTTAATCCTCGCGTCATTGATTGTCCTAATCCCTCCTCTGGAAAGACCACCATTGATGCGGTGGCGAAAGATGGAATTGGATTGCGAGTTAAAGCTCGTGTTACCGTTCGTACCAATTTAGATCGTTTTGTTGGTGGTGCTACCGAAGAGACAATCGTTGCGCGAGTCGGTGAAGGTATTGTGACGACGATCGGTTCTGCAAACTCTTATAAAGAGGTGATGGAGAATCCGGATCGGATCTCGAAAACCGTTCTTCAAAAAGGGCTCGATTCTGGAACTGCCTTTGAAATTCTTTCGATCGATATTGCTGATATTGATGTCGGTGAGAACGTCGGAGCGAAACTCCAAGCGGAACAAGCAGAGGCCGATAAACGAGTTGCTCAGGCCAAGGCTGAGGTTCGACGTGCTGCTGCGGTTGCGGTTGAGCAGGAGATGAAGGCTCGTGTTGAGGAGATGAGAGCGAAGGTCGTCGAAGCAGAGGCACAGGTTCCTCAGGCGATTGCTGAATCGTTCCGCTCCGGTAATCTCGGGGTGATGGATTTCTATCGGATGAAAAATGTCCAAGCCGATACACAAATGCGTTCAACGATCGCTGGAGATACGAAGGTTGACAGTACCATATCATAAATCGGTCAAATACCGAAACCAACGATATCTCTTTAATGAAAACACTCTCTATCTCATTAAAATCGCTTTGAATTCCGATTTATGAATTTTGAAAATAATGAAATACGCAGAAGTTAATTGGATCGTCATCATTATCTTTGCGATTGGGATTATCTCCCAGATCGTTGAGGTATTGAAACGAAAAAAAGGGGAGGGGGAGGAGTTTCCTATTCCGGAACCGATCTCCGATCGTAATCCCTCTCCCGCGGCACCCCGTCAACAACAAGAGGGGGATATTGATGATCTTTTAGAGTCGTTAGGACTTCCTCGTTCCTCAAGGGAGGAAGTTCCTCCCCCTCCTCCTCGTGAAGAGGAGAGGGTGAGGAAGCCGATCCCAATAGTGGTGGAAAAGAGAGAGGATCTATTTTCCGAGGGGCCTCGAACGGAGTTTCCAAAAGAAAGTTCGAAAGAGAGGTACGACTCTCCTTTCCCGACTTATTCTGAAACTTTGCCAACGACGAAAAGGATTGAGCGGATTAATTTTGATGAAGATTTAGCGGAGATGGAGAGTCATTCTCTGAATATCTCAGCCTCCCGCTTTCAAGTGATCAATGCCAGACAAGGGGTGGGGGATATTCGTAAGCAGCTCAAAACCCCCGCGGCACTTCGGCAGGCCTTTATTTTAAAAGAGATCTTAGACACTCCTAAGGGCATGACGATCTAATTGATTTTCAGCGTTTGGGTTGAAAAAATCCTCTGCACCTTGAGGAAATGGGGAGGATTCATTTAAGTAGAAACACTCTGAGGCGGAAGCGGAGTTTCACTCGGGGTAAAGACCAAAACCTCTTCTTTGACCGTAATCATAATCTTTGAAGAGTTCTTGATTTTACCTCTGAGAATATCTTCAGCAATCGGATCTTCGAGATGTTTTTCTACCGCCCGACGTAAAGGACGAGCACCGTAAACCGGGTCATACCCTTTCTCGATCAGGTAGGTAATTGCCTCTGGCGTAAGATCAATTTCGATCTGACGCGACTTCAAACGATCGGCAATCTTTTTAACTTCAATATGAACGATCTGTGTCATGTCCTCTTTACGAAGGGGACGGAAAACAATCAGATCATCTAAGCGATTGAGAAATTCCGGTTTAAAGGTCTTCTTTGCTGAATCGATCATTCGCTCTTTGAGCGTTTCATAGCTCATCTCTTCGGTTGAATTCGTGAAGCCCATCGTATTGTTCTTCTTCACATGTTCAGCTCCGACATTGGAGGTCATGATGATAATCGTATTTCGGAAATCGATCTTACGACCAAGACTGTCGGTGACCGTTCCATCTTCGAGGATTTGAAGAAGGATATTCCAAACATCGGAGTGAGCCTTTTCAAACTCATCAAAGAGGACGACCGAATAAGGGCGACGACGAACCCGTTCCGTGAGCTGACCTCCCTCCTCATAACCGACGTAGCCCGGAGGGGATCCGATGAGTCGGGAGACATTAAACTTCTCCATGTACTCACTCATATCAATTTGGATCAAAGCCTCTTGGGAACCGAACATATATTCGGCAAGGGTCTTTGCGAGAAGGCTTTTACCGACTCCGGTTGGTCCGAGCAGGGCAAAAGTGCCAATCGGACGTTTAGGATCTTTAAGATCTACTCGTGAACGACGGAGGGCTTTTCCAAGTGCGTAGACCGCTTCATCTTGTCCAATGACTTTTCCTTTAATCTCTTCAGAGACATTGAGGAGTCGATCCATATCCTTTTGCTCCATTCGAGAGAGTGGAACTCCGGTCCATTTTGCAACGACGCGCATCATGTCATCTTCAGTGACCGTCACAATTTGATCGTGACTTTTTTGACGCCAATCTTGGATTGTTTTTTCAAGGTGATCCCGAGCATCCTTTTCTTGATCCCGTAAAGCGGCTGCTTTTTCGAAATCCTGATCTTTAATGCAGGTCTCTTTTTGAGTTTTGATCTCCTCAATACGAACTTCCATTCCTTTTAATTCAGGAGGACGCATCGTCGCTGAAATACGAGCACGAGAACCGGCTTCATCCATGACATCGATCGCTTTATCCGGAAGAAATCGATTTGGCAGATAGCGATCAGATAGACGAGCGGCCGATTCTAAAGATTCGTTTGTAAACTTGGCTTTATGATGGGCCTCGTATTTCGGTTGAATTCCTTTGAGAATTTGAATCGTGTCATCGACCGAAGGGGGTTCGACCATGACCTGTTGGAATCGACGTTCCAGTGCAGAATCTTTTTCGATATGCTTCCGGAACTCATTAAGAGTGGTGGCGCCGATACATTGGAGCTCCCCACGTGAGAGGGAGGGCTTGAGAATATTGGAGGCATCCATCGCTCCTTCTGCGGCACCAGCACCGACGATCGTGTGCATTTCATCGATAAAAAGAATGACATTTTTGGTTTTACGAATCTCATCCATGACCGCTTTAATTCGCTCTTCAAATTGGCCACGATATTTAGTTCCAGCGACCATCAGGGCGAGATCGAGCGTAATTACTCGTTTTTCTTGAAGAAGCTCAGGAACATTGCCTTTGATGATCTCTTGCGCAAGTCCTTCGACAATCGCTGTTTTTCCAACTCCCGCTTCACCGATGAGAACAGGATTATTTTTAGTGCGTCGGCAAAGAACTTGGATCACTCGTTCAATTTCATTTGAGCGTCCAACAACGGGATCAAGATCTCCTTTACGAGCCATTTCGGTAAGATCGCGACCAAAGGCTTTCAGGGCAGGGGTTTTAACCTCTTTTTTGCCAGCGGGATTGGATTGTCCACTTCCGGCCGTTGCCTCTTCGCCACTCCCCGAGGTGGAGGAAGAGGATTCCTCGCTATCGTCGTCATGATCCTCTACTCCAGAATCCCCACTTCCACTGAAGTTAGGATCGAGTTCTTTGAGCACTTCGTTTCGAACCCGTTCGATATCGATATCCAGACTTTTGAGAACACGAGCGGCAACGCCATCTCCTTCACGAAGAAGACCAAGAAGAACATGTTCGGTTCCTACGTAACTGTGATTGAGGGCTTTTGCTTCTTTATTGGCAAGGGCGAGTACTTTTTTAACACGAGGGGTATAAGGAATATTTCCAGAGACCTTCGATTCAGGGCCGGAGCCAACATGCTTTTCGACCTCCATTCGAACGGTCTCGAGATCAAGTCCCATTTTTTGAAGAACTTGTACAGCAACCCCTTGCCCAAGCTTGATTAAGCCGAGAAGGATATGTTCCGTTCCGACATAGTTGTGGTTAAAACGATCGGCTTCCTTACGCGCTAGCGCGAGGACTTGTTGGGCACGTGGTGTAAAATTATTCATGATCCCTCTTTGTTGTCTTTCTTTAAAATATCGTGACTGGCAGGAATTGCCATCCCTTTAATTTTCTCGCGGAGTAGATCGGCGCGCATCGCATCTCTCTCTTCCGTTGTTAATTTTTTTTCGTGATCTTTTTGTAAGTGAGCGGGTTGTGTTCGAATAAATAGCTCATCAATCGAATGACGACATTCGGCAGGTAGCATTTCGAGATCAACGCCAAGACGAAGAATCGAGAGTAGATTTAAAGCCTCTTTCGAGGTGATGCAATAGGCATGCATCATCACCCCATAAGCACGACCGACCTGATCGGAGACCATTCGGGCTTTATCTTCGAGAAGTTTTTGTCGGGCATTCTCTTCATGCTCGATGATGTTATTGATGACTTTATGAAGTTTTTCAATAATTTCGACCTCTGCCTCTCCGAGGGTCATTTGATTAGAAACTTGAAAAAGATTACCAAGAGCCTCAGTTCCCTCTCCGTAGAGACCACGGACAGCGAGGCCAATTTTATTAACGGCCTTAATGATCTGCCCAATTTGTTCGCTAAGAACCAAACCAGGAAGATGCATCATCACCGAAGCTCTCATTCCCGTTCCAACATTCGTCGGGCAGGCGGTTAGAAATCCGACTTGAGGAGAGAAAGCAAAATCGAGCTTTTCATCGAGCTCGCTATCGACTTTGTCAGCCATTTTCCAAACAGCTTTCAGTTGAAGGCCGCTTTTAATAGCCTGAAGGCGAATATGATCCTCTTCATTGATCATAATACTCAAGGTTCGTGGTTTATTGAGAATCAAGCCACTTCCCGCATTTTTAGCTGCGTGCTCCTTACTAATCAGATGCTGTTCGACGAGCACCTGTTTTTCGAGTGGACTGAAGTGATCCATCGATTCATTAAGGATCGCCTCTTTCATTTCTGGAAGTCCTGTCACAGCAGGGCGAATAACATCAAAAACAGATTCGCGTTCCTGTTTTTTTGCCCATCCTGGAAAGGGATGTCGACGAAGGTTTCGTGCCAAACGAACGCGGCTGGTGACCACAATGCGATTGTTCCCGACATCACATTTGATCCACTCGCTCGAATATCGTAGTAAATTCGAAATTTTCACAAAAAAATAATAACCCGTAATTTGAAATGTTGCCACCGAAAAATTAAAAATCATTTTTCAATGAAGCTTAAACTGAGGATTGAATTTGATCGTTTGTTTCTCTTTCGTTTGCAATTTGTTTAATAAAAAGCATGATGTCTATCAAGATATGAGTTCAGCACTAAATCTGAAATTTGGCACTATTGAAGAGGTGCTGAAACCGAACGTCCATAAATGGGAAGGCCCACGTTTTCGGATCGACAGTTGGTTAGATGTTCATTT
>CAMAQI010000149.1 GCA_945860255.1 Methylacidiphilum caldifontis
TATGGATGGAGGAGTTGTCTTTCTTGATAAATCGCTATTGAATTTGGAGTCCCACTTTGTTTATTTAAAGAAAATTCAATTTCATCAAAAAATCTCAAGCGCCCTTTCAAATTTTACAGCCCATTTTGCTGAGCAATATGCAGGCGAGATTTTTTTAACGATTGCGAAGTGGCTGCCCTCCCTTTTATTGGTTCCGTATTTGACTTATTTTTTACTGATCGATGGAAGTAAATTTAAGCGATTTCTGGTTCAAGCCGTTCCCAATGCTTTCTTTGAAAAGACTCTTTATCTCTTTCATCGTTTGAATGAGCAGCTCCGACGTTATTTTCAAGGGATGTTGATGTTAACTGTTTTAGATGCGATTACCCTTTCGATTGGACTCAAGGTGATCGGCTTTGATCACGTTCTTCTTTTAAGTGTCTTAACGGCTGTTTTTGCTTGGATTCCTTATTTAGGCTCCCTTTTGGGTTGTTTTCTGGTGGTTTTAGTCGCTGCGACCGATTTTCCGACTCAACCTTGGATGGCTTATGGGGTTTTGGTTCTCTTTATTTTTGTAAGAATGCTTGATGAATTTATTTATATGCCGCTCACTCTCGGAAAGAGCCTTCGGATGCATCCCGTCGTGAGTGTTGTGATGCTTTTAGTAGGGGGTGCGATTGGTGGAGTTTCCGGTTTATTTTTGGTGATCCCTATTTTAGGAATGGCGATGGTGGTCGGGGAGGTTCTGGGAGAGATTTTAACGGATCGGCGGCTATTGGCCCGACATCGTTATGCCCTTGAACTTCGTTCCATTGCCGCTCGAGAAGGACTCTCTTAAACATTGATTTTAATTCTTATTCCCCCATATTTCCCTTATGGCACTTAGAAATCTTGAAAATTGCGTTCAAATGTTGGTTGTCGATGACGATCCACTGATTCTTCGCACTATTTTAGGGCTTTTATCGGAACTTCCCGTGAGAGTGATTACTGCTGATAATATTGCTCAGGCACGAAGTCAAATTTTAGAGAATTCCGAATTTGGGATCATTTTATGTGACCATCTTTTGCCGGACGGAGCCGGAGTTGATTTTATTCGTGAAATTCGAACCCGCTATCCGAGTGCGGTTCGTATCTTGATGACGGGAGCTTATGACCGAGAGGTGACTTTACAGGCAATTAATAGTGGAGAGATTTACCGATTTTTGGTGAAGCCATTCACAAACGAAGAGTTAGTCACGATCGTCCTTCAAAGTTTAGATCGTTTTCATCTTCAACAAGAAAATGCACGCCTCCAACAACAACTCGCCCTTCAAAATGAAGAGTTACGGGTTATGAATCAAAAGCTTGAGAATCGTGTCGAACTCGAAGTTGAAAAATCACAAAACCTTGCGATTGAGACTGGAAACTGGCGCCGAGCTTGTCAAAATCTTGTCGATCTTTGTCTTGAGATCATGCAACGGCTCGATACTCCCTTATTTAAGCACAGTCAACGAGTCTCACGACTTGCGGTAGCACTGGCTCGCGATATGGGATACGAGGAGGAGATGTTAGATCGGATCGAGCTTGCAGCTTCATTACATGATATCAGTCTTTTGGGAGTCACTCCCGTATTGCAAGCGAGTCAGCGAGAGTTACAGACGATTAAGGCTCCTTTAGATAAAGATCATATCATGGGGCATCCGGAAATTTCTGCCGCTTTAGTGAAGTTTTTGCCTGTTCCTGAGGTCATGCAGTTGATTTTAGAGCATCATGAATATTATGATGGAAGCGGTTATCCCCGTAATTTAGCGGGAGAGCAGATCTCAATGTTAGGTCATATTTTAATTGTCGCCGATGCTTACGATGAGCAAAAGAAACGTGATTTTGCCCTGCAGAATATGGAGATGAATGCAGGAAAGCTCTACCATCCAGAAGTTGTCCGTGGATTAATTCGGCTTCTCGGAAATAAGGACTTTAAGCTCCAGTTTGATCGCCCTGTTTTACTTTCTGAGCTCAAATCTGGAATGAAACTTGCTACATCGGTTTATACGGCTTCGGGGATGTTGTTAGTCAAGCAGGGTCAAATTCTGACCGACTCGATTATCAGCAAGCTTCATTTGCACGATTCTGGGAATATGATTTCTCAAGGAATTTACGTGCAAACGGATTCGTAAACCATTGATCGAAAAGGATTTCGAGATGAAAACAAGGATGTTTTTTGCTCTATTAGTCATTAGTTTTTTCTCGGCATGCGCCGTGAAGGAGATCACTCATGATTTTGATATGGTGACAGGGGAAAATTTTGTTGCTCCGTTGAATCGTTATCCTGGAGTCATTCCAAGTCGTGTGTTGATTCTCCCTTTAACTGGAGTGATGCAGGTTTCTTACAAACAGATTATTTTAAATGATTTAATGACGACGCTTCATCAAGGGAGAGATTTTTTGATCGTCTCTTATCATGAGGACCTTTTATCTCAATCGAATCTTAAAATCACCATTGAGCAGGCGATGGAAAAGGCGAAGGATCAGAATTGTGATGCCGTTCTCTATCTCTCGGTGATGAATCAGTCCGTTTACCCCCCTCTTCGTCTGACGGTTAAGGTTTTGATGACCGATGTTCATACGAGAAAAATTCTTTTAGATGGGATGCTTGATTATGATACTCAAAATGAGTTGATTTCAAACTCAGCGAGACGTTTTTATCAAAATCGACTTCAGAAAACAGATTCTCCGGAGAAGAGTCTTAGCATTTTGAGTCAAAATCAACTTTTTTTGAGATTTATCGGATATGATGTCGGAAAAGCGATTTTGAGAGCTTTCTCAAAAGATTTCAACTAAGAGTAAAAATAAAACTAAAGTTTTTAACCCTTCTAACCGATTATAAGATTATGGAACTCAATTCTGTCAATAAGACCCCATCGGTGAGCATCACTCCCGAGGTGAAGAAGAGCGTGGTCCAGACTTCCGAAAGTACTGAGGATACGATAGACATCTCACAAGATGCTATTTCCGCAGCACGATTGGTTGAGATTGTAAGACAAGCTCCTGAAGCTCGGACGGAGCTTGTTGCGCGACTTAAGTCTCAAGTGAGTAAAGGGAACTACCCGCCTCCTTACATCATCGATAGTATTGCGAGAATGATGGGGATCATCAAAGACGAAAACGCCCCTCAGAAGTAATTCTGAGCGCTGCTTTTCATTAAATGAGGCGAGAGGATCTTCATTCCTCTCGTTATTTCGTTTTTATCGGTCGTGGCCTATTTTTGATCTTAACCTAAAAAAAGACAGTTTTTCACCGCGGGGTAAACCGAGGGAAGGGAGAGAGGGGAAGAGGCTGTTAGACTGTGAGGCTGTAAGGTAGAGAAATGCAAAGCTGAATAGCCGGATAGCGAGGAAAAGGCATTTAATACCTGTCTCCCGCAGCAACGCGGCGTTTAAAAAACAGAGAAGATTTGGGGTTGGGGATTTAAACCCAGATTCGTCATTGGGAATCGTTTTACCTCATCAAATCGCTAACCAAAAGGATTAACGATTTTGCTGTTGGATATGGTTGGCATAAATTTCAGAGATATTTTCACCAAAGGTATTCATCGGGTCTCTTCGAAGTTTTGGATCGGAGTAGTCGATGGTATAAAGTCCAAATCGAGGGGTGTAGGTTCCCCACTCGTAATTATCAAAGAGGGACCAATAACAGTAGCCGATTAACGGGATTCCTTCAGAGCGGATTTGATCAACGACTTGAAGATGTTCACTCAAAAAGTCGGCTCTTCGAAGTCCGTCGCGTCGGTGCAGTTCCTGAGATTGAGGGTCAAGTCGATAGGCCATTCCATTTTCGGCGATCAGTTGAGGGAATTGATGCTGAGCCAGCCATCGGCTGTAAAAGAGCATTCCTTGAGGAACGGCACGCCATTCCCACCATTTACTAGTGATCGATTCCATGAGCAGATCTTGCCAAGTTCGTTTACGAGGTTCGAGATCTTGGCTGTAGGGAAGGCGGAAGATATGGGCGCTAAAGGGATCATAATAGTCGTAGGCAAGGAAATCAAGGAGCGGGCGATCATGACGCAGGAGAAGATCGATGAGGGAATCAAAGGCGGGATGAAACATCAATTTTTCGCCAAAGGGATAATGAAAGGTTTTGAGAGCGCGATCGAGAATTTTTCGAAGACCGCGATGGATTTCCATCGGCGAATCCCGTAAGGTGGCATCAAATTTGTCGGCCCGTTTTTTTAGTTTTCGAAATAATTTGAGCCGCGTTTTATGTTTTGCCCCGTAGATAAAAAACTCCTGCCAGGCTTGGTCTCCCCAATAAAGATCGCTGCAGTAATTATTAAAACTGACCATCGGGCGGGGGAGGAGGCGCTGGGCGTAGAGTTTGTGAATCAGAAGGTAGGCATGAGAGTGCGCTTCTAGCAGATGGGCCAAGCAGGTGGCAGTGGGACTCAATCCGCGATGATTACCACTGGGAAAAAAGAGCCATGCATAATGATTAAAGGCGAGCATGTTCGGCTCATTGATTGTGATATAAATCCGTGGGGGTTCCGCTTGATGGCGAGAAAAGTAGTCCATGAGGAAGAGAATCGTTTTTTCAACGTAGCGATCGAAATGAGGGAAGATCTCTCGGCTCAGCCAGGGATCGAGTCCGAGCCACGCTGGATGGACAAAGTGATGGAGGGTGATAATCGGTTCGATTTTTAATTGTCGGCATTTGAGTAAAATCGCTCCGTATCGTTCCAATGCGGTTTCATCAAATGGAGGGGCTTGAATCGGATTGGGCGGGAGTTCAGGGGGTCTTGTGAGGCACGGTTGGACCCGACTCCATTCAATGCCGAGGCGAAAGGAGTTGATTCCTAAAGCGGCTGCCCGCTCGATATCCTCTTCTGCTTTATTCCAAAAATCGACCGAGGAACCGGAGCGAGCGACGACCCCTCTTTCTTCTGCCCACGTCCAATTATTTTGCGGTTGATCCGTGCCGTTAAATCCCCCTTCGGATTGATAGCCTGAGGTGGCCACTCCCCAGAGAAAGGAGAAAGGTTGAGGTCCGTTGATCGGTTCTGAAAGGGGAGAGGCAGAGGAAAAAGGAGGTCTATTCATGAGCGTGAGCGAAATCTGCAATGATTTTGATAAAAATCCATAGCGAAACCGTGATGCGCTATTTTGACGTTAAATTGTCACCTTTTTGTCACCTGAATCCTCTTGAATCGAAGGAGTTAAATGAATGATGATGGGTTAACCTGAAAAAAGGACTCGATGAAGAAAAAGATTTTAATTCTCACAGCTGGTTTTGGAGAGGGACATAACACGGCAGCAAAAAATTTAAAGAGTGCCTTTGAATCGTTAGAGGGAGAAGAAGTTGAGGTTCAAGTATTTGATCTTCTGGATGGCTGCTACGGGGTGATGAATCGAATGTTACGCAAAACCTATTCCATGGCGATTGATCGTGCTCCAAGGCTTTGGCAGCATTTCTACGATTTTTTAGATCATTCCTCTCATGCGAGGAGTCACTTACATACCCTCACGCGCTTACACGCAGCGATGGAGAAGCTCTTGTTGAATATGGATCCAGATGCGGTGGTGAGCACCTATCCACTTTATAATTATGTGATCGACGGTATTTTTTTAGGAAAGAGACCTCGTCGATTTCATCAAGTGACCGTGGTGACCGATTCGATTTCCGTGAACTCTATTTGGTATAGTTGTCATAGCGATTTTTATGTTCTTCCGAATGAGGAGAGCGCGGGGATCTTGAGAGAGAATGGGATTGCGGAGAGTCGAATTCGAACCCTTGGTTTTCCGGTAAGTCTTCAGTTTGAGAGGGATTTAAAAAATGAGGAGAAGGTCCCTTTTAAGGATCGGAAGCCGAAAATTCTTTGGATTATTAACGCTCAGCGAAAAAAAGCCCCCAAACTTTTAAAGAAACTTTTGGACTCACAACTTTGGGATTTAACCGTTTGTGCGGGAAGAGACCCTCAACTTTATAAAGCTTTAAAAAAGATCATTG
>CAMAQI010000150.1 GCA_945860255.1 Methylacidiphilum caldifontis
AAAAACTGACCTCCACACAACAAAGTCTTGTTTTATAAAAACAAGTATAGTTGTCTACTCTCTCATCAGACATTTTTTTGAAGATTTTATCCACCTCTTCTGGACTTCTCAGCGGAATTCCAAATAAATGCACATCGGGATCAATTTCATTCGTCTTTTTCGGTTCAAATGCAACCGAGGGAGCTTCATTTGATTCCATTTCTTGAGGGATCTCTTGGGTCTGCATTAAGCCCGTTAAGAATATCAAAAAAAACGCAATAGCTTTTTTATTCATATTCCTTACCCTGCCTCACTCAAGAGAACTGAAAAGCATCAATTATGAATACTCCTTATCCGGTCGATTACGAACAATACTGGCTCAAACAGGCCCTCCGCCATTTTAAAACAGCCGAGGTCAACAAGGCGATCTTAGCCCTCGAACCGGCCGTTCGCTACTTAAGCGATCAGTTCACCACGAAACGCAGTGAGGATTTTGCGCACTACTCTGAAGATCCTGAACTTCTGCTGGCCTATGGAATGTTTTTCTTTCCTCAGACTTATTCCCGAGTTCGCTTTCCGTTGGAGGAACTGATCCGCTTTACCCCTTGGCGTCCGAAAAGTGATGCGCCCTTTCAAATCCTCGATATGGGCTGTGGACTGGGTGCCGCAAGTCTGAGTATTGCAGATTTTTTTCCGGGTCAACCGACCAAAATCATTGGTTGGGATCAATCCCCTACAAGCCTGAAGCATTTCGAGGCCATTGCCCGTGACCGTCGCATCGACCTTCATACTTTCAATAAAGATCTTCACCGACTTCCGATCAAAGTGAAGCCACACGTTTCCGATCTCGTCCTTATGAGTTTTTCTTTGAATGAACTCTTCCAAACCGTTGAGCCGGAAATTTCTTGGCTTGAATCCCTTTGGAGCCTTGTTCAAGAAGAGGGACTGCTACTCATCATTGAGCCCTCCCTTCATCAAACACCGGTTCGATTAGAGAAAATTCGCGAGTTTTTCCGTGCTCAATCGAACTCTCATATTCTCGCCCCTTGCCTTCACTCTGAAACCTGCCCCCTGCTCAAAAACGTCAAGACACAATGTCATGAAGTCCGACATTGGAAACCTCCTGAAAGCCTGAAGATCCTCAATAAAGGTCTTTTCCGTGAAATCTCACTTTTAAAGTTCAGCTTCCTCGCCATTCAAAAAACGACCGTCGCTCCACGACCGTTAAACCCCCAGGTGACTCGAATGATCTCACCCATGCTTGATGAAAATGGGAAAACCATTTTTCATGGCTGCTCTGGAGATGGGGTGGCCCGTCGACATGAGATCCTGCACCGTCATCTAACAAAACCGGAGCGTCACGATCTTCTTCAAGTGGAGCGAGGAACCCGACTCCAACTTCCCGACTATGAAATCGTCGGAAAACCGGAGGCCTTCCGAATTAAAAACATTATTCAACCTTAAAGATCGGAAAGATCGACAGAAAGAGAAAGGGAATGAGACCCGCCGCCAGTGAGAGTTCCTCGGATTAAACTGACATCGCTATAATCCTTCCCCCATCCAATCACCACATAGTTTTCATCAACGAGGCGGTTGTTGGTGGGATCGATATCGATCCACCCGGAGCCGGGAATAAATACTGAGACCCAGGCATGGGAGGCATCTCCCCCGACCAGTTTCATTTGTCCCGGTTGGGGGGCCGTTCGGATGTAACCGCTCACATAACGGGCGGCAATCCCCATCGAGCGCAAGGCCGCAACTTGTAGATGGGCAAAATCTTGACAAACCCCACGCTTTTCTTTGATGACCTCCGAAAGGGGGGTGCTCACGGTGGTCGCCTGAGGATCAAAGGTATAATCGTTGAAAATCCGTTTCGATAAATCGAGGACCCCTACTAAAATCGGTATCTCTTTAGGAAAACTTTTCTCGGTCCAATCATGCAGCCCATTCACCCAAGGGGCATAAGGGGAGGGATAAAGATAGAGACGAGGATCGAGTTGATTCATTTTTTGGAGATCAAGGATCACTTGACTCCATGATGGCGTTAAACTCGGATCAATAAAAGGCCGTGGAACGGTCTCAACTTGACTCACACATTTAATTTGAAAAAAACGATGAGCCTGCTCAATGAAGACCTCGGTGAGATGATTCCCCAAAGAGTCGATACTCTCACGAACAAGGCTCGGCATCGGAAAAAAGTCGAAACGAAAGGACTCGACTTTTTGAATCTCACTATTTCGCGGTCTCAATCGGAGACGGTGTCGGGAAAGAGAGACTTCCTCGGAATAACGATATTCCGTCCAATGTTCGACTTTTGTTCTCATATCGATTCTGAAAGGGTTAAGATTTTTTCATGACCGACAGAGGAGGTTCTTAAATGAGTAAAAAAGCGACGCGAGATAAGTCCCGAAAGCTCTCCCATCACTCCCTCAACATTTTGGAGTACCTTCAAATCAAACTTCGAGGACTCAATGAGTCGCACCTCGTTTAAAATTTTTAATACAAGCCGCTCTTCCGGCAGCTTATAAGATTCATCCTGCTCACGTGGAATATTCAAAAGATGTTCTAAAATTCGCGAAAGCTGTCCCACTAATGAACGAGGATTGACTTCATCACAAAGCAATAGTTCGATGACCGTCTCTCGATGAATCTCATTATATTTATCTTGATAGGTGGTCCCGGCATCAAAAACATCGAGGAGCGTTTGAAACAAAACTCCCTGTGCGTGCTCGCTCTGTGCCGATCGATCCAACATAAACTCCGAAACAATCCGCGCGCTGTAAAGGGAACGTTCGATCCGTCTTCCAATATCGATAAATCGCCACCCAAAATCGTGATTGCGATTCTCGACGATCACTCCGTTCAAGGCCGAAAAATGTAAAAGCACCTGATTTAAGTTTAAATCAAAGGCACGATGATTCTTATTGTTCGAAGTTTGACTCTCTAAACAATAACTGAGCTGATTCGCAATCCACCAGGTGTCATGGGTCACTTGATCTCGTACGGTTGTCACCACCTCTCGAAGCCGATCCACGACATCAATCAAGGTTCCTGAATATTCACGATTTAACATTCTTAAAATCACCGAGGAGCGCAGCTCCTCTAAGGTCTTGATCTGAATCGTTTCAGGAGCGATTTGACCAAAATGAATCAAGGTTCGAATGAGCGGGCGAAGATAGTCGAGAGATAGTGAGCCATGATTTCCGGCAAGTCCCTCGATGATGGTTCTGGTCACGCGAGTGGAAAACTCTCCACGTTCGGCATAGCGACCAAACCAAAAGAGATTATCCACAGTACGACTCGTTAAACTCGTGTCGAGTCGCTTCGGTCGACTCGAGGTGACTTGAATCGGAGACTGACTTTGAGATTGGCTCTGAATCGAAGAGGATACCGTTAAACTCTCCTCTTCAAAATCGACCCACGTATCCTTTGATCCTCCCGACTGTTTAATCAAAGCCCCGTGACTCGTCTCCTCATCCGCCATCCGAGTCAATCCCCCTGGCATCACGATATAATCATCTCCTGAACGAACGGCAAAAACACGCAAGACCATCGAGCGAGGTTCGAGAACTCCCCCGCGAAAATCAGGCGATTGAGAAAGCCGAACCCCCTCTTTTGCCGCAAACATTTCTGGCCGATGCTCGATCTTATTTCGAAGCTCCGCTAAATCATCAAAGGATTGCGGGAAATCTCCGGGGAAATCAAAGGCCGGTTGAACAACAAGCCGTTGCAGATGATTTAAAACATACTCTCGCTCTCTCTTTTGACCACACCACCAAGTCGCCACAGAAGGCATCAGCAGTTTTTCCCCCAACAAACTCTCGGAGATCTTCGATAGATAGGGCTCCAAAGTAGAAGATTGGATCAATCCACTCCCCAGACTATTGGCTAAGGTCACTGTTCCCGCACGAACCGCGTTCATTAATCCAGCGACGCCTAAAACAGACTCGTTCCTAAACTCTAACGGATCACAATAATCATCATCGACTCGACGGATGATCACATCGACCCGCTTTAATCCTTTGAGAGTGCGAATGTAAACAATATCGTCGCGAACGGTTAAATCCTGCCCCTCCACTAAATCGAGCCCCAAATGCCGTGCCAAATAAGCCTGTTCAAAATAGGTTTCATTCAACGGTCCCGGAGTCAAAAGAACAATTGTCGGTGTCTCCCCCGATCGTGGGGAGAGCGCCTCAAGGGATTCGTGCATTTTTCGAAAAAAACCGCCTAATCGGGCAATATTCATCGAGCGAAAAGCCTCAGGAAAAACACGAGCCATAACGACTCGATTTTCAAGGGCATAGCCGGCCCCAGAGGGGGCTTGAGCACGATCGGAAAGAACCCACCAATTGCCATCCGGTGAACGGGCGAGATCGACGGCATACAGCGTCAGTCGCGCTCCCTGGGTGACAGGGACTCCGACGCAAGAACGAAGCCATGAGCGACTTCCGTAAATTAAAGCAGGAGGAATGAGTCCATCGGCGATTAACTTATTTTTTCCATAAAGATCTTCGAGGATCTGGTTCAGCAGACGACCTCGTTGACGAACCGCACGATCAATCCCTTTCCACTCCCCACGGGAGATACAAAAAGGAATCGGATTTAATTCCCAAGGACGAATCAATCCTTGTCGATCCCCACTGCGATCTTGATTATAGGCGACCCCATTCTCTAACAAAATTCGCTTCGCTCGATTCCAGCGAACGGTAATTTCCTCCGCACCTAAATTCGAAAAATAGTGATCCAACTCCTTCCAATGGGGACGAAGAGCCCCCTCTGAAGAGAGAAACTCATCAAAATGAGCCCCTAATGTCCCCTCTTTGCGCCGATATCCCAAATGACTCTTGAGATTTTGGGGAGGAGCAAAAGATGTAATCGAATCGGACACCATTTTTTTCTACCTTTTCTTCCCAACTCTTCAAGCACGGACAAAACGCCTTAAATCCAAGGTCATCGGAAATTCCTTGGAAAGATCGAGCGGGGGGGGAACAAAGTTTCCCGGTTTATGCCCTCCTTGAATGAATCGGGCTAAACGACGACTCTCCGCTTCGTAAGAATTCACTGGAAAAGTATCATAACTTCGCCCTCCCGGATGAGCCACATAACAGGTACATCCCCCCACTGTTTTCCTATTCCATGCATCATAAAGATCAAAGATCAATGGACTTTGAACTCCAATCGTCGGCTGGAGACACTCAGGCGGTTGCCAAGCCCGATAACGCACTCCTGCCACGTACTCACCGACAACCCCCGTCGAGGTCATCGGAACCGGAATTCCATTACACAAGACTTGATACCGAGAGCCGACCATTCCTTTCGTCTTAATTTGAACCCGTTCTAATGAGGAATCGACATTGCGAACCGTCCCCGATCCACCCCCCTCCTCCCCCAACACATGCCAAGGCTCCAATGCATTGCGAACCTCCAGCTCAATTTCTCGATAATTGGTTTTTCCAAAAAAGGGAAAGCGAAACTCAAAATGCGGCGCAAACCACTCCTCTTTAAAGCCATAGCCGGACTCATTCAGATGACCTAATACATCTTTCAAATCTTGTCTGACAAAATGAGGAAGTAAAAAACGATCATGCAGCTCGGTTCCCCATGGAACTAACGGTTGACGATACGGCTCCTCCCAAAAATGGGCCACCATCGATCTCAATAACAATTGTTGCGTCAAACTCATCCGCGCATGAGGGGGCATCTCAAAAGCTCTCATCTCTAAAAGCCCCTGTCGCCCTGAGGCATTATCTGGCGAATAAAGCTTATCGATACAAAATTCTGAGCGATGCACGTTTCCGGTCACATCAACCAACAAATTTCTGAAAATTCGATCCACTAGCCACGGAGGAACTTCTTTTTTATCCGGAATCTGATTAAAGGCGATCTCCAACTCATAAAGCGCATCGTTCCGAGCCTCATCAATCCGAGGACTTTGACAGGTCGGGCCAATAAACATTCCGGAAAATAAGTAGGAGAGC
>CAMAQI010000151.1 GCA_945860255.1 Methylacidiphilum caldifontis
ACAAAAACCTTGTTCTTGCGACGGGGGCTTTTTCCAACGCCGTAGGGGCGGGAGCCCTAGCGGTTTCCGGAACGGGCAAATGGCTCGTTTATCTTCCCGATGCGGCCAATGGTACCGCTACAGATATTACGGTTAATGGAGCGACTCCCGTAGCGACCCTCAACGGATTGAGTTCCAAGTATCTTTACAATGGAACCTACGACACCCTTGCCCCGACAAGCATCACGCAAACAGGAAATCGCTTTGTTTTTGCAACCGCAGCGACCTTGACCTTCACCGCGAATGACGAACAAAAAAATTATGGAGAGGCGAACCCCAACTTTACCTACTCCGACCCCTCAGGACTTCTTGGGACAGACACCCAAGCGAATGCCTTTCAAGGAACCTTGGGAACCTTCTCTGCGGCGAATAGTGTCACCTCACCGATTGTTCTCTCGAATGGAACGGGAGCGAGTGACCTGAACTATCGTTTTCAATTTGTGAACGGAACCCTAAAGACAATCTTTAATCCGAGTAGTTCCCCGGCTTTTCAAAAACTTCAATCGAAGAGTGGGGGAAGTACCTCGGAATCGACACTCTCCAAGACGCTTCCGGAGCCGATTTTTGTGAACACGGGGAATTTATCTGCGAGTCCGCCTCTTGTTTTAAATTCATCGTTAGACTCTGGGAGTTTGGATCAATATCAATATCGGATGAGTCAAGATTATGATCTCAAAACAAAGACCTATGAAATCAATACGACGGATTTAAAAAATCCGCAGGAGGTCGGAAATTTGACCGACCCCCGAAAACAGGAGTCTGAGGCGAATCAAATTTTAAAGAGATGGTATCAACGATTGTTGGGGGTATGAGATTTCGGTTTTTTCCCGTTTTAAAATTCATAAATCGGAATTCAAAGCGATTTGAGTAGAGTAGAAAATGGTTTCATTGAATATATATTCTAGGCAGATTCGTGAGGATCTACTTTTGCGGCACTGTCAGGTTTTCACCATCCGAGAAATAGAGGTCTGAGATATAAAGAGCGGCTCGCCCTTCAAACGGCTCCATTTCAGGGGAGAGTACATAGAAGCCCATTTCCGGAATGGAGAAGCCTGTGACTCCTTCTTTTTCTCTAGGGGGGTCATTGAGAATCTTCTCTTCCGGTTTTGACGTAGGGAGATCGACTTCATCTGTTAAAAAAGTGAAATGGGAGATAAATGGAAGGTTTTCGCCGTCTCCGTTTTTTAAGACATACCACATTCGGATCCAATGCTTTACGGGGAGGGAAATCTTTTTTTTCATTTTTAATATCTCCAATGAGCCATTTGTAAGCAGCAAGCCTAACTCTTGATCTGCCGCGTTTCCCCATTGCTTATTTGGTTTAGAACTAAATGCGAATCGAATGAAGGTTTTGTCTGTAGATTCAGCGGGTTCTATTCTGATTTTAAAGCAAAGAGTTCCGACACTATTTTTTTTAATCTCAGGAAAGCTGGCGTTGATCATTCCCCAACTTTTTAGAAGTGCTTTCAGACGAAAACACTTTCCAAGGGGATCTTCGGGGTCGTCGACTAACTCCAAGGAAGTGAGTTTCGGGTTCTGATTAAGTCTCTGTACGGACTGATCGTCGGGAATAAGGACTTTTTGCCATTCCTGACTTTGAACTGGTAAGGAAAAGCAAAGGAGAAGGAGGGTTAAATAATAAAAGGATAAAATTTGAATTGGAGATGTTTTCATGACAGGTCTTTCCTATTGTTAATTTTGGGAGTTTGAAAAGTCGGTCTGGCTATATTTTGGGTTATAGGGAATCTCGTAAAATCGTTCCATGAGGGTGATCGATCTTCTGAAATCGACAGGAAAAGAGCGAATTAAGGAAGGGTCATCGATTATTTTCTCCCATTCGGCAAGGAGGCTCAGATGATCCAGATCGTTGGACTTGCTTTTACGCTGCGTGGCTTCGTGAAACTTGGTCTTGAGCTCTTCGAAAGAGGGGTTCTGAGAAATTTTTTGAAGCATCGATTGATCGATGACCGCCGCCGTCACTCTTACTGCCCGGGAAAGGGGGTTGGGAGAATAGTCCGAAGTCATTCCTGTTGGATTTAAAAAAGACCATTGAAAATCAATGACCGCAGAGGCGATCTCCTCTGTGTTTTGAAGATCAAGGTCGGGAGTTCGAGTTATTTGGTTAAAGGGAAGTAAATCCACTTGGTTTTCACGTCCAATCCCTTGGATGATCCTCTTGAGATTTTGATCCTCAGAACTCCAAGAATAGGAGATCAGACTCAAGTTGCGCAGATCCCCCTTCACTTGTTTATTTTCATAGGATCGAATTTGAGAGTAAAAAGTCAGTGAGGAGTTCCCGTTCGAATCGACAAATTTTGCGAGATCCGGACGAATCACTGCCTTCTCAAGATCACGGGCAATGAGTTGAAAGATAATTCTCATTTTACTAGAATTGCTGATCCTATTGTAAGAAAGTGAAGACTGATGGAGCACCAGGCTTGAAATTCCACCCAAAATCAAGACAAGAATCATGACGATGACGGAAGAGACGAGCAGTTCGATCAAAGTAAAACCGGATCGACAATTTGGAGTAAAAAATGGTCTACAAAATGAAGTCCGTGAATTGTGATGGATGAAGCTCATGTTGAGGAATCCGTCCACTCATCAAGACGAATCGAGGTCTTGATTTCAAATTCATTTTTATCACGCTTACTTTCAAGGGGTGTCGCAGGCCATTTGAGCTTCAGATGAAGCCGATAAAGATTGGTCAACTTCTCATCCCGGAGAATATTGTAGGTGAGACGGAACTTTTTTTCATTTGGAATTTTCTGGCCATCTGAATCAATATTAAACGTCTCCGAAAGCTCTTGACCGGGACTGAGGGTGGAGAGTGCGGGCAGGCAGAGGGCGTGACGGTCGAGGGGGATCACCCTTCGCGCGGTGATCAAAAGAGTCGTCATGTTGGCGGCATCCTTCTCAGAACTGCTATCTTCATTCGATTTAAGATTGAGTGTTATCAATCCCAAGAGTGCGGTCAAGATGAAGGTCAAGAGGGCGATGGCAAATACTGATTCCAAGAGACTAAAAGAGGAACAGTATTTTGTCTTCATGACGGAATTAAGGTTAAGAGGCTTTTTGTGTAAAATCAAGAGCAATATTACAAGCACTTGTATTATTCCTTGATCATTTTGGAAATGAGGATATTGTTTGAATCTCTAAAATGAAGAAACTTGTCATTCCAACAAAGAAAGGGGTCGCTCTAATCATTGTTCTTATTTTCAGTTCCCTGCTGACGGGGTCTTTAGTATTGTGGAGTATCCGATCTCAAGTTGATTATTCGCTGGCGCATTCCTATTCGGATCAGGTCGTGGGAGGTGAGTCAGAGCGAATGGCCGTGAATCAAGTCCTTGCGGAATTACAGAGTGAGGCGAGAGAAGTGTCGAAACGAAAGAGGAGGGGGGAATTACTTTCGATCTCTCCAGCCAAATGGGGATTGAATAGTATCTCAAGCGCTACTCAAAATAGCGACAAAATGAGCTACTTACGTCGCAGTTCTTCATTCCCGATTCCGATCATCCAGAGCTCCTCCATTTCTGTTTTGAATGGAAGTTTTTTTGAAGAACAGAGTCAAGAAGCAACGGGGGGGATTTCAGATGATCCGGAGAATGGGCGCCCCGTCAGTGCAAAGCGCTGGAACAACCCTCTTTTTTTTAAAGAACCGTTATCGCAAGAAGCACTTCCGGAATGGATCAATGAGGGAATGGAAAAAGAGGTCATTTCTACAAGTCGTTATGCTTATTTGGCTTACCGGGTAGATGGGCTTTTGGATCTAAATATTTGTGGGAAACCGGAAGGGTTTAATGGTCTCGGGGATGGGGCTGATCCTCACTACCCGGAGGCGAATAAAAGCTATCGCTATGACATGTACAGGGGAAGGAGCATTTGCTCAGATTTAACTCAAATTTCGGAGAGGGCCTCGGAAATTGGAGATCGAGCGGTCCGGTGGCGTTTACCGAACGATTCGAGTCCTCAAAAATATGAAAAATGGCTTTATGGGAAGGAGACTTTTTCATCGGGGACTCCGACACAGGGGGTACTTTATCAGGATCAGGAAAAATTAAAAGAGGGTCAGAATATTTTTTTAGGACGTCAGGATCTTTTGGATTTCATTCATGCAAATGGAGGGGAGGGGATTGAACCCTATTTTCGCCATCATTCGAGCGCGGTGAATCGTCCCGAACTCGCTCTTTTGACTCAAACCTCCTATCTGGCGCCAAAAAAGAGGACCTTTGAATATTATCGTGTGGATGGAACACTGGATTCTTATGTTGTGGAGGAGGGGGATCCCTTTTTCGCACGAAAATTCCCTTTAGCACGACTCGATTGGTTTAATTCCCGAAATGCGGATGGAAGCCTCAGCGATTCCAAAAAAGAGAAGGCAATTTTAAAACATTTTGGATTGAAATGGGATTCCCAAAAAAATCGGTTTGTCTATGTTTCTCCCGAGGGGAACGGTTTGACCCCGGCGACGAAAATCAAAAGTTTGACGGAGGTGATGAGTCAAGGAAGAGAGCCCGATTTCTTCGAATGGCTCAAGGCGACGATTGTTCCCGGAAGTCTCGGGGTTTCGGGGGGGATTGCGTGTAGTTATTATGTGAGTGGCACGACGGTGACCCTCAGAAACGGAATTGATCAATCGACCGATTTTCACTTACTCCAAATCGGATGTAATATTATCGATCAATGGGATTCCGATGATTTACCGACAATAGTGGAGACTGGTTTTTCGGATTTAATCAAACCGTCAACGGCCTTGATTGCTCTTAATTGGCCTTCAGGGTATCAGACCTATTCTTCCGTGAATCAAAATTTGGCGATTGGAACGGAGAATCTTCCTTATCTGAATGAAATTGTATACAATTTTTTACGTCCCAATAATAATTCATCAGCAGAAGCGTGGATGCAGTTTGAGCTTTGGAATCCCCATCAAAATCCATGCTCTGTTTTAAAAGGATATCGCGGAGAGAGCATTTCATCGGGATCTGTGAAGTTACTCGAGGGTCAGTCTTATTTGGAGTTGGGAGCTATGGCAAATCTTCCTACTGGGGGGTACCTAACGGTGAATGCAGGAATGACCCCTAATGTTCCGACATCAACAATTTTTGCCGGAAAGCAGGTTTCATTTTCCTTACCGAGCTCAAAGTCCTTTGGTGAGCCCGCTGTTCTTGGCTCTCTTCCGGGCCTCCCTACAAGCACGGCGCCCAACGCTCAAAATGAGATTTTAATTTCCAGTCGAACGACTCCCGATCCTGCAATTACTCTCAAGGTGGGGGCCCCCAATGCAGGAAAGCCCGTAGATGCCATAGGAAGATACTGCTCAACTGGAGCAGGAGCATTTCCGAGTGTTGCGTACTCAGGAGGGACAGATTTAGGATTAAAAAATCGAAATTATGCGAGTCTCTTATTTCAAAGAAAATCGCCGATTACCGGTTTATCGAGTGATACCCCTTTTACGATGGAGCTTGGTGTTTATGTAGGAACACTATGGGTTCCTTATCAACGATTTGAGCTGGTCACGAATTTACCTCTTTCAAACTACTCCTTTTGCGTAATTGCTCACGACTCTCCGCAAACCGCCTTCACCTTTGATACGGTAGATTCATCACAGTATGCGGTGAATAACCTTAACATAACGACTTTAAATTTTTATAGTGCTTGGCAAAGAGGAAGTGCGAAAGCCTCCTATATGAGAGCAGACCCTCGGGGATCCCGGTTAGGTTTTCAATATAGGCCTTTTCTTAATACCACAAGTGGGGGACCCATTGATTCGCGGGCGACTCCCGGGGTTTCGATCCGTAGTCAGGCTAAATGGACTAAAGATGTAAATAATCTCAACAGCAATTGGGATATGGTATATGGGGGGCCCAATTGGGGCTTTCTAGTTAACAATATTTT
>CAMAQI010000152.1 GCA_945860255.1 Methylacidiphilum caldifontis
GACAACGAGGGTCAAGGGCTTCACAGACCTCCGGGGGTTCATCGCCATGAAGTTGCCAAGCATCAAAAAGGGCGATCTGTTCGATATTGTAAATATCCTCGGCATCGAGATTAACGGTGACTCCGATCCGTTGAACATAAGGGGGGAGATCGCAGGCAAAATCCCACGCTTTATCGGGATTGATGTAGCGGGGGCTTTTGGGGTAAAGAATGAAGCCAAGGGCATCGGCCCCTGCGTAGATCGCCGCAAGAGCATCGGCTTCGTTAGTAATTCCACAAATTTTGACTCGAACCATCTGATGATTTACTCAAAATAAGAGAGTCTTGGAAAGGTCTATCTCACGATTGATGTTTTTTGTGTTTGAATCCATTCATGCATAAGGAATAGATCGGGAGCGATCCTGTACGTGCTCATGGGCGTCAACCTAAGGAATCCATTCAAAGGCATTGCCTCACGCAAAGACGCAAAGCTTCCCAAGGTTCTCCCCGTAGGAATTTAGAAAAAAATCATTTGCCTTTCGGGCGGAACCTTGGGCAACTTCGCGGCTTTGTGTGAAAAACTGTATTTTGGTGTTTTTCATAGTCTCTTGGATGATAGATGTTTATATACTTCAGGAAGTTCACTTCACTAAGGTTCGAAGAACACGAAGTGAGAAATAGAACGACCTCAGCTCTCCAATTGGTTTCCAGTTTTAATTTGCGCTATTGCGCAGGGAGTGGCGGTTAAATTGTATTTTGGCTATTTGATGGGGTAAAACGATTCCTCATGAAGAATGTGGAATTAACTACTCGCGCTGGTGTACGATTTCAGGGCATATTTCCAAAAGAGATGGCTTCCCCAAAGACTCAGAAAAGTCCCAAGGAAAAGGGTTCCACAAAGCCAAACGATTGGAGTCCCCGTCGTAATCTCTGCGAGGAGACGAGTTGGAACGTTGGCGACGACCATGACCGGAATAAAAACAGAGAATAAAATTCGAAATACTTTAGGGGCCTGGAGGAAGACCGACTCTGGGTAACGGGCAAGATTCATTAAATTATAATAACCGAAAATCATTCCTTGGGCTTTCACGATCCAGAAGGCCAGGGTGACGAGAGTCAGGAAGATACTGTAATGAATTCCGATTCCGCAAAGAATCGTGAGGAGATAGAGGGAAATTTGCATTCCCGTCGGATGGAGTTGGAGCTGATGCGAGGCAAAAAAAACAAATCCGATTCCGACCGCGGTATTGATCAGATTATCAAATCCAAACTGTTTCGTTGAGACGAGAAACTGCGCATTGACCGGTTGGAGGAGGAGAAAGTCCAGTTTTCCCGTTCGAATAAGCTCGGGAAGATTGGCGAGGTTAATATAAAAGAAGGCTTGGAAGAGCTGTGCCGTGATTTGATGAGTCCCCATAAGGAGAATCACCTGCCATTTATTCCAATCACCGACTGAGTTGACATGAGAAAAGATCACTTCGATCATTCCCACTTGAGCGATAAACCAAAGAAACTCCGTCAGAAGCCAGAGCCAAAAATTGGCAGCAAAATTCATTTCGCGAATCAGAGAATTGCGGAAGAGGAGTTTAAAGACTTGAAAATGATGTTTCATCGTTAACCCCCTACCGCCCCATATTTGACGAGCCCTTTTTTCCAAAGAAATTTTGCGAAGAGATAAAGGAGGATCACCCATCCGAATTGGATGAGGAGTCCCTGAGTGAGCTCCGGTCCGGTGACTCTTTCCTGTAAAACCGCAATCGGGAACCAAAGCTCGTAGGGAAAGGGGGTCCAAAGAATGATTTTAAATAAAGCAGGAGGAAGAAGGTCGAGAGGGAAAAAGTGGCCTGCGAAAAAGTATTCAAACGAGAAAAAGATAAAGACGATCGTCGAAATTTCTAAAATCCAAAAGGAGAGCATTGCGATCGAGTAAGCAATCAAGAACTGAATTAAGGCCGAGAGGAGCGTCGATAAAGCAAAGCAGATCCACGGCTGTGGGTTGTGTGGCAGAGAGATGAGAGAGTGAAAGGGAATAAAGGCGATCAAAAGGGGGATCACAATAATTGAGAAATTAACGATCCGAGAGGCGGCAAAAAGAGTGAGTCGATAGAGAAGATGATTGATCGGACGAAGCAGCAGCATATTCAGCTGACCGTCACGGATCTCGGCGGAGATTTGCCATTCATCATCGGTGGGGGTCACAAGAACATCGAGGAGCATACAGAGAAGGAAATACTGAATCATGTGAGCATAGGCATAGGATTGTACCTGTGCTCCTGCCGACTGGTAAATCGCTTTCCAGAAGTAGACAAGACCGAATAAAGGAACGAGAGAGAAGAGGAGGCGAATAAGAAAGTTCCATCGATAGATGAGTGTATTCTGAATGCCAATTTTAAAAAGGGGAGGGTAAAGACCTTGCACGGCTGGAGATTAAAGGGGTTCTTTGGGATGGCAAGCGGGTTCACAATGCCCAAATTCTTCCGTAAGAAAACTCGTGCTTTCCTATTTTCCTTTGGGAGTCCTGATTGAATTTTACTGAAAAAAGGGAAATCAAAAAATGCCAGAGGGCGGATTTGAACCGCCGACCAAGGGCTTATGAGTCCCCTGCTCTACCACTGAGCTACACTGGCTAGGTTTTGAAGGAGGGGGATGATTGCTGATCCTGAACGTAAAATCAAGTAGGAAACTTGAGGAAAATGAAACTTGCGTTTTTTTGGGCTCTTTTTAAATAAAGAGAATTAAGTAAAAACAAACCTTTTGGATAAGGCTTGTCATTTTGATCTTCCTCTGCTAGCTTCCGCCAACTATGAGTGATTCTAGATTAGCGAGACAGACAGCAGAACGATTAATTGGTTCCCGAGCCCAGCTCTTAAAGTATCAATGTTTGATGGGTTTTGATGGATTTGTCGATCAAATTTTTCAGGTGGTCGATCAACGTCAATCTTCGACTAAATTTACCCCTTTTACCCAAGTGAAATCCTTTGCTCAACGAGCCCAATTAGCGACGGGTGGAAAAAGTTCTAATTTTGAAATTGTTTCTCAAGCGACTCGTTTAGGGGGGAATGGTCCGTTAATGGCCTTTTCACTCAGCACCTTAGGGGCTCCCGTGAACTATATTGGAATGCTTGGGTATCCCCAGATGCATCCTGTTTTCACAGAATTTGCCAAAAGAGCGAAAGTATTTTCGATCGCTGAGCCTGGATTTAATCAAACCTTTGAATTCGGCGATGGTAAACTGACCTTTGGTCAGTATGACAGTGTTCATGATGTCAGTTGGGAGAATTTAAAGAAACGGATCGGTGAAGCGGCATTTCGTAAACTTTGGGACTCTTCTCATTTTGTCGGAATGGTGAACTGGACGATGATTCCGCATCTTTCAGCGATCTGGAAGCGGATTCTCAGTGATTACGTTCCTCCTAAAACCGAGAAGCGAAAGCTGATGTTTTTTGACTTGTCGGATCCTTCGAAGCGTTTGGATGCTGATCTTTTAGCAGCCTTGAAAATTGTGGGTGAATTTCAAGAAAAGAACGACGTTATTCTTGGTTTAAATGAAGGGGAGAGTCTCCACGTTGCCAAAGTTCTTCGACTCAAAAAGACTCCGGCAAACCCAAAAGGAACCGCCTCTTTAGCGGCTGCGATTCGTGAGAAATTGAATGTACATACCGTGGTGATTCATCCGGTGAAATATGCAGCAGGGGCAGATGCCACTGGAGAGTCCTTTGTTGACGGTCCTTTTACGGCAAAGCCAAAGATTACCTCGGGAGCAGGGGATCATTTTAATTCAGGATTTGTGATCGGACGACTGCTTGGATTGGGACTTTCCCATTCGATGCAGTTAGCGGTTGCCGCCTCTGGATTTTATGTTCGTCATGCCGTCAGTCCAAATCGCGAACAGCTCGTTCGCTTTCTTCAGACTTTATAAATAAAGCTTTAAAATGACCCTCGTTTTGATTTTTCAGAACGGGGGTCTTTTTTTTCTAAATTCGATCTCATTTGTAATTGGGCTTGTGATTTGTTTTTTAAAAAATAGAGTAGCTTCCATAAAGGCATTAAATTGTGTTTGATAGCAACCTAGATCGCACTCAAGAGATTTTAGATAAAGCAAAGGAATTACTTCCTCCTGCTCCCCCTGTTGCGTTTAAGCTTCTCTCTCTCTTACGCGATCCTTCAGCGCAGGCAAATGATGAGGTTTTGGAGATTATTCAATTCGATGCAAATTTAACGGCACAAGTATTAAAGTCCTGTAATACAGCACTTGTTCGAGGGAGTGAAACGATTGCGTCATTGGACGATGCGGTGAATCGTTTAGGGTATCAACGGCTTCTTGAGATCGTGATGGCGATCTGTTTTGGAAAATATTTCCAACGTCGAAAATGCTATCACGGAATGGATCCTTATGCTCTTTGGCGTCACTCGATCGCCTCCGCTTTAGCCTCACGGTATTTGGCTTATCACTCGAAGCATTCAAAGTTTTCGTTGCAAACGGCTTTCACCGCAACCCTTCTTCATGATTTTGGAAAGATTATTTTAAATTTACTTGATACCCCGGAATTGGATTTAATTCGACCGTTGATGATTGAAAAAGGACTTTCCTGTTCAGAGGCTGAATTTGAGATTTTAGGAACCGATCACGCAAAAGTTGCCGGGCTTTTGATGAAGGAATGGGAGCTTCCTCCGGAGATTTATCAAGGAATTCGTGACCATAATCATCCTGATCTCGATGAGACTGGATATGCCGATTTAATTTATCTTTCGAGTCAATGTGCGACCGCTATTTTTTCTGGAACCTCATGGGCTGAGTATATTCAAACGGTTGAAGTTCATATTCCGCATCGCATTGGACTGACTCATGAAATTATTGGGAAGTGTTTGGATCCAGTCAGTAAGGATGCGAGCGCGATTGAAGCTTATTTAATGGTAGCTTAGTCACTCACTGTTTGAATTTTTCGTATTATTTTTCGTTGGAACGAAAAATAAATGAAATTGTATTTTAAAATTCATAAATCGGAATTCAATGCGATTAAAACAAGGTAAAGAATGTTTTTATTGAGGAGATATCCTTGGTTTCGGTCTTTGACCGATTTATGGGACATTCTTTTACAAATATGTTCACATGAATGTAAAATCTAAATCGAATTCGCGGATTCGCACGAAGCTGGCGACCTGTATTTCTGTTCAAGGGGCAAGGCATCATAATTTAAAAAATGTGAATGTTTCGATTCCCCTGCATCAACTCACCGTCGTTACAGGGTTGAGTGGATCTGGAAAATCGACTCTGGCTTTCGATACGCTCTATGCGGAGGGACAGCGGCGCTATGTGGAGACTTTCTCCCCTTATACCCGTCAATTTTTAGAGCGGATGGATAAACCGGCAGTCGATCGGATTGAAGGGTTGCCTCCGGCGATTGCGATTCAACAGCGAAATTCAGTAAAGACCTCTCGGAGTACTGTGGGAACGATGACGGAGATTGCGGATCATTTGAAGGTTTTGATGCCGAAAATCTCGACTCTTTTTTGTCCGAAATGTGATCGGGAGATTCGACCTCATTCGGTGGTAGAGATTATTGCCGGAATTCAGAAGCGTGGGAACGGGCCTTGGCTCGTCGGTTTTTCAGTTACTGTTCCAGAGTCGATGAAGGTGGAGTTGGTTTTAGATGAGCTGCGGAGTCAAGGTTTTCACCGACTTTTGCATTTGCAAAAAGTCCTGCGACTTGATGAGTCGATTCCTGAGAGTTTAAAACGAGAACGATCGGTTTGGGTCATTTTAGATCGAGTCTCAGTCACGGATCGAGTGCGATTTAAAGAGTCCGTGGAACGAGGATTGGAGTTTGGGAAAGGGGTCGTTCTTTTTCGTGAGGCGACAGAGTTGAGGGAGGAGAGGGAAATCCGATATTTGAATCGTTGGTATTGTCCAGATG
>CAMAQI010000153.1 GCA_945860255.1 Methylacidiphilum caldifontis
GTCGATTTTGCCTATGAGGTTTCACGGAGCCTTGCGGCCTGTGAAGGGGCTCTTTTGATCATCGATGCTGCCCAAGGGGTCGAGGCGCAGACAGTGGCGAATGTTCACCTTGCGATGAAGCAGAATTTGAAGTTAATTCCGGTGATCAATAAGATCGATCTTCCCAGTGCGAATATTGAGATTTGTAAGAAGCAACTCGAAGATATCTTAGCGATACCCGCAGAGGAGGCGATTCCGGCCAGTGCGAAGGCGGGGATCGGGATCGATGAGATATTAGAGGCGGTTGTCGAACGGATTCCCTCTCCGAAACGGGAGGAGGATGGAATTCTCCGCGCACTGGTTTTTGATTCTCTCTTTGATACCTATCGTGGGGTTGTGACCTATGTTCGGGTGATGACCGGCTCATTAAAGGCCGGAAATCAAGTTCTTCTTTTTTCTTCGAATCAAAAGTATGAGGTGAAAGAGGTAGGAGTGTTTACTCCGAAACCGCTTGCGGTAAAGCAACTGAATCAAGGGGATGTCGGCTATATTATTGCCAATATCAAATCTCCTGCCGATATTAAAATCGGAGATACCCTTACAGGAGCAGAACGTCCGACCGATCGTCCTTTGGATGGGTTTAAACAAATTACGCCGATGGTTTATAGCGGTATTTATCCGATTAATACGGCCGATTACGAGCAGTTAAAAATTGCGATGAATAAACTTCAGATCAATGATGCGGCACTGACTTATTCTGGGGAATCCTCCGTCGCTCTTGGCTTTGGATTTCGCTGCGGATTTTTAGGTCTTTTACATATGGAGATTGTCCAAGAACGACTTCATCGCGAATATAACATGGATATCATTGCGACCTATCCGAGTGTTATTTATAAAGTTCAAAAAACGAACGGAGAATGGCTTGAGGTCGATAATCCGCTTCAACTTCCCGATCCCTCGGTGATCGAACAGATTTTAGAGCCGATGGTGAAATGCTTTATCTTAACTCCGAATGAATATATCGGCGATATCATGCAGTTGGTCATGGAAAAACGGGGAACTTTTGATCATACCGAGACCCTCGATCAACGACGGGTGATGCTCCATTCCGAAATTCCGCTCAGTGAAATTGTCGTCGATTTCAATGATCGAATTAAAACGGTGACACGTGGGTATGGATCGATGGATTATGACTATGCTGAGTACAAGGCCAACGACATGGTTAAACTCGATATGTTGGTCAACGGAGAGGTCGTCGACGCCTTTTCATCGATTGTCCATCGCGAGAAGGCTCCCGGTCGTGGACGTGCTTTGGCGGCGAAGTTAAAAGAGGTGATTCCTCCTCATTTGTTTAAAATTGCAATTCAAGGAGCCGTCGGAGGTAAAATTGTTGCCCGCGAGGATGTCAAAACCGTTGGGAAGAATGTCACGGCCAAGTGTTACGGGGGAGATATAAGCCGAAAAAGAAAGCTTTTAGAGAAACAAAAAGAGGGTAAAAAACGAATGAAGTCCTTTGGAAATGTGGATATTCCTCAGGAGGCTTTTATTAAAGTTTTACGATCAGGATCAGACTCATGACGAATGAATTAAAAGAACCTTTGGCTGGAATTTTTAAAAAATTACAAGATCCTCATCGTCCCTTCACGCTCTTTATTCAGGCTCAAATTAAACCCGGTTCAATGGGCGACTTTAGACCTGTCGCTGAGGCCGCCGTCAAAGGAACGCGTATGGAACTCGGGAATATTGCCTATGAGTTTCATCAATCTTTAGATGATCCGAATCGCCATTTTTTGTTCGAAAAATGGATCGATTTTGAATCCTTAAAAAGTCATTTTGATCAATCTTACACCCATGCCATTATCGAGTCCTTTGATCGATATGGGGTCGCCCCTTTGTCCCTCGAGGTTTTTCAGCCTTGGATGGAGTAGTACGAGGTTACGGCCTCCTCCTCTCTTCTCCGACAACTATAGGGATATCAGGCAAGATACAATTTTAACCGCCAAGTTAATGCAAATTTCGCCAAGGGTTAAAGTCATTTTTAAACCCCTATTCGACTCGTCGGGGGTCCAGAGAAAGAGCTCTCCAATTGTCGGTATTTTTATCAGGTGAAATGCTTTCTGATGAGGGTTTTGAAATAAAAAAGGGGCTTTCCATGGAAAGCCCCTTTTTAAATATCTGTTTAAATTTTAATTATTTTAACAAGGCGTATGTTCCAGGAGCGACTTTTTTAATCTTACGATTTTTGGCTCCTGTGGTGTAAAACCAGCTATAAATATTATTTGTTGAAAGCTTGAGGCTCTTTGCAATATCGGAAACCTTGGCGCCCTTTTTACCTGATTTTGTAAGGATTTCTGTGATTTGAATGCGGAGATTTTTAAATGTTTTTTTACGACGTCCTGAGAGAGGATTCTTTTTGATTTTGTTTTTGAGGCTGATCTTAGAAAACTCTTTTAATTTTTTATCGACGGCTTTGATTTCTGTAAGGAGAGCAACCCGTTGTTTAAGGAGTGCATTCACTTCTTTGAACTGTTGTGTAGAAAATGATGATATATTCATTATTTAATTAATAATAGATTTGAATAAATGATGCAAATATAAAATTATTTTTTTTAAAATCCCCGTTTTTTTAAAAGTGAAATCTCTTGGGATTGCAGCGGAGCAGGGTCAGCGGAATTGGATTTCCTTAATAAGTTAAATTTTACATAAATAATCTTGGCGACTCTCTTTTTCGATTCACAGTAGAGGGATGCATAAAGGCCTATTTACCGCTGGTTCCCCCGCAGACCTAGGATATCACATGCCCGCAGAGTGGGCGATTCATCAAGGAACTTGGCTGAGCTTTCCGAGACCCGAAGGGATTAGTTTCCCCGATTGCTATGGACCGATTCCGGAGATCTGGGCGGAAATGACCAGACTTTTGCGTAATCATGAAGAGGTCCATTTAAATTATTTCGATGAATCTCATCTCCAAGTTCTTAAAAAAGCCCTGACCCAAAAGGGGATTCGGGAGGGGGAGAATGTTTTCCTTCACCCTTTTCCTGCCTATGAGCCGTGGTGTCGTGACCACGGACCGATTGTTCTGAAGAAAGGTCAAGAGCGTGCGATTGTCGATTGGGGATATAATGCCTGGGGAGGGAAGTATCCTCCGTTTGATCTCGATGACGATATTCCCAACCGAGTCGCCGATTTTTTAAAGCTGCCGGTGTTTAAGAATCCGATCGTTATGGAAGGGGGATCGATTGAGGTTAATGGGGAGGGGACTCTTTTAACGACGGAATCTTGTTTGTTGAATCCCAACCGGAATCCACATCTCTCGAAAACAGAGATCGAACAACAGCTCAGGGATTATCTCGGGGTCACACAAATCTTATGGCTTGGAGATGGAATCGAAGGGGATGATACCGACGGCCATGTCGATGATTTAACTCGCTTTGTGAATCCTACCACCGTCGTCACGATTCTTGAGGAGGATACTCAGGATTCTAACTATGAGCGACTGCTTGAAAATCGGAAGCGATTGGAGATGATGACCACAGCCCGAGGTGAAAAGCTTCAAATTATCGACCTTCCGACGCCTGGAGTCATCGAGCGAGAAGGTCAAAGACTTCCGGCAAGTTACGCTAATTTTTATATCGCGAATGGAATTGTGCTTCTCCCGATTTTTAATCATCCGAATGATCAAAAAGCGATCGATCTCTTACAGGCCTGTTTTCCGACTCGCCAAGTGGTCGGAATTCCCTCTTTGGATCTCATTTGGGGATTAGGGGCTTATCATTGTATTACTCAGCAAATCCCTGCTTAATGATTGGCTCTTTTCCGTAAAATGGTTTAAATAGGCCGATGAGTTCATGGATCAAATTGATTGAGAGTGAAAAAATCGCTCTTGGGGAGAGTCGATGCGTTGAGTTTGAGGGAAAATCGTTTGGGATTTTTCACTTGGATACTGGCTTTCATGTCATCGATAATATTTGTCCGCATAAAGGGGCTCCGCTCCATGAAGGGTTTGTTCAGAATGGGGTGGTGGTTTGCCCGTGGCATCAATGGGAGTTTCAAGTGACGGATGGGAAGTGTCTCTCGATTCAAACACAGGGAGTAACCTCTTATCCGGTAGAGATCAGAGAAAATTCGATTTGGGTGGAGGTTACCTCATGAAATCATCCTATGAATTAGCGATGGAGCGATTAGGTCAATCGGCACCTGTCAAAAAGTTAACGGCTGAACAAAAAAAACAGATTCAAGAAATTGAATCGATCTATCGTGCGAAGATCGCGGAGCGTGAGACCTTGATTCGCTCGAAGATTGCTGCTGCTATTTGTGATCGAAATGACGGGGAGGAGGAGGCTCTTTTGCAAGATCTCGGAATCCAGACACGGGCTTTGGAGGAGGAATGTGAGGAGAAAAAGGAGCGGGTGAGACAAGGGAAAAAAGCAAGCGAATGAACATAAATCGGTCAAAGACCGAAACCAAAGATATCGCTTTAATGAAAATAATCTCTATTCCATTGCAATCGCATTGAATTCCGATTTATGGCTAACAGGGATTCAAGTAACGAGGAATACCCATTGGGACGGATTTTAAGAGTGAGGGACTAGAGTGCAAAAATTCCTAATCCTAAAACGATGAATCCCCAAATGACCCCGAGGCTCATGAGCAGTTGCCAGCGACGGAGTTCGGCAGTCCCCCATTGGATGGCATTGCGGATTAAATAGGGGGAGGAGACGAGGATCATTCCGAGAATGATCCAGGCATAGGCATTACAAACCAAAGGGATCTTGAATCGATTATCGATCAGGAAGGCTCCATCGAGAATCACGTTGGCTCCGAGGAGAAGTAAGACCCCGATGGCACGCAGGGAAAGGAAATCACGAACATAGAAGCAGCAGAGAGTCCCACCGATAAAAGTGAGGAGGGTAAAAATTGTTCTAAATTTATTATATTCGCTAAGATCCATTGTATTGATGAGTGAGGCACCCCAAAGAGTGGCGATCGTTGTGGTGATATACCCGACCAGGATCGACCTCGGGAGTTTTTGGAGGAGATCTTGAAAGTAAAACGGTTTGATGAGGGGCAAAAGATGCGCGACTAAATAGAGTGCTCCTAGAAAAAGAGCAATTTCACGGAGTCCGAAGGAGTAGATAAGCATAAGATTATGACGGTTGAATTGTTTTCAGGTTTGGAATTTTCTTAACATCTTTTTAATCTCGACGGGAGAAATATGAAAATTCTTTTTACCAAGATCTCCTTTAAAAACCGGAAGGGAGACTTTTTTAGTTTTGTTGGGCTCAAGACCAAAGATTCTCTGTTTCAGTGCATGATATAAATATTTCATAATGATATATTTATGTCAATTGATGCTTTATCTCTGGTTTTAATTTTCCCGACTTAACATAAAATCAGCAATTGCGAGAAGTGGCTCTGCCTTTTTGCCGAGCGGTTTGATCGCCTTCATACTGAGTGCGGTGAGGCGTTTGGCCTCTTTTTGAGCCCCTTCAAGTCCGAGGAGGGCAGGGTAGGTTGATTTTTCAGCAACTAAATCTTTCCCCGCACTTTTTCCGAGTTTTTCAGTCGTTTGCGTGATATCAAGGATATCATCGACGACTTGGAAGGCGAGGCCGAGGTTTTGACCAAAGGTGGTCAGTGCTTTGAGCTGAACCGGTGTGGCGTTCGCAGACATCGCTCCGAGTCGAATGGAGGAGGAGATTAAAGCGGCGGTTTTACGTTCATGAATCCAGCGGAGTTGATTGAAGTCGGCCTTTTTTCCCTCCCCTTCAATATCGCCTACTTGACCGGCGATCAGCATTTTACTTCCGGAGGCAAAGGCGAGTTCTTGGATGAAATCGGCTGTTGAGTAGCGCGAGGTCGTTT
>CAMAQI010000154.1 GCA_945860255.1 Methylacidiphilum caldifontis
GCCGACTGTTTTTGATAACGTTGGAGAGTCTCTGAAAGAATCCCCCAATCGTGAATTCCCCCTCTTAAAATCTCGACCGGATCAATCGCTTGATAGACCTGCCCAGGATGGGTCCACGAATTCAATGAAACAAAGGGGGTCATGATGAGTATCTTAGCTCCTCACTCTTGGAATTTTTCGCAAAATGGTCAATATTTTTCGCTTTTCGTCAAAGCACGGATACAAAAAAACAAATGAAACTGTATTTTTAAAATTCATAAATCGGATTTCAATGCGATTGGAATGGGGTAGAGAATATTTTCATTGAGGAGAGATCCTTTGAGTCGCACTTTGACCGATTTATCAAAGAAGAATCAAGCAAGTGTGTAAAGAGTAAATAGTGAGCGATGCCTTTTCTTTTCCCATGGAACTTTTGCGCTGCGCTGAACCTCCCGTTCATCTGTTCCAATTTTGGAGGGTCGTGGAGTAATGAGATTTATAAAATTAGACATTTTTAAATCTCCTACTAGGTTGATTGATGTTAAAATATTGGCTCCTCTTAATCACTTTTACCCTTGGAAACACCATGAACGCAGAACCACTCTCCGTCGGATCACCGGCACCCTCTCTCAATGGCATTTTGAATCAAGACAATCAACCGATCAATCTCACTGAAAAATTCAAATCAGGCTGGGTCTTAGTCTATTTCTATCCGAAAGCCGATACCCCAGGATGTACGAAGCAGGCCTGCTCACTTCGCGATGATTTTTCGATTCTTACGAGTAAAGGATTAACCGTGTTTGGAGTCAGTACCGACAAACCAGAGGGTCAAAAGGCCTTTCAGGATAAATATCAGCTTCCCTTTACCCTCCTCGCCGATCACGAGGAGAAAGTCGCAAAAGCCTTTGGCGTTCCTACTACTTTAGGATACGCGAAAAGAATGTCATTCCTGATTCATGACGGAAAGGTCGTCTGGAACAATCTCGCTGTCTCCGTTGTCGATCATCTTGATCAAGTCAAAGCGGCGATGGGGATATAATATAACTCCTTGGCGAAGACGGGATAATAAACTTTTTTCGTTACATGAAATAGGGGAGAGGGGAAGCAATTGCGAAATCTCGAATCAGTGCCAAGCTTTATTATCCGCCATGTTCCTCTCCACCTGCAACTCTCTTCTTCTTATAACTCTGTTTCTCCAGCTCCCCCTTCAGGCTCAGGAGAAGAGTAAAATCACTCGCACCTATTCCGTTGCCCCTGAGGAGACTCAATCGTTGAAGATCGCACTGGAAGGGGGGATCTCTTCAGAGGGAAAAATCATTCTCGTCGAGAAAAACAATAAAATCATCGTCCAAGATCTCTCCACGCAATTTGAAGTCATCGAAAATATCGTCGCGGCCTTCAATGCCCCTTTAGCCAATGTCCGTATTGAAATTCTCTCCAAAACCTTCGCAAACCAATCCCGACGGAATCTCGATATTCAAGGTAGAACCACCATCGGCGGGGTATCGATCGGAAATCGTGACCGCAGAGGAGTCGAGGTTGACTTTGGAAACTCCGCAGGAATCAACGACTCTCTCAGCTCTCAATTCTTAGTCGTCCGCAGCGGAGGGAGCGCAGCGATCGAAGTCGGAAAAGAGGTTCCCTTTGTCGATTACTTTTGGTCCTATGCACAACAACATGGACTCTTGATCGATCTGAAAGTCCGATGGGAGAAAATTGGATCCCAACTGGCGATTCGACCGAAAGTTTTCGGCAATCAGATTCAAGTCGAGGTCATCCCTCAGATCCGCAAACTCTCGAGCGACTTCTTTGAACCGGAAGGAGTCCTCTCTTTCCAAAACCTGCAAACCACCGTAACGGTTTCCGATGGAGGGACGATCGAGATCGGAGGAATCGCCAATGCTGACCGTGAATTCCAAAAGTACTTCTTCGGCTTCGATGATCGCCAATCTTCAGAAAATACCCAAATCACCCTCAAAGCCTCGATCTTAAAAAACTAAAAAGTGCTTGCGACTCCTTCAAGAACTTCCCAGCGTATCATTCAATGGTCATGACCCCGCACAATCAGGAAAACCAATCCTCCACAATTCTCCTCGGATGGATTGCCCTCTCATTGTTGCTTCATTTTGTTCTCTTATCTCTTTGGGCAGTGATTCCCAAGAATTTGAGCCGTGAAAAACTGATTCCACAAAGTCGATCCATTGAATCGGCTCCCTCATTAACCTTCATGCTGAATCCTCCCAAGCCTCAAACAGTGGAAAAAAAACAGGAGACTTTCGTCGTTCCCACACTTCCTTCTCAAGAGGTTGCCACTGAAAATCCAAATGCGATTTTAGAGTCAGAACGCAATACACTTCTTAAAAGTAAAGAACAAGGGGTGAATAACGATCTTCCGCTTCCCCAACAAACAGGAGATCCAAGAGCCACTTTCTCCTATCTTCAAAGTCCGGCATTAAAACCTTCTCCACAGCAATTAAACCCTCCCCCCTCTCAAACGCAAACCCCTCCTACTCCTGAAACTCCAGAACAAAACTTAAATCCGGAACGATCAAAAGAGGATTTACCCCTCATTACGGATGGAACCCCTCTTTTTGCAAAAAATAACCCTAAAAAAAACTCCCCCGACCCAACCACTGAGCCCAAAACTCAAACCGAGAACAAGCCAAGTACACCAGCCTCACCAAAGAGTTTTGCTCGGGAAAAATCACAAATCAATGGGGCAAAATTTAGTGATCAAGGGGAAAACTCTCCAGAATCAAAAGCCTCTGATCTCGGTCGCTATAAATCAAAAATGTATCGAGCGATCGGCTCTCGATGGTACATCATGATTGATAAACAAATGAGCATGCTCGGCGTCGGATCGATCAAAGCTAAATTTTTTGTACAGGCGAATGGTGTGATTCGTGATATTCAAATTGCCGAAGATAGCGGCCAAACCGAGATACTCGAAAAAATATGTCTCCGTTCAATCCGTGATTCAGGCCCCTTTGAGCCCTTCTCCGATAACCTCAAACAACAACTCGGAGAGGGTTATTGGGAAGAGATCACCTTCTCCATCTATTAGATTTCCTGATTTACTCTCCCCCTTCGTTATTCCAGTTCTTTTATTTTTTCCTGAAATCAAGTTTGCTATCTCCCTCAAAAAGATTAATTTAAATCCCTAACGACACCCATGAATCAAAAAGATAAAATGTCGATGACCTGTAAGATCGACTTAGCCCAGCTTACTCATAGTATAAAAGGTTTTAATCAAACCGGAGAGGGACTCCCAATGCTCGATGATTCGGAGGAAAAACCGAAATCAGTGGTCGATCTTTTTGGAGAGGAAGTCCATGCCTTACGTGGTAAAACAGCAAGAATCTCCGATCTCATCGTTTCTTTGATTGAAAAACTTAAGCTTCCTGAATCCCATCAGCATCTCTTGATCGGAGGAAAAGCGGTTGGCGAAAAAGTCGATGAAACCACAACCGACCTCCCCTCTTATCACAATCAGCACCATATTGCGGAGGTCGTCGCCTCCTCCTACATTCTCGGAAAAAGGGAACGTCTTCCTCATATTCGCATCGCCGAACTCATCGTTGCCGCTGCAGCCCACGATCTCGGACATACAGGAGGAAGTAATTCAAAGCCCTACGAACTAGAAACCCTCTCCTGTGAAATTGCAATTCCCATTCTCACCTCTTGTGGCTGGAGCCTTGAAGAGGTCACCCGTATCTGGCAAATGGTCGTCGCTACCGATTTCATCAATGGGGTCCCTTCCATTCGACAAACCTATCTCGATACAAAAACACTCCCGACCGATAATGAAAATCGTTTACTGTCGATCCAATGCCTTCTCCTCACCGAAGCCGATATTCTTTTCTCCTGTTTTAACTCCGAATATAATGAAGAGCTCAGTCGCCTGCTCTCTCAAGAGTGGAATCTCCCCTCCGCAAATCTCACGATTAAGCAACGAATCGATTTTCTCAACAGGGTCACCTTTATCTCCGATGCCGCCAAACAGCTCGGAATCGAAGAACGTCGACTGGATCTGATTGCCTCTCTTCAAAAACAACTCCCCCCTGAATCCTAAATCTCACAGTCGACTTAGAGGAGTGCCTCGTGCAACGACGCAGAAGCGCGGAGAAATAGAGGCTAATCGACTGATTGACTATTAGGCTAATGGGTAGGGAGGTGGAAATAGCCGTAGAGTGAATAAAAAAAGAAACTCCATTTTCATAACCTCCTCAATCCGTGATATCTGTGTTATCCGTGGTTAAATCATCTGCGGTTTTTAGGTTTAACTCAGCATAGACAAATCCAAGATCTGCACTATAGGTTTAGGATTACTTATTTTATCAAGAAATGAACCGCTCAATACAAATGAAAAATCTCGCTCCTCTCGCCGATCAACAAAATCTGCCCGATCACCGTCAAATTAAAATTGACCAAGTCGGAGTCAAAGGACTGCGCTATCCGATTCAAGTCCGAGATAAAGCCCATAGCATTCAAAACACGATCGCAACGATGAGCATGACCGTCGATCTCCCTCAAGAGTTTAAAGGGACGCATATGAGTCGCTTTGTCGAAGTGCTCAACTCTCACGGCTCGTTAGTCCATGTCGAAAACATCTCAACGATTCTTTTTGAACTTCAAAATAAACTCCATGCCGAAGCGGCCCATCTCACGATGGAGTTTCCTTATTTTATTGAAAAGACCGCCCCTGTCTCCGGGGCAAAAGGACTCGTCGACTATCAAGCCCGATTCGAGGCCTCCGTCCTTAAAAAAGAACTCGATTTCCTTCTCACCGTCATCGTCCCTGTGACCACTCTCTGCCCCTGCTCAAAAGCGATCAGTGCCTACGGAGCCCATAATCAACGCGGCTATGTAACGGTTTCGATTCGCTTTATCAACACGGTTTGGATTGAAGAACTCATCTCGATCATCGAATCGAGTGCCAGCAGCGAGATTTTCTCGCTCCTCAAACGACCTGATGAAAAACAGGTCACCGAAAGAGCCTACGACAATCCGGTTTTCGTTGAAGATCTCGTTCGCAATATCGCGCTTAAACTCAATGAGCATCCTGAGATTACCTCTTACAAAGTTGAAGCCGAAAATATGGAGAGCATCCACAATCACTCCGCCTACGCCTGTATTGTCAAAAAATAACGGGGAATTCTTTTAAAATGCAGAGGAGTACCTTACGCAAAGTCGCTGAGACGCAGAGAAAGAGAGGCTAATCGGCTGATGGACTATTGGGCTAATGGGGGGGGGAATAGCTGTAGAGCGAATTAAAGAGATTCAGCTATTTAGAATTAGGCCCTCCGATCTGAACGAGGATTCACAGCCTCACAGTATTACTGAAATCGAACCGGTTTACTGATCGCCTGCTGAAGACGCTGCAAATAGAGCTCACGAGGAATCTCAATCGCCCCCATCTGTTTCGTGAAAGGATTAAGGACTTGAGTATCAAAAAGCTCAAAGCCCTGCTGACTTAAATGAGTCAAAAGATAGGCAAGTGCAAATTTGGAGGCATCCGGGAGACGATGAAACATCGACTCACCAGCAAAGAAACCGCCTATCGCAACTCCATAAATCCCCCCCACTAATTTCTCCTCATGCCAAACCTCGACACTGTGAGCATATCCGGCCAAATGAAAGTCGCTATAGGCACGAATAAACTGTTGTGAGATCCAGGTCTCCTCTCTGTTTTTAGTCACTTTAGCACACTCTCGAATCACTTGTCCAAAAGCCTCATCAAAACTGATTCGAAATTTGTTTTGCTTCAACAATCGACGGATACTTTTAGAAAGAACAAGGGGGTTGAGTTCAAAAATAGCCCGAGGATTCGGAGACCACCAGGTGACAGGAC
>CAMAQI010000155.1 GCA_945860255.1 Methylacidiphilum caldifontis
TTCAGAAAGTGTCCCGCTTGCGGTTCGAGCCTCACGGCTCTCTTCCTGGACACCTCTTACAGTCGTGAATCGTTTAATTCGACTGATGGGACTTTCACCCACAAGAACAGCGCACTCCACGGCGCGCTGTGAGACAATGTTTTTTTGAATGTTCGCCCCATGATAAAGACTCTTAAGTTGACGCCTATGCGATTTTTAGGTTGATATACCTTTAAGTTTCAAAGCTATTAGACTATCCGGCTAACCTGCGATCAGGCTCTCCCAAAGCCGTCATTAGAATCAATGGCCTGATTCATCGTTTGATAGAAATTGAGCAGTTTTTGACGAATCGGGATTCCTCGAAGATGGATCTTGCGCTGCTCCTCGACGTATTCCGATTTCCCTTCTCCGGTTTCAATTTTTATCGGCGTTAGCCCCCATTGACTCAGATCGTAGGGGCTCGCTTTCATATCGATCTGACGACTCTCGATCGCAAGCTCGAAGGCTTCAAGAATCAGGTCACTGGGGGTCCAAGGATAAAATTTGTGGGCCCATTTATAGAGATCCATCGTCACATGGATGCAACCGGATTGTTCGAGATCAAGTCGATTGGCTTTCGTCGGGTGATGGCGATTCAACGGTTTTGCCTCTGGAGTATAAAACCGAAAGGCATCGTGATGGGTACAACAAATGGTTTGTGATTCTATAAAGGCTGTAAGCGCAGAGGGGGTCATTCTCAACGGAACAGTGGGGTAACGGGTTTGAGCAATTTTATAGACCATCGCCCATTCATGCAGTCCGTAACAGGCAAATTGAGGAGGGCGATCCAAAGTAATCTTAAGCAACTGGATCATCCATCGAAAGGAGTCCAACCGATGCTGAGGAAAACGTTGAAGCGACAGCGCAAGGCCCTGATCGGTTTCGATCCACCCTTCGCTCGCAGGAAAGTCGGCAACGGTGGCCCCTTCGAGGGGGAGGCTCCAGCCAGGACTCCAGCGCTCGAGCAGGGAAGGGCGGAAGCTATAATAGTCAAAGAGAAAGTCGTTGATCGGATGCGGCTCATGACGGAGTCGACGCTCACGATGAGGGAGAGTCCACTGCGTGACGCGCTGACGGTGGATTTCGCGGCGTTGCATCCATTCTAATTTGGGAAGAGGAAATTGCATCCGGAGATTACTTCTTTCTTGATTTCAGAAACTCACTCAAAAAACCGAGAAGAATTGCTGTCATAAGAAGGGCTCCTAAAAGAACCGCGCTCTTCCGAAGATGAAATCGAGAAAGAAGAAAAAGTGCCAAAATAAAAGCGGTCAAAACACAGCCAAAGAGAAGTCCACGAAATTGAGCGATCTTATACAGAAGAAACAAAACTCCAACGGCGATCAGAATCCAAAGCATGGATGATGGTAGCTCGGTTTTTGCATCCGGAAATCGAAAAAAGCGCCCCCCTTAATCGCCAGAAAATAAACACTCATTTTATCCACTTTCGTCCAAACACGACAACGGACCTGTGGAAGACATTCAAAGGCATTTTCTCACACGAAGGCGCGAAGAACACGAAGTGAGAAATAGAACGACTCTTCGAGGTGATTCCCCTGTTTCCTCCTTCGTCGGAAAACGCCTTCAGAGAATCTCTCCCGTTTCTTTGAAAAAAAGATTTTCAAAAAACGATCGACCTTCTCCTCAGAGGCTCGGCTTCGCCTCTCCCTGAATCAACCTCGGAGTCTCCTTTTCTCATTCATAAAAAGGGGGGGAGTTCTGACCTCAAGAGCGTAAGCGATCGATCCCTGTTTTTAAAAAGAGATCGAAAGCTTGTTTTCGAGAGCTTTTTAAAAATAGGGAGGAGGCTCGCAAGAGCCGTGGTCAGAACGAGGGGGGGTGCATTTAACTTCGTGTCGTTGTGCCTTCGTGTGAGAATGGTTTTTTTGAATTTATCCGCCATAGCCTCAGCGACGGAGGAATAGGCTATTGCGCGATTATACCTCGATCAGGCCACTGAGAATGGTGTGGATTTTTCCCTGATCGTCCCGAAGGAGAAGGGCCCCGTTCGATTCAAGATCCAGGGCCGTCCCTTGGATTTTTCCCTGTGGGGTTGTGACAACGATCGATTCTCCAAGGTTGAGACATTTTGATTTCCATTCCTGAACAATCTCCTCAAAAGGGAGTGAAAGAGCGTTTTGGAATCTTTCGATCCACTCCAGGAGAAAATCGGTGCGACGAATCGATCGTTGAGATTCAATCAAAAGAGAGCTCGCCTTCGTTTGAAGTTCCTCAGGGAAATCACTTACTTCCTGGATGAGATTGATTCCAACTCCCAAAATCGCAAAAGGCTGTTGCTGTTGATCGAGATGAGCCTCCGTCAGAATTCCCGCAAGTTTTCGTTTACCGATCATCAGATCATTCGGCCATTTAATCTGAAACCTCCGTTGAGTCACTCGCTCTGCCGCTTGCAGGGTTGCGACTGCGGCAATGATCGTGAGGCGTGAATAAGAACTAATCGGAAAATCGGGGCGAAGCAAAACAGAAAGATAAAGCCCAAGTTCGGGGCGACTATTCCAACTTCGTCCATGCCGACCACGACCGGCGGTTTGACTGTTGGCGATCACGAGAGTCCCATCGGCCCCTCCTCGAATCCCTTCCCGCTTGATGAAATCCATCGTCGAAGGGGTTTCGTTGAGATGAAAGAGAGTCCAGGGGTGATTCTGCGGCAAGCGAGCGCGAAGTTCATCAAGATGGAGTGCGGCAGAGAGCTGCAACAGGCGAACTCCTAAGGTCGGATGCGTTTCAAGTGTATATCCCCAGAGGGTGAGCGTTTTGAGGAGATCGATGACTTGCAGGTCGTTCCTTTGAAGCTGCTGGCAAAGATGGGGTAAGGAGAGAAACTCAGAGGAATGATTCAGAAGAAGTCGAAGCAGAGAGGATTCCATGATTTCTTATTGTCCTTATTTGAAAATGACTTTCTCTTTTATCTCCCTTAGAGCCGCTCTCCCCATGAAATGGGGAATGGCAAAGGAGTGAAGCGGATTTTTTGCATCGATTAACAGGATGTTCAGGATAAAGACCAAAGAAAATTGTTTTTGAATTTATCCTCCCCATCCTCCCTATCGATGCAAAAATGATTTTTCATAATCTCTCGGACGATAGATGTTTATATACTTCAGGAAGTTTACTTCACAAGGAGGATCTTTATTAAATAAGGTCGGGAGGGAGTTGAGGATGCAGTTTTTTGATCTCCTGCACTTTATCCCGGTGACAGACCAAGATCGCATCAGGGGTCTCAACGATGACGAGATTATCCACACCGCAGAGTGCGACTGAACGGGAGGAGGTATGAACAATATTGGAGTGGGAGTCGATGGAATAAACTTTTCCTAAAAACAGATTTTTGTCGGAGTCGGAGCCGAGGTGATCTTGAACCGCAGTCCAAGAGCCGACATCATCCCAATCGAAAGCGGTTTTAGCGGCGATCACCCGTCGCGCTTTTTCCATGATCGCATAATCCACAGAGATTTTTGGAAGTTTCACAAAGCGACTTTCAAGGTAAGCCTCTGTATTTTGACTTGGGTATTCTCGAATAAAGGTCGCAAACTCCGGAACCAGACGCATCGACTCTTGAAGATAGGTTTCAGCCTTCCACAAAAAAATCCCGGCGTTCCAGCCGTGCTTACCGGATTCGAGATATTCCTTTGCCATTGGGGGATTCGGCTTTTCGATAAAACGCGAGACCTCCACAAAAGGGGTCTTCTCCTTTCCTGTCGAATGCGAGGCCCCATATTCTAAATAGCCGAAACCGGTGGAGGCGTATCGTGGCGGAATTGCGAAGGTAATGAAGGCCTCTTCTTGACCGAGAAGCTCCAGGCTATCTTGAAGATGTTTGCGAAAGGTCGGCACCCCTTGAATGAGAGCATCGGAGGGAAAAAGGCCGATCCGTGCATTGGGGTTGCGCTGATAGGCGATCGCGGTGGCAAGAGCGGTCGCGGGTCCGGTATCTCGTTTGGCCGGCTCGATGACAATCTGTTGTTCCGGAAAATCGGGAACTGCGAGTCGGAGCTCTTCGAGTTGAATTTTATTCGTCAGGATAAAGAGATTTTCGGGAGGGATCAGATCGGTAAAACGGGCTAAAGTCTCTTCGAGAAGGGTCTTTTTAGAGAAAAGGCGGAGGAGGTGCTTGGGTTTGCGTTGGCGACTGAGTGGCCAAAAACGTTCACCACTTCCCCCTGCCATGATAAAGATAAAGGTATCGTTAAAAAGAGCCATTCCTCAGATTAATAAACTATTTGAATCGGGAAAGCATGAAAAAAAGTGACTATTTTTTCGGGATAAAAAGCTTTTGTCCGACGTGGATCACATCGGTTTTGGAAAGATTGTTCGCTTTTCGGATCTCATCGACCGTCACGATAACCCCCTGCTGTTTGAAGGCATCGGCGATTCCTGAAAGGGTGTGCCCTTTTTCGACGACGTGAGAGAATCCTTTTTCCTTCGAATCTTTTAATTCCGGGGAATGCGTAAGCTCCTTCGCTGACTTTTTTGCGTTAAATTCTTCGTCACGAACTTTGAGAAGGGCATCTCCATTACTCTGAGGAAAGGATTTTGTTTTTTCCGAGAAAAGAGTTCCGATTTCTTTCAGCAGCAGCTCTCTTTCCTTGAGTCGTGCCTCCTCACTCTTTTCGATCGCCGACTTGAGGGTCACCAGATCGGTACGTAGTTTTTGATTTTCTGATTGAACAGCATCCAGTTGCTCTTGGGTCGTCTTACTTTTCGTTTTTAACTCCGCGATCTCTGTTTGAAGTTGCTCTTGGGCACTCTGCATTGAATCGACGAGATCGGCCGTGCGAAGTACTTTGCGCCGTTCCGATTCAAGATCTTCTCTAACGGCAGGGGTTTGTGCCAGCGCAGGGGTCATTAAAAAAAGAACCGTTAAATAAAGAGGTGGGAAGAAACTCATTCCCCTGATCCTAACGACGATTTTTAGAGAACCAAGATTTTTTCTAGGTTGAAGCTTTATTGAAATCCGATTAGGCTTCTCTTATGGACTCGCCTGCTACGAAAGGGGATGGAAAGATCATCCTTTCTTTCAAGGACAACCAATGTGTGGTTGAGACTGAATATGAACCAGCCCCCCCCACCCCTCCGCCGGCTCAGGCTGTTTTAAGTCGTGAGCCCCAACTTCCGTTTCATCAGACGATTCTCGCCAGCAGCCCCCAATCTCAGTCTTGGTTGACGGGGCTGATTGTTTTTCAGGGAATTTCGATGATTGTCGGAGTATTGGTCATGATCGGCATTGGAGTCTATCTGATCAATCGCAGTCAAGACTCCCAGGAGCAGGCGATCCATACTCAAGTTCAATTACAAAATCAAGAAAAGAGCATCGAGTCTCTCAAGTCCGAGTTACAGCGATTAAGCACTGCCTTAAAGCAGGTTCAAGAGTCAGAAAAAAGAGCGAATTCGGTGATCTCAGATCTCGAGATTAATCCAAAGATTGAAACGAATACCAATCCTTGATCCCATTTATTGCTTGAGGAATCGATCAGGAGCGATCCCTCACAAACGCATCTATCTCCATTAAGCATAACAATCAAAATACAATTTTAGCCGCAAGAGAACACAAAGAACACAAAATAAAAGGCCCCCTCAAAAAATCTTCTTTTCTGGAACAGATTTTAACCTGAATTGTTTTTTTATTTTTGAGGTCTTTGTGTTCTCTTGAGGTGGTCCCCGAAATTCGGGCCAGTTGTTAAGCTATAGAATGGTGGTCAAGGGACGAACAAAAGTTCAAACTGGAGCCACTAAAATGAAAGCAAAACGACGAAGACATGATTCTACCTTTAAATCCCGAGTAGCCCTTGAGGCGAT
>CAMAQI010000156.1 GCA_945860255.1 Methylacidiphilum caldifontis
TGTAAATTCCTTATTTTTGAGTTCTTTGCGTTCTCTTGCGGCTAAATTCACGGTTTTTTGTTTCGATATTCCTGCCTTCTTGCATTCCTTAGAGAGTTCTTAATTCTTTCGAAAAGGGGAACCAAAATTTTCTTATGGAAGGATTTGGGACTAACAGCGGAGCTGCATGTAATTTTAGCTCGGAGGGTGGAAGGGGAGCAACATTAATTCAAAATTCGCCAAGAATTTTAAACCACTTATCTTTACTGTTTTTAATGCCTTTTCCTTTGTGACTTCGTGTCTTCGCCCTGTACGCCGTAGTGCTTGGACGGAGGTGTATGTGAGACGGGTATTTAATGTCTTCAATCAGTGTAAATTAGCGTCGATTAGCGGTTTCAATTCTTTGTCTTTTTTCCATTGGCAGTTGTCAAAAGGATGTCTAATAACAACCCTTTCGCTTATGGCCTTAATTGTACAAAAATATGGGGGAACCTCTGTTGGGAATCCAGAGAGGATCAAGAATGTCGCATCGCGAGTCGCTGAATGGCGCGCTCGAGGAGATCAAGTCGTCGTCGTTGTTTCGGCAATGTCCGGAGTGACGGATGGATTGATCAAATTAGCAAAAGAGATCTCCAGCGAGCCCGCTGAACGAGAGATGGATATGCTTCTTTCGACCGGTGAGCAAACGACGATTGCGTTGACTGCCATGGCCTTGAAACAGATCGGAGTCCCGGCCGCCTCCCTGACCGGGGCTCAAGCAGGCATTGTGACCGATGGGGTTCACACAAGGGCTCGGATCTGCAATATCACTCCGAAACGAGTGCATGAACTTTTAGATGCCGGTAATGTCGTGATCGTCGCTGGATTTCAAGGACATACCGCAGAGGGGGCGATTACCACCTTAGGACGAGGAGGATCCGATCTCACCGCCATCGCTCTTGCCGCCGCGCTCAAAGCCGATCTTTGCCAGATTTATACGGATGTCGATGGAGTTTATACTGCCGATCCGCGACTTGTCCCCCATGCCTCGAAAATCGAGGAGATCTCGTACGATGAAATGCTGGAGTTAGCCAGTTTAGGGGCGAAGGTCATGCAGGCTCGCTCAGTGGAATTTGCGAAGAAATTTAATGTCGTGTTTGAGGTAAGATCCAGTTTTAATAAAAACGCAGGAACGATTGTGAGAGAGGAGACAAAATCTATGGAAGAAGTCGTCGTACGAGGAGTGAGCTTGGAAAAGAATCAAGCGAAGGTAACCATTAGCGGAGTTCCCGATCAACCCGGAGTCGCTGCCAAGATTTTTACCTTCATTGCCCAAGCCAATTTAAATATCGATATGATCGTTCAAAACGTTTCGATTCACGGGACGACCGATATTACCTTTACCTTAAACAAAGATGATTTAGCGAAGGCCCGTAAAACACTCGACCCAGTCGTTAAAGAGATCAAAGCGAAGGAATTGATTGCTCAAGAAGGGGTTTCCAAGCTTTCGGTTGTCGGAATTGGAATGCGTTCTCATAGCGGAGTCGCCTCGACCCTCTTCACCGCCTTAGCAGATGCGAAGATCAATGTTCAGATGATCTCGACGAGCGAAATTAAAATCTCGCTGATTATCGATGAGGCCTCCGGCCCAGAGGCAACGAAGATCGTTCACGATGCTTTTCAGCTCGGAAAGAGCTAATGGATTCGTTTTACGAACCTTTTGCCTTTACTCTGCAGCGGTTTCTTCCTGTTTGAAGGGGAATAGAAAGAGCTTCTTTGAGTTCTTTGTCTTCTCTGTGGCTCATTCGCTGTTTTTAGGCTGAGAGGTTAGAGATCGACAACCCTCTTTAGACGATTAGAAAAGGGGCGATGATTTTTTCTTTTCTTAAGCTTCGATCTTTACGTAAACAGGCGATGGAATGTTTTGAAGTGATTCAGACGAAACGAAAATTTCGAGAGGATTTACTTTCCGCTGCTGATTTGAAGTCAGTTTTAGCTTTTGAAGAACGCTATCAAATTGTGAAGCAATCGAAGCTCGAATCGGATTATGCCGCCTTTATCTCAGATGCGGATCTACTTTTTCAAAACTATTTTCCCTCAAGTCATAACGAATGGGTCTTTGAGAATGTCGAATCGTTTTTAGTCGCTATTGTGGTGGCTCTTTCGATTAAATGTTATTTTTTGCAGCCCTTTGTGATTCCTACCGATTCGATGAAGCCGACTTTATACGGGGTTCAGATTGAGCATCGAACAGGGGAGACTCCTGGATTTTTTGAACAGGCTTATCAAAAAGTGATTTTTGGAAAGTCCTACAAACGATTTATTGCCCCTGAAGATTTAACGTTAGCCGGCTATCGTGTCGGCAGTTTTACCCCTTGGTTTCAATATGCTGATTTTATTTTTACCAATGGAGAAACCAAGCGACTTTGGTTGCCGATGGAGGCGGTTAAAAAGTCAGGACTTCATCGTGATCAGTTCTTTCGTAAAGGGGAGGATATTTTAAACTTAGAAGTGGAATCAGGGGATTTTGTTCTTGTGGATAAAATGACGATTCATTTTCGCCTTCCGAAACGTGCTGAGGTTTTTGTTTTTACGACGAAAGGAATTGAGGGAATTGAGAAAGATTTCCCGATGAGAGGAATTTTAGGCTCACAATATTATATTAAACGATGTGTGGGGGTACCTCACGACACCTTGAGAATTGAAGAGCCGCATCTTTTTGTAAACGGAAAGAGGATCGACGATAATCCGATGGTGACAAAGGTTCAGGCAGCGAAAGAGGGCTATCGGGGTTATACGTCCAATCTTCCGGGAATTAATTTCTTAGCGACCCCTCAAGAAACTTACCAGTTGGCGACCGACCGTTTTTGGGCGATGGGAGATAACAGCTATAACAGTTTTGACAGTCGTGGTTGGGGTCCCGTTCCTCGAGAGAACCTTGTTGGAACCGGCTTTGTTGCCTTTTGGCCCTTTGGTAAGCGTTGGGGTTGGATTAAATAGATTTTGTTTCGACGGCCTCCTTGCCGTCGAAAGAGAATCTTCGATTTTAGATAATCTTGCGGTTGGAGTTCTTCCTGAAGAGATTTTAATATCTTATCCTTCGATTTCCAAAGAAGATATTCAGGCCGCAATTGCTTTTGCTGCCGATGTTTCTAGGGAAAGAGTGGTTTCTTTTTCGGTGCCTGCATGAAATTAAAAGTGGATGAGAATGTCCCGTTCTCGATCGTTTCTCTTTTGAGGAATTTAGGTCATGATGTGCACTCTGTTTTTGATGAAGGACTAAACGGAAAATCAGATAAGGAGTTAATTCTAGCCTGTCAAAAAGAGGAGCGAATTTTAATGACTTTGGATTTAGACTTTGCGTCGATTCAAAATTATCCTCCCCATGAAAACAAGGGAATCGTGGTTTTACGACCGCCTTCTCAGGATTTAAAAACGATCGAGGGAGTTGTTCGCGCTTTTGTGGGTCAATATGCCGAGGAGAATTTTTCGGGTAAGCTGTGGATTGTTGAAATGCATCAAATACGTGTTAGATCCTCAAGCTGAATTTAGTTATTCCGCATCGGCCCAGCGGGAGGAGCCGTAGGCCATTCCGAGCATCAGGAGCGTGTAAAATTGAATGGAGGGGATTTGGAATGGAAAATCGTAGCACATATGGATCATCATTCCTAAGAGTGCCAGGAGCAGGCTAAGGATGAGGGTACGATCTTTTGAGGAGTAATGTTCGTACCGTTTAAAATAATTCCAGGTAATGCGAAAAATCCCTCCGAAAAAAAACATTCCCCAAGTGATTGCCCCCACCCAGCCCCATTCGACGAGTGTTTGCAGATAATCCATGTGGGCATAACGCCAGAACCCAAAAACTTTACTTCCATATTCGTTGGTAAAGAAGGGGAAGGCGATATGGAAAGTATCCGGTCCAAACCCCCAAGCTCCGGCTTTCGGCGCCATATGAAGGCAGATTTCAGCAGTCAATAATCGACCCCGAGCAAATTGTCCACTGGAGGAGAGAGCATTCGTCCAGCGATCGATCGCGACTTGAGGTCCGATCAGGTAAATCAGAAAGGAGCAGGCAACAAAAAGAATGAGCCCGAGGGAGATCAAGGTCAGGAGTGATTTCGCTTGGCTGAGGTGAAAGAGTTGGCGTTTGATTTGCCAAATTCCCCAAACAAAGAGAATGAGGAGGGTAATCGGAGTGGCTCCCTTAGAGGCATTGATAAAGGGGCCTGCGACGGAGATCGCCGCAATACAAATCCAGAGAGAGTGTTCGATGTGACGTTCCGGATTGCGAAAGGCTAAAAGGAGTTTTCCGATGATCAAGGGAAGGACGAGATTCATGTAAGCGCCTGCATTTCCATGATAGTAATAGGTAGCAAAAGGCCAGACATTGATTCGCTGGGGGTAAAGAAGCAGAAAACCCATGAGATGTTGAGCAAGTCCTAGGAAGATAATGGAAAAACCACTGAGGCAAAGCGTGAGCATGATTCGATTTCTCCAGATCGGATTCTGAGAGATTTCACAAGCCATCATCGCGATCCCAAGAAAGGATCCGAGCTGGAGGATGTTGAATTGAGAGACCACTTGATCGATCGATCCTGGGAGGGTGGGATAAGGAGGATTAAAAGGGGTAAACTGATTGTAGTCGTTATCGTAAATGAATTTGGCGTTATAAACCATCCAAAGACCTTGGGCGAGGATGAGAATCACCCAGAATAAGCCATAAAGATTGAGGTAATTGATCCGACGGCGCACCATGAGTGTGGTGATCCAGAGGAAGAGGATTCCGTAACAACCGAAGATAAGGCCATCTCTCCACGGACTTGGAATCGATCCGTAGGCCCAAGGAGCATAGAGAATTAAGGCAAGGAGAAGCCATCGAGGAAAATCGACTAGAAAATTCATTAGATAATATAGTGAGGAGTTTCCTGATTTTGAGATTTCAAAAGAGAGATTTTATCGAGGAGCTGAGTTAGCGTCGTTTCATTTAAAATTTTATTCATTTGAAGAAAGATCGGTTCAAAGCTTAAGCGGATCGGGCAAAGGACTTTATCGGGACAGGGACAGGCTTCGCGATCGTTTTTTTCGAGGCAAGGCCACTCGCAAAGCGGCCCCTCAATGATGCGTAATATTTCACCAAGCGTAATTTGTTCGAGGGAGCGTTGAAGCGAATATCCACCCTCCATCCCTCGTTTACTTTTGAGGAGGCCAGCATTTTTGAGGGTCAGGAGGATTTGCTCGAGAAATTTAACCGGAATCTCTGTCGATTGAGCAATTTTATGAATCGAAATTAACGGATGAACTTGAGACTGTTGAGAGACCTCAACGAGGGCTCTCAGGGCGTATTCCGTTTTTTTAGAAATTCGGATCATAGAGGAAGACCATGTTTCCTTTTATAGTCCTTTAAGAGGTTTTGAGCCATGATGAGTTGGTCGTGAGTCGCTTGGCGACGAGGGTATCGTCTTTGGATCGTTTCTAGAAACGTTTCAAGGTCATGAAGTGAGATGGGGCGTTTATAATCCCAGTCCTCTGCTCCGGCTTCTTTGAATTGAAATTTGAAGGCACCACCGAAGTAATGCACCCGAACTTGATACTTATTTCCATCCTCATCCGTTGTTTTCCAATTAATATCGCGTGACATACCTTTTTGAATACGGACTTTTGAGAGAAAAGTCAACGGATGGAAAATCCCCCCCCAAGGTAGAGGTATCTAAATTCGTCGTTGTTTTCAACTTTACCGTTCTTGGTGAGGTAAACTTCCTAAAATAGATAAACAACGTGCAATCAGGATTATTTTTTCCTCTTTATTGGCGTCTTTTGCTTTTTCTTGGCGGTT
>CAMAQI010000157.1 GCA_945860255.1 Methylacidiphilum caldifontis
ATGATCCCTCAGCAAAACTAAACTCCATTAATGTTTCAGAAACATTATTCGCAGAGAAAACTTTCCTGACGGCTCCCGACCACAAATACATATGCGGAGTCTTAAAATCGACGATTCGCTGATCTATTGCAACTTCTGGCATTCGCGAAAATTAATGTAATCAAATTTTCGGATTAAATCTTATAATTACTTAAATCTGCATTACAACCTCTTTTTTATTAATAACTTATAAAAAGATAGGTTCCTTTAAGCCTTAATATTCGGATAATTGTTTGTGATTTTCGGATTAATTAATGTTTTTAACAGATCCCCCACTCAGACCGATATCGGAAATCGTATGGTGGGGGGATCGAAAGGAGCGTTCACGTAAAAGTGAGGCCCCTGATTCGAGAAGTCCGGCGACGCTATGAATGCGTGAGACCTCCATCGATTCCTCTAGGTTCATGGAAGGAAAGATCGTGGGAATCCGTTTTGCGAGCATCGATTTTCCACTTCCAGGAGGTCCTAGCATCAGGAGATGATGGCCTCCGCTGACGCAGACCTCGATGGCTCGTTTGGCATTCTCTTGTCCTTTGACGTCGGAGAAATCAACGTGATGTTGTGAGTGATCGGCCTCAAAAATCTGATGATGGACTGGCTCTAGATGAATCTTTCCTGCAAGAAAATCGACAATTTGGCGGAGATGGTGGATCGAATAAACGGTGATTCCCTCCACGACCGCGGCCTCTCCCAGATTGGATTCCGGGACAAAAATACGGCGAACCCCTCTTTTTTTGGCAGTATGAGCGATGGCAATCATTCCTTTGACGGGACGAACCATTCCATTTAAGGCGAGTTCTCCAATCATCCAAGAGGAGTCGAGTTCCTCTTTCGGTATTTGGCCTGTTGCTGCGAGGAGTCCGATGGCAATTGGGAGATCGAAGCTAGGGCCCTCCTTTTTTAAGTCTGCAGGAGCGAGGTTGACCGTGATGCGTTGATATTCGTAGCGATAACCGGAATTTTCGATCGCCGATTTAACTCGGTCACGGCTTTCTCGAACCGCGGTGTCTGGAAGACCGACATGGACGACCGTCCATTCCCCCTCGCATACATTGACCTCGATTTGAATCGGATAGGCATCGACTCCCCAAACAGCAGCGGATTCTAAGTGAGCAAGCATGAGAGAGGAGGTGGGAGAGAGTGGGGGAGTCGTCAAGGAGGGGGGTGAGATTTTCTTAAGTTGACGCCGAAGCGAAGCATGTCGGACCTTCTCATTTTTTAAGTTGCGCTTCAAAAGGTTAGTGACATCCTGATTGAAATCACTAATTCAAAACAAATGGCAAGCCAGCAGCAAACTCAGAAATTTATCGATGATGTTCGTCTTATTTGTTTAGAAGACACTCGGTACCCCCTTGAAAGCTATCTCTTTGTCCGCGAGGGACTTGATCATACGCTCAAAATCATGAAGCGGAATAGCCATGGAGCTTCTGGTCATGTCTCAGGACAGGAGCTTTTAAATGGAATTCGTGACTATTCGCTCAAGGAGTTCGGACCGATGACGAAATCGGTGCTCAATGAGTGGGGAATCAAGGTTTGCGAAGATTTTGGTCATATTGTCTTTAATCTCGTCAATAAAGGGGTTCTCGGACGAACTCAGTCCGATTCGATCGAGGATTTCAAAAAAGGGTTCAGTTTTGATGAGGCTTTTGTGAAGCCTTTTCAACCGCAAAAACCGACAAACCGCTCTTCATCTAAGAAAGTTTCGGCGAAAAAACCACGGGTAAAGTCCTCCGCGAAGAGTAAGACAGGCTCTTCTTAGTGGTTACCGGGGAGGGTTACTATGGATGCTTCTTCCTTTTCAGTTCCGGATATTTTTATTTCTAAGCCTGAAGTCCTCGAGCTTGCGAATGGGCTCAATCTCATTGTATTAAAAGAGGACTCTGCTCCCGTGGTGAGTCTTCAATATTGGGTCGGGACAGGGAGTATTCATGAGGGGGAGTGGCTTGGAACGGGGATCTCTCATTTTCTCGAACATTTGATGTTCAAAGGGACCGAAAAACGGGGGAATTCCGAGATGGCTCAGGAGATTCAATCGTTGGGAGGTCACCTGAATGCCTATACGACATTCGATCATACTGTTTATTACGTCGATCTTCCCTCCGATCAATGGAAGCCGGCGGCAGAGATTCTCGGAGAGGCCGTTTTTCATTCGACCCTTCCTGCGGAGGAGTTCGATCGAGAGCAGGAGGTGATCCGCCGCGAGTTTGCCATGGGGGAGGACAATCCGGATCGTCGTTTGAGCCGACTCCTTTTTAAGACCGCTTTTCAAAAGTATCCGTATCGTTTTCCGGTGATTGGAGTTCTTTCGTTGTTTAATCAACTCAAACGCGAAGATTTAGTTCGTTACTATCAACAACGCTATGTTCCTCAAAATGTCACCTTGATTGTCGTCGGTGATGTGAACCCGGAGGAGGTAAAAACTTGGGCTCACGATTTTTTAGAGAAGATTCCGGCCTCTATTTTAAAAGAGGTCGTGATCGCTCCGGAACCAGTTCAGATGTTGCCCCGAGAATTTCGCGAGAGTTTCCCCACCGATCTTTTACGGCTTTCGATTCTCTTTCATACCCCAGGAATTGAGCATGAGGATACCCCGGCTCTTGATTTACTTTCGGTGATGATGGGAGGAACTCGTGGTTCAAAACTTCATCAGCTGATTGTTGAGCAGAGGGGATTAGCTGAGGATCTCTCCGCTTATGCCTATACTCCCTCGGGCTATGGGCTTTGGGGGGTATCGGCTCGTGGTCAGAAGGAAAAGGGTCAGGAATTGGAGAAAGTGATCCGAGAGGTGATCTATCATGTCGATTCGAAAACCTTTTCCGATCAAGATCTTGACCGCTCGAAACGTCAGCTTCTTCTGCATCACTATCGCGGTTTGAAGTCGATGTCTGGGAAAGCAGGGGAGATTGGCGGCGGATGGCTACTCACGAAAAATCCGTTATTTCAGAGTTGTTACTTAGAGAGACTTTGTGCCGTGACCTTGGAAGAGGTGGTGGCCGTGGCGCATCGCTATCTTCGCCCCTCGTTGGAAAATTTAATTTCGATTTATCCAGAAGAGAAAAAAGAGCTTTCGCCAGTCACCGCTCAAGAGGCGGTCGCTCCTCAGTTCGCCATTAAAGAATCGCTGACGAATGGACTCTCCTTGATTCAAGTTCGCAATCCCCATCTGCCGTTGATGACCTATCGCGCTCTATTTTCCGGTGGATTATTGGCGGAGCCTCAAGGAAAAAGTGGGATATCCCTTTTGGCCGCCCATCTTTTGACCAAGGGGACCCGTCGTCGAACAGCGGCAGAGTTGATCGAAAAAATTGAAAGCTTGGGGGGGATTCTAAGTGCCGATTCAAATGTAAATTCCGCAACTCTTTCCTTGGAGATTTTGAGTTCTGATTGGGAACAGGGATTAGAGCTTTTTCAAGAGATGCTCAATGAGCCGATGCTTCGTCCCGAGGAGTTAGAGACCGAGCGTCGTCGACAAATCGGATCGATTCAAATGGATCACGATCAACCGATGTCGCAAGCGCGCAATATGGTTCGTGAAGTTCTCTTTTCCGAGCATCCCTATCGTAATACTCCGATGGGTAAACAAGAGGATTTATCTAATATTCAAGGCTCCGATGTTGAGGAGTTTTGGAGCAAAAACATTCAGACGACCGAGACGATCTTTGCTCTTTCGAGCTCGATTGATCTCGAGAAGGTGAAGGATCGTTTTCAAAAGGTCTTTCATTGGAAGCCCAAGAGTGCAACGCGATCAGAGATCATTCCTTTCCCACTGCAACAATCCTTTCGCGTGGAACGTACCACGCCGAAGCAACAGGCGGTTCTGCAATTTGCCTTTCCGACCGTTTCAACAGCAGATCCCGATCAACTTGTATTAGAGATGTTAAGTGAGGCCCTTTCCGATTTAGGCTCGCGGCTCTTTGTACGGATTCGCGAAAAACTCGGGCTCGCCTACTTTGTCGGAACCTCTCAGTTTTTGGCTCAGAAGGCCGGTTATTTTGTTTTTTACGTCGGAACCGATCCGAAAAAAAGAGTTCTTGTGGAGAGTGAGATGTTGGATGAGATTCGTTTGATCGCCGAAAAGGGAATTACTTCCGAGGAGGTTGAACGTTCCCGCGCCAAGCTCTTAAGTCATATGAAAATGATGCGACAGGACCCAGCGACCATTGCCTATTCTGCTGCGCTTCATGAATATTTGGGGATGGGTTATAATCACCATATCGCTAAGGCACAACGCTTTGCCTCGATCTCTCTCGAGGAGATAAATCAGGCGGCAAAAAAATACTTCTCGAATCCCCATTACGTCACTGCTATCGTTAGTCCTGAATAAGTTAAAAATCACAGAAGCGCCGAAATGCCCTCCTGAACCAACCCCCTAGAAATTATATGGAATCTCGTGAAATGGCTCAACGCTTTGCTCAATTTGTCATGATTCAAGCTCAGAATATTCTGATGATGCTTGGAAAAATCCCAACTCCTGATGGAGAAATGTATCCTCCGAATTTCGAATCAGCAAAGATGTTGATCGAACAGTTAGAGATGATGGAGGTAAAGACCAAAGGAAATCTATCTCCCCAGGAGGCAGCGCTTCTTGAGAAGGCCATTTCTCAGATCAAACTCGCCTTTATAGAGTCCACAGGAGGAACTCCTCACACGATGATCCCGAGTCGTCCCATGGGTGAACTGCCAACGATGGAGGAATTAAATGAGGACGAGGAGGAGGATGAGGGGACCCCAGAGCAATTGCGCCCTCCTGCTGCCGAGAAACCGGCCGCCTCGACCCCTGCTCCGGCCCCGGTCGTTGAAGAGGTTGAAAACAAAAAGAAGTTTGTTAAAAAGTATACATAAATCGGTCAAAGAGCATCACCAAAGATATCTCATCAATGAAAATATTCTCTAGCCCATATCAATCGCATTGAATTCCGATTTATGAATTTTAAAAATACAGTTTCATTTGTTTTAAGAGTGAGGGACTAAGAAAGTTTCTTTATTTTCTTTATGAGATCCAAGTTCAATGGGAATCAAATTTGGATTAACCTCCCATTAGGGCCGCGACTCTTTTTTGGAGTCATTGTCATTCTCATCGGTTTATGGCTTCGATGGATTTATCCGAATCTTCCTGTCGTTGAGGGGCATCCGATCATGGCGGATGGCGATTGCTACACCCGGCTTCATCGAGTTTCTTTAATCTTGTCCGGTCAGGGGTGGATCTGGGGATTTCATGGGTTCGAGAACTATCCGTTCGGAATTGTTCCTCATACGACCTTTCCGTTGGATGGATTATTGGCACTGTTTGCGTTGCTTTTAAAACCGTTCCTCTCAACCCCCCTCGATTGGGCCGGACTGCTGATCTCTCCGATGCTCTTTCTTTGTGTATTCCTTTTTTTAACTCTTTTTTCTGGAAGTCGATTGGGAAAAGGGTCGAACCGTTCGCTTTATGAAAATACCGTTTTATTTCTCGGCTGGGCCCTCCTTCCGAGTTTAATTTGGGGAACCCCGTTTGCTCGCCCCGATCACCAATCTCTTCTCGTTGTCCTGATTTTTTTCGCCTTATGGGGAGAGGAGCGACGTTGGCGAAGCGGGGGAGAGAAGTGGGGGATCGGATTAGCGATTCTTTGGGGGATCGGGCTCTGGGTCTCCTTGTACGAGCCGCTTGTTGTTTTGGCTCTTTTAGGGGGAATGAATCTTTTGATTCGTCGCCATGAGCAAAAATGGTTTTGGGTAGTCATCGGG
>CAMAQI010000158.1 GCA_945860255.1 Methylacidiphilum caldifontis
GTCCGTTGTCCCGCGAGCACTGACGGATTTTGGTTTACCCAATAACGCAATAACGAAGTCGGTATCATGAATATGAAGATCGAGTGCCGCTCCTCCGGAACGTTTTCCATTCAGAAGCCATTGATTGGAACTATAGGTCGGAGCTCCGGCGCGACGTTGAAGAGTTAAACTCAAGAGTTTTCCGGCTTTTTTGGATTTCACAAATTCGGTGAAAGCGGTGTATTCGGGCCAAAATCGAAGGACTTGTCCAATCTGCATCTTTACTTTTTTCTTTTTAGCAGCGTCACGCACTTTTTTGGCATCAGCAACGGTCAAGGCAAAAGGTTTTTCACAAAATACATTTTTACCATGAGCAATTGCTTCCAAGGCGGCTTGCGCATGAAGATCGGTCGGGAGACAAATATCGACAACATCGATTTCTTCTTTTGAAAAAAGTGCTTTCAAGCTCGAATAAATCGGAAGCTTTAATTTAATTTGATCACAAACTTTTTGGGCTCGATCTGAGTCGATATCAACAAAAGCCACTAATTTTGCATTGGGAATTTGACGGTAGCATTGTGCATGCATTGCCCCCATAAATCCCATTCCGATAATTGCTACTTTTTGCATTTGATTTCCTTTTTTAATTTTGAAGTTGATTCAAATTGAAATACGTCGACCCTCTTCCGCGGATTGAATCTCGGCTAAGGTCACTTCAAGCGATTGCGTTGCCTGTTCCAATGTCGATTCTTCAATGGGCAAACCTTTTTGAATTTGTCCTATAAAATAGGCTAAAGTGGCATAATACCCGGACATACCTGCTAAATTCGTGGATAATTTTGAATCCGATCCGATCTCACTTGAAGTAAACTTTAGTTTTGGATAATGAAAGTTTTCGAAAAATCGTAGGGTCGGAGTTTGATTACTTGAAAAATCGACAACACCTCCTGTAAATACCGCGCGATAACTCATTTCAAAAGGCCAATTTTCAGGAAGATTCCATCCTCCCTCGGCATGAACCACCACGCCTTCATAGGCATAATCGGTAGAAATCCAATTCCATCCGCTCTCCTCCCGAACTCCACGAGAGGTCACTAAAAAAGGCTTTCCTAAAACCGAAAGAAGATAGTCCGTATCATGAATATGGAGGTCAAGAGCGGCCCCTTTACAGCGATGGGGATCCTCAACCCAGGAGCCTGCACTTTGTCTTGGCCGTGCGGCATAACGGCGCAAACTCAGTGATTGCAGAGCTCCCCATTTTTTACTCCCGATTAAATCCTTCAGAAATCGATACTCAGGCCAAAACCGAATACAATGCCCGACCATTGCTTGAACCCCTGCTTGCTGACGCGCGGCTTCAAGCTGGCTCGCCCCTTCTCTATCTAAAGCAATCGGCTTCTCACAAAAGAGATGTTTTCTCTCTCCCAGCACTTGTAACCCCATGGTTACGTGAAGGTCGGTGGGAACACAAAGATCGACCATATCACAAGGATAAGAAGCTAAGGCCTCCGATAATGTTTTTGAAACGGGAACTACTTTTCCCGAAGGAAGAGCCACCGTAGAGGTGCAGGCCAATAAATCAACGATCGCAACGACCTCCACCTCAGGAATCGCCTCATAAATCGCGGCATGCGTCTTCCCCATAAAACCATAACCAACGAGCAGAACACGAGTCTTATTCATTTTGATTGCGATCCATTTTATAAATAACGTTGAATGTTTTTTGTAAGATCTTTTTCAAAGCGCGAAAGAATCGCTTTTAAATAGGGGAAAATTTGATCGCGAGTTCGATGCATCAGTGATGTTAAATCAAGAGCTAATTCAATTTGAGACGCGGCATCTGTTTCATGGGGATTTGAAAAAGTCGCATTGGCGATACGCCGCCCTTTCACCGCTTCAGCGTAATTTTTACCCGCATCGATTTGTGATTGGAAGAGGAGATTTATTTTTTTGGAAAGTGCCGGTTTCCCAAGCGCAAGCGCAATCCTATCTTGCTCTAAAACCCAATCAAGCCCTCTCCAAACCTCACAGGCGTAAAACTTTTTCGGCTTTCGCTTTGGCTCTAATTTTTGGAGAAGCTGAAGAAGAGGCAAAATAACAGCCAAATGGGAGGGATGCTTATCAAAAGGATTATGGGAATAAAGCGTGTGAGGATTGCAATAAGAGAAGATCTTTTTTATCTCTTGAATCCAAGGGCGGACTCCTTTTGAAGAAGATAAAAGGTCCGCAGAGGAATATTGGAGCATAATCAAAGCGTTGTATTTCCCTAGTTTTGCCGCTTTAAGTTGCTCTTCGATCCGAACTCTCGCCATTTGTTCGGGACTCATGTTTTGATACGGGCCCGCTTTGACGCTTTTAGCTCCATCCGTCACCACAATTCCTGTATAAAAAGAATCTTTGCTTTCATAGCAGCTTTCAATCCCATGAAAGGACATAAATTCCAAATCATCGGGATGAGCTCCAATCGAAAGATGCGTCGTTCTCTTGAGCGCCTCTTCCGAGGAAATTCCGGGAGGGACCCAAATAAATGCCTGGGGATGTTTAAATTTCATGGGGATTTCAGATGTAATCGTTAAAATAGGGGAATTATTTATCCTGAGAAATTCTATCCGCCTTGGTTTTATTTTCGTAAACGTATTGATAATAGTCTCTCAACTCCAAACACGAAGCGGCCTCTTCATCGAGGAGAATCTTGGTCTTCGGATGCATCTGCAAAATCGATGCCGGTATCCGCGCACTCACTGGACCTTCAACCGTCCGCGCAATCGCTTCCGCCTTCCCCTTTCCAAATGCAAGTAAAAGAATGGATTTTGCATCCATAATCGTTCCAACACCCATGGTAAGAACATGAAACGGGACCTCTTCATCCTCCTTAAAAAAACGTTTATTATCTTCGCGTGTTCGAGAAATTAAGGTCTTGATTCGTGTGCGAGAACTGAGTGAGGAGGAAGGCTCATTAAATCCGACATGACCCTCGCCTCCAATTCCAAGAATTTGAAGATCAATTCCTCCCGCTTCGGCGATTTGACGCTCATACTGGAGGCACTCTTGAGAGGCATCCATTGCAAGTCCATTGGGAATATGGATACGAGCAGGGTCCAAATTGACTCGCGAAAATAAATGTTGATTCATGAAATAGTGATAAGAAGCGGGATGGATTGGAGAAAGACCCCAGTACTCATCGAGATTAAACGTGGTCACTTTTGAAAAATCCAACTCCTGGCGCTGATATTTCCGAGCTAATTCCTCATAAATAGGAACCGGAGTCCCCCCTGTGGCAAGGCCGAGAACTGCATCGGGACGACCACTGATCAAGTTCGTGATTTCATTGGCGGCATAAAGTGAGGCACTCGCAGAATCTTTAAAAATGATAATTTCCATAACGAATAGTTAAAACATAACCTAAATAATAAAAAATACAAATTAATATGTTATAAACATTAATAATTTGTTTTTAATATCAAATCTTCCATCTGTTCTCGTTCAAATTAAAAAATAAATTGAAATTCTTTCATCTCTTTTTAGAGCCTTTTTGAAGCCATTGTGAATAGTCGCTTTCAGAAATCTCTCCTGCCGCAAGAGCAAAAGAGGATGCGGCTCCCCTAATGCGGAATCTAAAAGACCCTCATCTCGAATCCCCGCTGAACCACCAAATTGTGAGAGCAACTGGTCGTGAAGCATTAAAACGACTTCACAGAGCACCCAGATAGGCTCTATCATTTCGCTAATTCCCGAAGCGTATGCCGATAGCGATCCAGTAAACCCCGCCCATGATGATGAAATGTGGTTTCTTTGAGAGAGAGCTCTTTCAAGAAAACCGAATTCATCGTAATGCGTTTTCAATTCCATTGAAACGGTTTATGGAGACTTAGCCTTAAAGGAATTGAGGTATTTCTTCGAAAGCTTTGATCCTTGCGTGAGGATATATTTAAAAAATCTTCTGTTTTGGACACTAATTGACCCCAAGGTAAATGTCAGTAAATGAAAAACAGTCACTGGAATCGCAATCCGCCATGTCAACTCGGGAATAGGGTCGGTCGTCAATGAAAGAGGTTGGGAAGTCTCTCGCTCAGCTTTCAGCAGATCCCTGAGAAAGTCGATCCATGATTCGTTCGATCTGCTTCCGATGGATTCCCAGATGGACTCCCGCTAATGTATACCATCCTCCCGCATCCAAGGGCCCAAACCAAGGATGAGCAAAGGATACAGTCGTCTTCAAATTTAAAAATGCCCCCGCGATCTCTAAAAGTTGATCGCAAGACTGTTCATACAACTCAACAATTTCAGCTCCGACTTCTAAGCCCGGCTTCACATCCTCAGTGCGCGCTGTCCCCTCCGGAATCTTCCCCCTCCCCAGCGTTTTCAAAATCTGAGAGATCGAATCATTCACGATTCGTAAATGATCCAATGTCATCCAAACAGACCAGTATCGACTGCTATCTTCAAGTCCCTGAAGCCGATCAATTAAAATACGCTTTTCTCCCCAAGCAGGATATTTAGAGCTTAAGCTCTCCAGAAGCTTTCGCACTTTAACTCGCTCCAGCTCAAAACTCTCCCGCATGGAATCTCTCGTTCCCCATTTTCTTCGAAGGGAAAAAATCATTCCTCCGACGAATCGTTCAATCACGGGTAACCCTGCCCCTGGCGCCGCTAACTTTGGTTCAATGGTTTGGTTCAATGGTTTGGTTCATTAAGGGAGGTTATTAATTTACTTGCAAATTGCAAGTAAATTACTTGTCGATTGCAAGTCATCAGGATGCTATTGTTCTGGAATGCCGAAAAAAAGAGCCCCTGCTGACAAAGGAGAAAAAAAACGATCTCCCTGTCCTGTTGCCTGTCTTCTCGATATTATGGGAGACCGCTGGACCTTACTTGTTGTACGAGATCTCTTTCTTGGGAAAACTCGATTTAAAGAGTTCAGCACCTCTCCTGAAGGAATCCCGACCAACATCCTCAGTGATCGACTGAATCGTCTATTAAATCGTAAAATCATTAAGCAAATTCCCCTTACGGATAGTCCGAAACGACTTGCCTACGAACTTACGGAGAAAGGAACTGATTTGGGGTCTCTCTTAAGAGAAATGTGTGACTGGGGATTAAAATGGGAAGAGGGAACGATGCTTGGCCTGCAGAATGATTCTCTCCAATCGAAAAAACAGGATTGAGTTTAACCTATGGAATCGATCGACTGGGATAAAAAGTACCAAGAGGGAGAGGCGTTCTGGGATCGAGGAGAACCGTCACTTCCCCTGAAACAATATCTCGAACGGAATCCGATCCATGGAAAAGCCGTTGTTCCAGGATGCGGACGGGGACATGAGGTCGCTTTAGCGAGTCAGTATGGATTAGAGGCCATTGGACTGGATATCTCACCAACGGCAATTGCAGAGGCTCAGGCACTTTATCCAGATCTCAAAGAACGTTTTCATGTTGGGAACTTGTTTGATCCTCCGCAGGAAATGCATCAGCGTTTTGACTTTGTGATTGAACATACCTGTATGAGCGGACTCCCCCCTCATCTCCGCAATCCGTATCGCCACGGGATCGATTTCATTTTACGTCCCGGTGGTTTATTGATCGGAGTCTGGTTTATCAATCCTGCACGAGAAATCGGAGATGAAGGCCCCCCTTATTCTTTTTCTGTTGAATCTCTGACTGAATTGTTTGCAGCGGGCTACGAAATAATTGCGGACTATATCCCCGATGTGGCCTTTGAGGGAAGAGAAGGTCGGGAACGGATTCGAGTTCTCAAACGGATCAGTC
>CAMAQI010000159.1 GCA_945860255.1 Methylacidiphilum caldifontis
GGATTCGAGTTCTCAAACGGATCAGTCCATAAATGGGGATCACTTTATCGGGAGAGATTGCGGCTTTGGCACGCCGTAGTCCCGCAATTGCGCATGAGCGTTAACCTAACAGAGCAAAAGAGGAAAATTCAATTCATTATTATTTTGAAAGCCAAGACAATTGCCTTTTCTCACATTATAACGGCCGTCACTGCGGATATCCTCCGTCCATTATAAATGTCTTTCTATCGATTCCTCTTTATTGGCGTCTTTTGCTTTTTCTTGGCGGTTAAAATCGTCTTTTCTCTTCGCTTAAGTTAATTCGCACGTGTGATCCTTGCCGACTTCTCTTCTTTAGGCTAATTCAATAAGACCATGCCAGAACTTCCTGAAGTCGAAACGGTTGTCCGGGGGCTTGCCTATTTAGTAGGCAGGAAACTCCACTCGTTAGAAATCTTTGACTCTCGTGTTTGGTTTGAAAGTCCCCTCGATCCAAAATCTCTCAAGGGACTTCAACTACTCGAGGTTGCGCGACGAGGGAAATATATCCTTTTGCGTTTTGAAAAAAATAGAACCGTTATTCAGCATTTGCGAATGACAGGAAAAATGCTCGACTCTAAGAGTCAATTGATTCCTGATCCGGTTCGCAACGCGATTGGAAAAGGGGGGAAAGGATTCCAGATCCGATCACGATTCTCTTTTACCGGTTGTGATCTTTTCTTTTATGATCCCCGTCGATTTGGAACGTTGACCTTAGTCTCTGATGAAGATCGTTACTTTCGCGAGAAAAAAATCGCCCCCGATCCCTTTCACCGACCCGAGGAAGCCTTTCTCTGTTTTCAAGAGGGATTAAGAAAATGTAAGAAGCCGATTAAAACAGCACTTCTCGATCAAAGTATCATCGCGGGAGTCGGAAATATTTATGCCGATGAAGCCCTCTTTCTCAGAAAGATTCATCCTCAGATTTTAGCATTAGAGATTCGTGAGTTAAAAAAACTTTGGCAAGAGATCGTTGCCTTATTAGAGCGCTCAATTACTTCAGGCGGCTCCTCGATTCGTAATTATGTCAATGCCTCTGGAGAGGCCGGAACTTATGCGCAAAAGCATCTCGTTTATGGAAAAACAGGAGAGGCTTGCTCGCGCTGTGGAACTTTCATCTCTCGAATCCTTCTCGGCGGACGTGCGACTCACTTTTGTCCTTCCTGTCAGCCCAGGAGCTGAATAGCCCATCAACCCATCAACCCATCAGCCCATTAACCTTTAGCAAATAACTAACAGCCACCCGCTATGAAAAAGAGAATTTTGCATCCATTAACAGGATGAACAGGATAAAGACCAAAGAATTTTTTTTAAATTTATCCTCCCCATCCTCCCTATCAATGCAAAAAACTGCCTTTGAATTTCAGGAATCCATTAGCCCATTTTTCATCCTTAGTCCCTCACTCCTAAAATCATTTTTAAAATGGTCAACTTTGGGTTGTTTTTGTGATTTCCGTAAATTCTTGAACGCTATTTACATTGGTATATTGAACGATGCATTCCGAAGGGATCTCGATCGAAATCATTTTTTTTTCCTCAACCCATTTTCTTAAAAGCCGCTGGATCGATCGATCTCCCTTTTCTAAGGAATCCTGAATTTCTTTTTTTAGAATCGTTGGATAAAGGGCGACTAACGGTTCAAAATAAGATTTATTCCAGTAAACCGCACCACCATCCTCCGAGGCTGCGGCGACTAAATTTTGTAATACAGAAACGGAAATCATCGGAAGATCGACCGCTAAAACCATCATCCATTTATTTTGAGCGACCTCCATTCCTGCAAGAATTCCTCCCATGGGACCTGCTTGTTCAAATCGATCCCAAACAAAGGTTTCATCGCATTCCCAATCGGATTGGCCTGATCCTCGGCTAATGAAAATTTTCTCAGCCCCGATCACTTTAAATTTTTCCAACTGGTGGAGCCATAACGGATTGCCCTGATAGCTTAAAAATGCTTTATCTGAGCCCATTCGGGAGGAAAGTCCGCCCGCAAGTAAAAGAGCTGAGAAAGGGTTTTTCATCTTAAAGAAAAAAGATAGTCTCTCTTTTTAAATATGAAGAGCAAAAAATCACCTCGTATTGCCGACCGCATTGAGAAACATCGATCTACTTCCTCTTTCTGGGATCCTCATTATCTCGGCTATTTTGAATGCTTTAACGAGCAGTCTTACTATGAAGCTCATGATGTTCTCGAAGAGCTTTGGCTCGAAGACCGTGGAAGTGCGGAGGCTAATTTTTATAAAGGATTGATTCAATTTGCAGGGGCCTTTGTCCATCTTCAAAAAAACCGCCTCGAGCCTGGCTTTCGATTGTTCCTTCTTGCCGAAAACAATTTATCTCAATACGAAAACCGATATCAAGGACTCAACCTCTCCGATATCCTGCTCATCGGAAAAGAGTACCGAAATCGTCTCCAAATCTCGGAATTTAAGCTCAATCCTTGGTCTCCTCAGCATCCTCCACAACTTGCTTTTCCTACCTTTCAATCGTCCTCAGAGATTTCTTAATTCCACTAGAAATGGAAAGGAACCGGATTTTAGCTTTCTGATCCGAATTGACCGCTCCCCCCTTTCTCTCTAAAGTCCTCCCCATGGCTAAAACTGGACTCGGAAAAGGACTTGGCGCCCTCATGGGGACCTCTGCGATTGCAACCCCTCAACCCATTGCTGAAAAAGGGGAACGAGTTGAAAAGGTCACTTTAGACAAAATTGTCCCCAGTCCCTTCCAACCGCGAAAAACTTTTTCAGAGGAAGCGCTCAGCGAACTCTCTCAATCGATTCAACAACAAGGAATCATTCAACCGCTGATCGTTCGATCGGTAAAAGGAAAGTACGAACTAATCGCTGGAGAGCGACGTTGGCGCGCTTCACAAAAGGCGGGATTAAAAGAGATCCCTGTCATTGTCCGACAAGCGACCGATCGTGAGGTCCTTGAGCTGGCCTTAGTCGAAAACATGCAGCGATCGGATTTAAATCCGATCGAAGAGGCAGAGGGATTTTCACTGTTGGTTCGAGATTTTAAGTATACCCAAGAAGAGGTCGCCGATCGAGTCGGTAAAAGTCGTGCCGGGGTTGCGAATGCCCTGCGCTTACTTTCTCTTCCTGATTTAGTCCGAGGCTACATCTCCTCGAATCAAATTTCAGTCGGACATGGCAAAGTCATTCTCTCCCTTTCTCGTCAAGAGGAACAAACTCAAGTTGCTGACCGGATTATTCGCGAACATCTCACGGTCCGAGCCACGGAAAGGCTTGTCCAATCACTCCTCAATACCAATCCTCAGCGAATCATCCATTCAAAGAGAAAATCGACAACGGCAGGAAGTGCCGACTGGAAAGAGCTCGAAAACCGGCTTCAACGGAAATTTGCGACCAAAGTCCGATTAATCGGAAATTCCAAAACTGGAAGAATAGAAATCGATTACTATAACTCAGAAGAGCTTGATCGCCTTCTCCAACTCCTCGGAGTCGCAGAGTAACGCTCTTGGCTTCAATCAGAGAAAAACAGAATCCATGAATTTTTGGATCGATGTCACGAATACCTGTAAAAGTGCACTCAATACTGGGGTCCCTCGGACAGTACGAGGAATCTATCGAATGCTCCAAAAACAGGGAAAAGTCACCCCAGTTCGTTGGGATCAACCCTTGCGTCAATATTGTCTTTTGACCTCTACCGAAAAACGAGCCCTCGATGGCGATCTCCAAGCGAGTCCCTCGAAACACTGGCGTTTTATCACGCGACACTTGAAAAAAATCGATCTGCTTTCACAAATGGGTCCCGATGATTATTTTGTTCAAGTCGAAATTTTCCAGGATGACCGTAACGAATGGATCGAGCAAAATTTCTCTCGATTTAAATCAATCGCCGTATTTCATGATGCCATTGCCTGGACACATCCCGAACTCACGGCCCCTAAAAGAAGACCGCGGTTTGATGATTACATGACCTCTTTAAACCGCTTCTCTCAAGTCATCACCATCTCAGAAGAGTCAAAGCAGGCCCTTCAAAATCATTGGAATCAGCTTCCCCTCAATTGCTCAAAAACGATTTCCATCCTCCCTTGGCCTTCTGAATTTTCATCGGTCGACCGTCAAGCGGCCCCCGTCACTTCTCTCCCTGAGATTCTCACGATCTCCACGCTCGAACAACGTAAAAATCATCTCCTCCTTTTTCGTGCCTGCGAATTACTCTGGAAAAAAGGACTCTCCTTTAAACTTCGTGTCATCGGAAAAAAATGTCCTTATTGGGGAGATCGAGTCGTTCAGGAGATCTTGCGACTTCAATCAAACGGTTATTCGATTCATTGGGAAAACCAAATTAGCGATGAGGAACTTCAAAAGGCCTATCTTCAATGCTCTTTTACGGTTTACCCTTCGTTGATCGAAGGATTTGGACTCCCCATTCTTGAAAGCCTCGCCCACCACCGCCCCGTGCTTTGCTCAGATCAAGGAGCGATTGCGGAGACAGCAAAATTAGGGGGTTGCTTAACGATCGATGTCACCTCCGTCGAAAAATTATCAGAAGGTTTGAGCGCACTCCTCTCTGATCAGGCACTGTACGATCGATTGCTCCACGAGATTCTCCAAATTCGTTTTTTAAATTGGAATGACTATCATCAAAAATTTCAGGAGATTCTTCACTCATGAAACGGATTCTGATTTGTCGCCCTGATCGAGTCGGTGACACGATTATCTCCTCCTCCTGTTTCAGTCCTCTGAATGCCGCGGGACACACTCTTTTTTTTATGGCGCGAAAAATGATGTCCCCATTGTTTCAAGGACATCCGCTTCTTGAACAGTTCATCCCGATTCCGAACTCGCCCCATCCCAATCCAGAGGAAAAAAAGATTCTTCTGAATCAAATTCGAGAGGTAGAAGCCGACATTTTGATTCATTTACACCCCCTCCCTGTTCTTTATCCACTGACCGCCGAGGCCAAAATTCCGATCCGAATCGGACATTTGCATAAAAAACTGACACGCTTCCTCACGCACGCTTATCCGTATATCAAAGACAAAGGAGATCAACATGAGGCAAATTATAATTTCGATCTATTGGAATCCCTTGAGATTGAAATTCCTCATCCACTCCACTACTCGATTCATCTGAATCCTGATGAAGAAGAACTGGCGAATCAACTTCTCCAAGAACACTCCTTCCCTCTCTCCTATATCGTTCTGAACCCCACCGCCCACTCACAATCCCTTCGTTGGCCTGTTTCTCATTTTATTGAGCTCGCAAAATTAATTCGTGATCGTGAAGAAGAGCCGTTCGTGATCATTGGCGATAACGCCAACGACCCTTCCATCCTGGAACTGATGAAAGACCCGATCTTTCAAAGGAACTGTATCAATCTTGCGGGAAAAACGAGCCTTGGATCCTTGGGATGGATTCTTAAAAAAGCGCGCCTGCTCATCGGACGAAATACAGGACCGAGCCATCTCGCCGCCGCTGTCGGCTGTCCTACGGTCGAAATCTTTGGAAGAATGGAGCCGATCTATGGTCCGAATCGATGGCATGCCCTCGGAGAGAACAATCATCCTGTTTGTGCCAGCGCCAGAAAACGGTGGTTCGAAACAAAACAGAAATTTTGGAAACGGAGCTACGAATCGATTTCTCCTCAAGAGGTTTATGAAGCCGCGCTACCATTTTTAAACAAAACCTAATCCGTTCGATGAAAGCCATTCTGATTAAAC
>CAMAQI010000160.1 GCA_945860255.1 Methylacidiphilum caldifontis
TTTGATTTTCATGGGAAGTGGTCCTTTGCAAGGGTTTTCCGTGACCTTGACCTTAGGAATTGTTGCGAATCTTTTTACGGCAATTGTGGTGACTCGAAATCTTTTTGATTGGACTCTGATGATTCCTTCATTCCGTAAGTTGACGATGATGGAGTTTGTGAAGAATCCGAAGATCGATTTCTTAAAGCTTCGTTGGCCTGCTGTGGCGCTATCGGTTTTTATCTTGGTCGTCGGGGGCGGTTCTTTCGCTCAAAAAGGGGATCGAGCTTTTGGAGTCGATTTCATTGGGGGAGATTCACTCACCTTGAGTTTTGAAAAAGCGATTGAGGTAGGTCAATTGCGGGAGACCTTGGAGAAGGGGGGGATCAATGTTCATTTGATTCAGTACGCTAAGGGAGAGAGAAAGCTTTCAGTTCAAGTTCATGAAAATCAAGGCGATCAAGTGGTGACCGCCCTTCAAAGCTCCTTTCCTCAGTCTGAATTTAAAAAAGTCGGCTTGGATCGTGTCGGATCTCAAATTGGAAAAGAGCTGCAAAGTCGGGCCTCTTTCTCGTTACTCCTCGGACTGATGGGGATTTTGGTTTATGCCTCCTTTCGGTTTGAATGGACCTATGCCGTGGCGGCGACGATCTCTCAAGTCCATGACGTCTTAATTGCCGTCTGTCTGGCGGTTGCTTTGGGTTCGGAGCTTTCGCTTACCTTGGTGGGAGCCTTCTTGACGATTGCGGGATATTCGATCAATGAAAAGATCGTTGTCTTTGATCGTGTTCGCGAGATTTTGAAATCGGGAACAAAGCAGTCGCTTGGGGAGATTTTGAACTCCAGCTTAAATATGACCTTAGCGCGTACCGTCATCACCGGGGGAACGACCTTAATTGCGATTACCTTCTTGATCTTTTTTGGAGGTTTAGTGATTCACGGATTTGCGGTCACGATGTTGATCGGTGTTTTAGCAGGAATGTATTCCTCTCACTTCTTGGCTCCCGCTTTTGTCTGGTGGTTAAGTCATCGCTCTGGAAATAAGAAGGAGCAGGACTCTTCTCTGATCGAAGCAAAGGTTTCTAAGGCTTGATTTTAATGAATCTCTTGAGTGATTTTTAAAGGAATGAAAATCATCCTCGCTAGTGAAGATCCTGAAAAAAAACAATTCCTCAAAGGAATTGTTGATTCAGTTCGTTTTGATATTGAGTTCGTCGAGGACGCCTATCGCGCAATTGAGCGGATCGAAAAAGCGACGAGCGAGCAAATTGTGATTCTTGATTTTCTGCTTCCAGGGATGAGTGGAAATCAAGTTTGCGAGCAGGTGCAGAGGACTCCTTTACGTTGGCGTTCTTTTATTTTGGCGATTCCCTCCGCTCATGGGCTTTGGGATCCGATTCAATTTTTGAAGGCGGGGGGAGACGGAGTTTTGAGTTGGGCTGAGGAGGGGGAGCGGTTAGGGCTAGAGATTGAGTCGGCCGCCCGTTTTTTGCAGAGACAGGGACAGATTACCCAGCGATTGAAAGTGGATGCCGAGCGTTATATTCCGCTGGAGGGAATTGGGGCGGGGGGGGTATCGAGTGTTTATCGAGGGATTGATCGTAAGTTAGAGAGAGAAGTGGCGATCAAATATTTACGTTCCGAGTTCGACTCGACGATCTCCAATAGTGAAGCCGCTTTACAGGAGGCACGACTTTTAGCGAAATTTATTCACCCCAATCTCGTCACGGTTTTTGATTATGGGGAGTCGGAAGAGGGGGCTTTTGTGGTCATGGAGATTGTCGAAGGAGAGAGCTTGCAAAGCCTGTTAGAATCGGGGGCTTTGAGGGATTCGTTATTGGATAAATTAGTAGTGGAGTCTCTTCAAGGAATTGAGGCAGCTCATTCGCAAGGAGTCCTCCATTTAGATTTAAAACCGGCCAATTTGATGTTTGGTTTTATGGGGTCGACGGGATCGGAGATGAACCTCAAAATCGTCGACTTTGGGATCGCGCGCGATCGACGTCAAGCGGACGGTTTCAAGTCCCTCAAGTCTAACACTGTCGTGGGATCCCTTCCTTATATTGCGCCCGAACGTTTTTATGGAGAGTCGTTAGGGCGGCGATCCGATCTCTATTCTTTAGGGCATATCTATTATATCGGTTTGACAGGAAGACATGCTTTTCCTGTTGAAGGAGCTCAACCGATGATCGATGCTCATTTAAATACGATCCCCACTTCTATTTTAGAGTTTCGTCCAGAACTACCTCTAGAGCTCGATGAATGGTTAATGAAATTACTCGCAAAGCGACCCGAAGAACGATTTACATCTGCGCTTGATGCTTTACAAGCATATCAAAAAATTAACTGGGAAAAAAAATCATGAATATTTATTGGACCGTGTACGGAGTATTGATCATTGCTGGGGGAGTGATGGGATTTGTGAAGGCGAAATCAAAGGCCTCTTTGATTGCTGGAACGATTTCTGGGCTATTAATTATTGCTTCTGGATATGGAATTGAGCAAGGGATTAAAATTTGGATTTTAGTCGGGCATCTGGTGAGTTTGATGCTTCTGGTTAAATTTTCGGTCGGTTACTTAAAGACCCGTAAACCGTTCCCCAGTTTGATGATTATTCCTCTGACTTTAGCCGGGACGATTCATACTCTTTATTTGGTTTTGAAATAAACATAAATCGATCTCTCATTCCGAATTGAGGACTAAGGCAACTGGAGTAATGTATCGACACCCTCTTTTGAGAGATCGGCTTGAGGATAGTCTAAGGTGTAGTGCAGCCCTCGACTTTCTTGGCGGCTGATGGCGCAGTCGACGATGAGGGAGGCGACCATGGAAAGATTGCGGATATCGATAATTTTTGGGGAGACTCGGTTCATCCAATAATATTCCTGGACCTCTTGGGCGATCATCCGAAGTCGTGAGCTTGCGCGATAGAGCCGTTTATTAGAGCGAACGATTCCGACATAGTTCCACATCAGGAGCTTGATCTCCTGTTCCATATGATTGACGACAACAAGCTCATCGGGATCTTGGGAGTTGCCATGATGCCAGGCGGGAAGTTCGATTGTATTTTGAGTGATCGGTTCTTTTTGGATCGCTTGCGAGGCCCGGTGAGAAACGACGATTGCCTCGAGCAGTGAGTTGCTGGCGAGTCGGTTGGCTCCGTGGAGTCCGGTGCAGGCGACCTCCCCAGCAGCCCAGAGTCCCGGAAGGGAGGTTTGACCGTTTAAATCGGTGATCACTCCTCCGCATTGATAATGGGCAGCAGGGACGACTGGAATCGGATCCTTGGTGATATCGATTCCATATTTTTGACAAGTAGCAAAAATTTGAGGGAAACGATTTTTAATAAACTCCTCCCCTTTAAAGCGGATATCGAGATAAACACAGGGAGTTCCTGTTTTTTTCATTTCAGCATCAATCGCTCGAGCGACAATATCGCGGGGGGCGAGTGATTTAAGGGAGTGGTATCGCTCCATGAAGGTATTCCCTTGAGCATCAATCAGGACTCCTCCTTCGCCGCGAACCGCTTCAGAGATGAGGAAGCTTTGCCCTTGAGGATGATAGAGGCAGGTGGGATGAAACTGGATAAACTCCATGTTGGCAATGGAAACTCCTGCTCGGTAGGCCATCGCGACTCCATCGCCAGTTGCGATATCAGGGTTGGTGGTATGCTGATAGACCTGTCCGCAGCCACCAGTGGCGAGGAGGAGATGATCCGAGGAAAAGACTTCGACCTCTCGTGAGATCTTATTGAGCGCATAGACACCGAGGCAGCGATTTTGAGTGCAGTAACCAAGTTTTCTCATCGTGATGAGATCGATCGCAACGGAGTTTTCGAAAATGGTAATATTCGGATGTTTAGCGATGTTAGCTAAGAGCGCCTGTTCGATCTCCTTGCCTGTCATATCTTTGGCGTGGAGAATGCGGCGACGAGAATGACCCCCTTCTTTTCCGAGATCGTATCCCTCTTGGGCACGGGAGAAATCGACCCCCATTTGAATCAGTTCCTGAATTCTTTCTGGGGCCTCTTCAACGGTTTCCCGGACCACTGATTCCTTGCAAAGTCCAGCCCCTGCATCGAGGGTATCACGAACGTGGAGTTGGAAAGAGTCATCCGCTCCAGTGACACAGGCAATTCCTCCTTGGGCGTAGTTCGTATTCGATTCGGCGCGGTTTTTTTTCGTGAGAATCGCAACGCTTCCCTTGGAGGCGACTTTTAAAGCAAAAGTAAGTCCAGCGATCCCACTGCCTAAGACCAGATAGTTATAATGACGTTGCATGAAGCGTGAGATATTCTTCTTGGGCGATTCGTTTGAGCCCTTTACCAACGGAGATCATACGGGTGACGTCAACGAAAGGAGGGGGCTGTTTACAAGGCCTGAGGGACTTTTTCGAATTGGTAACATTCAATGATATCGCCTTCTTGATAGTCATTGTAATCGCCAAGACGAATTCCGCACTCGAGACCGGAACGAACCTCTCCGACTTCATCTTGGAAGCGTTTGAGGGTTTGGAATCCACCGTCGTAGACTGGTTGTCCTTTGCGGAGAACACGGGCACGTGCGGAGCGGACAAGGCGTCCGTTTTGAACCATACAACCGGCGACCGTATATTTGGTGAGTTCGAAAACCTGTTTAATGATCGCATGTCCGAGCTTGCTTTCGCGGAGTTCGGGATCAAGGAGTCCTGCCATCGCCTCTTTGATCTGATCGATCAATTCATAAATAATACTGTAGAGCTTGATTTGAACCTCTTCGCTCTTTGCCGCATTCGCCGCACTGTTTTCGGTTTTTGTATTAAAGCCGACGACGATTGCTTTGGAGGCTTTTGCTAAAAGGATATCGGACTCTGAGATCGGACCAACGGAGGATTGAATGATATTGAGATCGATCTTTTTGCTGTCGATATTACGAAGGGAGCCAATAATCGCTTCGACTGATCCTTGTGTGTCACCACGGAGAATCATATTGAGCGTTTTTTTATTTCCATCTTCGAGTGTTTGGAAAAGATTTTCGAGAGTGACTTTAGGGCTGCTTTCGAGTTTTTGAATGCGTGCCTTTTGGCGACGTTCTTCGGCAATTTCACGAGCTTCGCGCTCATTTTTCATGATCACAAACTCATCGCCGGGAGTGGGGACTCCATCAAGTCCCATGACTTTTACCGGAATTGAAGGGCCGGCTTCTTTAATGCTTTTACCGGAGTCGTCTACAAGGGCACGAACGCGACCGTAGAAACGACCGACAAGCATCGCATCCCCTAAAGCGAGAGTTCCTGTTTGGATAATCATCGTTGCGGTCGGTCCACGACCGACTTCCGATTGAGCTTCGATCACGCGACCGCGAGCTGATCCTTTGGAGTTTGACTTTAATTCAAGCACTTCTGATTGAAGGATAATCATATCGAGAAGTTGCTCGATCCCTGTTTTCTTAAGGGCAGAGACTTCACAGCAGATGGTATCTCCACCGAAATCTTCAGGGACGAGTCCTTTTTCTTGGAGCTGTCCTTTGACTTTCATGATATTCGCACTGGGGAGATCGATTTTATTAATCGCAACAATAATCGGAACTTTAGCAGCGCGAGCATGACTGATCGCTTCTAAGGTTTGAGGCATGAGAC
>CAMAQI010000161.1 GCA_945860255.1 Methylacidiphilum caldifontis
ATTTAACGTCCTTACCCGGTTCCATTTCATAATTGATCATCATGTAGCTGATGGTGTAAACATCGAGGATCTGTTTTTGAAATTGAGTAAAAATAGCGCTGTCCTGCATGGAGGCGAGTTTATCCATATTATCACAGTCAAAAGAGAAAAAGAAAGTGTGAGGATTCGTCGAGACATCGATTCGTTTGCCGACGCGGAGATTATTGACCTCAGGGATTTTGAGGAGGCGAATCCGTGTTTCCACCATTAAGGTTTCGAGCTTATCTCCAGCCACAGTTGGTTTGGCTTCTAAAAGGCATATATGGTGAATCATAGGTTTAGGATTGGGAGGGGAATGGTGAGGACGCCTCGATCAAGAGTCAACTCTAAGTTTGAGGCGGATGAGAAAACTTTAGTCCCACGACAGCGATAATAATAAGAAGGATGAATCCGAGTTGAAGAGGGCTAAAGGAATCTTTGAAAAAAAGACGGCTTACCATTAATGTTCCTGCCGCCCCCATTCCGGTCCATACGGCATAGGCGAGGCCTAAGGAGAGGGTTCGAGCAGCGAGAGTGAGAAGAGCGAAGCTACAAATTGCGCAGATCGCAAAAGGGATGAGGTACTCCCAGCGGCGAAAACCGTCGGAGAGACGCATAAAGGTGGTGAAACCGATTTCAAATAATCCTGCCAAAATGAGATAGAGCCAAGCAATCATCGTGTCCACCATGGGGGCTGATTTTTCTTTCGCAAGCGAACTTTTATTTAAAATGAATTGTCAAAGTAAAGGGAGTTGATAATAACGTAACATATGAAAATCTTTATTGATTCTGGTGATACGAATGAAATCCGAGAAGCTCAATCGATGGGACTTGTGGATGGTGTAACAACCAACCCTTCTCTCGCTGCAAAATCCGGAAAGCCGTTTAAACAATTGATCCTCGAGATCTGTGAGATCGTTGATGGTCCGATTAGCGCTGAAGTGGTTAGCTTAAAGGCAGATGAGATGATCAAAGAGGGGAAAGATATCGCCTCTTGGCATAAGAATATCATCGTCAAAGTTCCTTTGATTCCTGAAGGCTTGAAGGCTGTTCGTGAATTTACGGCCTTGGGAATTAAGACGAATGTGACTCTTTGTTTTAATGCGAATCAAGCGCTTCTCGCCGCTAAAGCAGGGGCCACTTATGTGAGTCCTTTTGTCGGTCGTTTGGATGATATTGGTACAGATGGGATGCAACTGATTCGTGATATTCGTCAAATTTTTGACAATTTCGCTTTTGAAACACAAATTTTGACCGCCTCGGCTCGCACGCCGATCCATTTCATGGAGGCGGCTAAGATTGGCAGTGATGTCATCACCGCTCCTTGGTCTGTTCTTCAAGCGATTATTAAGCATCCGTTAACGGATAGTGGTTTGAAGAAGTTTTTGGAAGATTGGGAAAAATCGAAGAAATAAGCACCCTATTCTGTGAGCTCTCATTCAGAGCCTGGTACTTCTCCAATTCAACCGGGGAGAGGATCAGGATATTCGAATCCAGCTCCCTTTCGCAAAAAACCGTTGATTCGTGTTGTTGCCGCAATTATTGAAAATGAGGATAAGATCCTTATTACGTTGCGTCGTCCTGATCAAAGGCTTGGCGGACTTTGGGAGTTTCCCGGTGGTAAAGTCGAATACGGCGAGACCGATGTTCATGCCCTTCGTCGCGAAATACGCGAAGAACTAGGCGTGGATATTTATGTCGGACGTTGTATTCACACGGTCTTTGTTAAATATCAAGAGAAGAACCTCAAAATATTTTTCTATCGTTCCCGTTATTTGAATGGAGAGCCGCGGGCACTTGAAGTTGCCGATTGGAAATGGGTTCGTCGTGAACAGCTTGCGGATCATGCTTTTCCAGAGGCCGATGCCCGACTGATTCGCCAACTTCAACGAGAGTTAGAAAATAGAACCTGGTTAAAGAGTTTCCACGAGGAGGATGCCTCTGGAATTCCCTCAGCGGATACGATTGAAATAAAGGAAACCCCCATGAAACAAGTGAATCTTGCTCTTCTCGGTGCTACAGGTGCCGTGGGAGAAGAGGTCTTACGGACCTTGGAACGACGAAATTTTCCAGTTAAAACGTTAAAGCTTTTAGCCTCCGCTCGCTCTTCTGGAAAAACAATGCTTTTTCGGGGTCAACCGATTGTTGTTGAAACCGTGACTCCTGAATCATTTGTGGGGATGGATTACGCCATCTTTAGCGCGGGGGCGACCCGAACTCGTGAATTTGCTCCGCATGCGATTAAAGCTGGGGCGGTGGTGATCGATAACTCCTCCGCTTTTCGAATGGATCGAGAGGTTCCTTTAGTCGTTCCAGAGATCAATCGTGAGGATTTAAAAAAGCATAAAGGAATCGTGGCAAATCCGAATTGTACCGCGGCGATTTTAGGAACCGTGATCTGGCCGTTGCATCAAGCCGCAGGAATTGAGCGGATTGTTCTTTCTACCTATCAATCGGCCAGTGGCGCAGGGGCGAAGGCGATGGAGGAGTTGATCAATCAAGTGAAACAGTATTCGGCGGGAGAAGCGGTGACTCGATCGGTCTTTCCTCATCAAATTGCTTTTAATGTCTTCTCGCATAATACTTCGATTGGAGAAAACGGCTATAACGAAGAGGAGAACAAGGTCTGTGAAGAGATTCGCAAAATGTTTCATGCTCCCGAGTTACCGATCAGTGCGACCTGTATTCGGGTTCCGGTGTTACGCGCGCACTCAGAATCCGTCATGATTGAAACAAGACGTAAGCTTACTGCAGAGGAGGCTCGGGAGATTCTTTTGAAGGCTCCAGGGGTGCGGGTGATTGATGATCGTGTGACCAATACCTTTCCGATGCCGTTGACTGCGAGTGGGGAATTGGATGTTTTTGTTGGCCGGATTCGTGAGGATCTTTCTCATCCTCGAGGGCTCCAGCTCTTTATTAGCGGAGATCAACTTCTGAAGGGGGCGGCTTGGAATGCCGTTCAAATCGCAGAAGAGCTCATGCATATTGGAGTTTGATTTAATGATTAAAGCGGTTCAGTATTGACTCATTATGGCCTGGGTTCCTGAACATTCCTCCTCGAAGCCTCTTTTTCATGTGGGGGAACGTCCGATTTCGGCGACCTTTTTTTTAATTGGGCTGCATGTTGTTGGATTGCTTTTTACTACGTTGGCTTATTCCCTTGGGCATTCCAATTGGATGATCCCGTTTATTTTTTCGAATCAGCAAGTTTTCGAACAGAAGTATATTTGGCAATGGTTAACTTATATTTTTTTAAATACCCCGACTTTTACCTTCTTGTTTGATATGTTCATTCTCTACAGTTTTGGCAAACCGTTGGAGGAGTCGTTGGGATTAAAGCGTTTTTTAGCTTTCTACTTTGCTTTGGTGGTTACCGGGCCGATTCTCTTCACCTTGATTGCCCCTTGGTATCCGATGCAATTAGAGGGGGCGTTAGCGGTTCATTTTGGATTGGTGGTGGCCGTCGCTTTTCTTTTTCCTGATTCTCAGGTCTTCTTTTTTCAGATTTCGCTTCGTGTGATGATGTGGATTTTATTCGGACTTTATACGTTACAATTTTTAGCGACGCAGAAGCATGCACTTCTCTTTAATTTTTGGTTAACAACGACAGCGGCTTGGATTGCGGTTCGTTTTTTTCAAGGGGAAAGCTTTGAATGGTTTTCTGATTTAAGAACGAAGTTTTATGCGAAGAAGCATCAGATTCAGGTTGTGAAACAAATTGAAAAAGGCCGAGCCGAGGTAACTCATTTGGATGCGGTTTTAGAGAAGATTTCAAAAAGTGGGATGAAGAGTCTTTCCGAAGAGGAGCGAATTTTTTTAGAGAAAGCCCGGCAGGAATTACTTAAAAAAGAGAGCCGATAGGCTGTTTCCCGAGTTTCAAGACACTATTCTCTGTTCCGTCCTGTACACATAGGTCTCAACTTAAGGAAATACAATTTAAAACATTTTCACGCGAAGCCGCGAAGTTGCCCAAGGCTCAGCCCGAAAGGCAAATGATTTTTTTTGATGATTTTTATTATTTTCCAAATTCTTATCGGAAGAACCTTGGGAAGCTTTGCGACTTTGCGGGAGAAGATCTCTTTTGGTTACTATTCTTAGGTTAACGCCTATTCGACAGCTTGGGATTCATCTGGGATAATATGGAATTTAATTCATTTAGCTCTTGTTTGGATTGAGGGAGTTATTCAAGGTTGAGTGATGGAAGCCAAGAGCCCGATATTTAAGGAGGCAATCCGTTTTTGGTTGAAGCTCGGCTTTGTAAGTTTTGGAGGGCCTACGGCGCAGATCGCGATGATGCATGAGGAGATCGTGGAGCGTCGAAAGTGGATCAGTGAAGCCGATTTTTTAAGCGGACTCAATTTTTGTATGATGCTGCCAGGTCCCGAGGCGCAGCAGCTGGCGACTTATATTGGATGGCGAATGCATGGGGTTCGAGGGGCTTTTGTCGCGGGAGGGCTGTTTGTGATCCCTGCTGTTTTTATCTTGTGGGGATTCAGTTGGCTCTATGCCCAATGGGGGTCTGTTCCTTTCGTCGCCTCTTTATTTCAGGGACTGGAGGTTGCAGTAGTCGCTTTAGTGGCAATGGCAATTGTTAGGATCGGCAAGAAATCGATCAAGAGCAAAGGGGCTTTAGGATTGGCTGTTGGGGCTTTTTTGGGGGCTTTTATTCTTCAACTTAATTTTCTTTGGTGGGTTGTGGGACTTCTCTTCAGTTCTTTCCTCATGAAGCGTCAAGATCCTTTAAAAAAGGAGGGAGGAGGAATTGATTCGCAATGGAGAAAGATCGGTATGGAGGCTGGTTTGAAATTTATGGGTGGATTTGCCATTTGTTTTTCTCCGATTCTGGCGATCGGGTTGATTCAAGGATGGTCCAGTTTAGGAGCTCAGTTAGGGCTTTTTTTTACTAAGGTCGCGTTGTTGACCTTTGGCGGGGCTTACGCGATTCTTCCTTATGTTTCTCAGGAGGCGGTTCATCATTTTCATTGGTTAAATACTGAACAGATGATCGCAGGATTGGGACTTGCAGAGACGACTCCTGGACCGTTGATCATGGTTTTGCAGTTTGTTGGGTTTATGGCTGGTTGGTTGAATCCAGAAGGAGGATCGCCTCTTGGAATGGCCACTTTTGGAGCTTTGATTACCACTTGGGTGACTTTTTTTCCTAGTTTTTTATTTATCTTTATCGGTGGTCCCCTTTTGGATCGATTGGATTCTTTTCCAGTCTGGGAGCGTTTCTTGAAATGGATCTCTGCAGCGGTCGTTGGCGTGATTGGGGCCATGGCAGTCGGTTTTGCTTCCCATGTTTTGATGGTCTCGGGAGAGATTCAATGGATTAAAATTATTGGGGTGTTTATGGCACTCTGGGGGATAAAGCGATGGAAATGGAGTCCTCTGGTCGTGGTGATGGGCGGGGCGATCTTTGGGTGGTTGATAAGCGGATGGCCATTTTGAGGGGAATAAAGAAAGCTCCTAGTGAAGTAAACTTCCTAAAATATATAAACAACTTGTAATCAGATAGTTATGAAAAA
>CAMAQI010000162.1 GCA_945860255.1 Methylacidiphilum caldifontis
GCGACTCCCGAACCGCTTCAATGATTCGCATTTCACTCGGCATGACCTCATCCTCAAGAAAACTATTATAAGGCTGAGGAACATCCAAACCAGTCACACGGATCACGGGTGAGTCAAGTTCATCAAACAACTCACGCTGAACTTGGTAGGCGACTTGAGCCCCCCACCCACAAAACGGTTTGTTTTCCTCAACAATTACAAGACGATTCGTCTTCGATACCGACTCCGCAATCGTTTCAAAATCAAGCGGCTTAATCGTACGAAGATCGACCACCTCGGCATGAATCCCTTCGGCAGCTAATTTCTCCGCAGCCGCTAAGGCGACATGCGTTGAAAGACTATTCGAAACCAGAGTGATATCCCCTCCCTCTCGACGGATCTTGGCTTTTCCAATCGGAACTAAGATATCCCCCTCAGGAACCTCTCCTTTAAATCCATAGAGCTTTTCATTCTCCAAAAAACAGACCGGATTATTACTCCGAATCGCACTCTTCAAAAGTCCCTTCGCATCATCTGGAAAAGCAGGGGAAATCACCGTAAGGGCGGGAACCCCGGCATACCAATTTTCCGGAGTATGGGAGTGAGTTGCTCCAACTCGCAATCCCCCTCCAGAACATCCACGAAAGACAATCGGAACCGAAAACTGGCCGCCTGACATGTAACGAATCTGACCTGCATTATTAACGATCTGATCAAAGGTCACCAAAGAAAAGCTCCAAGTCATGAACTCAACAATCGGACGAAGACCGTGCATCGCCGCCCCAATTCCAAGACCGGTAAATCCACATTCACTAATCGGGGTATCAATGACTCGCTTCGGTCCAAATTTCTTCAGAAGTCCCTCTGAAACCTTATAAGCTCCATTATACTCGGCGACCTCCTCCCCCATGAGGAAAACACGGTCATCCCGTTCCATCTCCTCCGCCATCGCTTGATTCAACGCTTCTCGATAAAATATTTCAGGCATATAAAAACTCAGTTTAATTCAAATTAACGGTGAAAACGACCACGATGTTCAAGAGGAGGAATTTGATCCTCAGGAGTAAAGATATCTTCCCAAAGCGTTTCGAGTTCCGGTTCAGGACTCTTTTCCGCAAAATCGTAAGCCTCTTGAGAAATTTTTTGCGCCTCAGCATCCAACTGATCAAAGGTCGGATTATCCATGATCCCCTCCTCCATCAAACGAGAGCGATAGGTCAAAATCGGATCATGTTGCTTATGTTTTTCGATCTCCTCTTTGGTCCGATAACTTCCAGGGTCGGACATCGAATGACCGCGATAACGATAGGTCTTAATCTCCATTAACGTCGGCTGACTTTCCGTTCGTGCCAAATGCACCGCCTCTGCGGTCTTCGCCCGAACATCATCAACATCCATTCCGTTCGCAACAATCCCCGCCATATCGTAGGATTGGGCGCGATTGACGAGAGGAAGACCAGCAGAAGAACGAGCGAGACTTGTTCCCATCGACCACTCGTTGTTCTCAATAATATAAATAATCGGCAATTTCCAAAGAGCGGCCAAATTTAAGGACTCGTGAAACGGCCCTTGATTTACCGCGCCATCCCCAAGATAACAAAGAGTGACCCCGCCATCTCCTTTGTATTTCTGAGAAAACGCAATTCCTAAACCGAGCGGAGTCTGTCCTCCGACGATTCCATGTCCACCGTAAAAATGTTTCTTCGCATCAAAGAAATGCATCGATCCCCCTTTTCCTCGCGAGCAACCGGTCGCCTTGCCGAACAACTCTGCCATACAGGCTTGAGGACACATTCCACGAGCCAACCCGTGACCGTGATCCCGATAAGCAGTGATGACTCCATCATGGGGATTTAAAACCGAGATCGTTCCGACCGCAAGTGCCTCTTGTCCAATATAAAGATGACAAAAACCTTTGATCTTTTTTTGCGTTGCTGCTTGAGCTGCTTTCTCTTCAAATCGACGAATTAAAAGCATCTGCTTTAAAAGATCTAAACGATCTCCTGGACTCTGATGAGGGAGAAGCTTCGTGGAGCCTTCATTAAACGAACTCTTTTTTTGGCTAGTTTTAGTCGTCGACATGAGAGGAATTCTGCATAAGTGAAATCTGCTTGTAAAGTGTTCGTTGAAAAAAAACCTGCTTTTTTTTCAATTTTCCGCTGCATTCCGTAGATTTTTACCTAATTCTAACGATCCTGAGCATCGATCGAGTTTATTCAGTTGATTGAAAAGGAATCTCAGACCATATTTTCATAAATCGGTCAAAAACCGAAACCAAGGATATCTCCTCAATAAAAACATTCTCTCCCCCATTTAAGTCGCATTGAATTCCGATTTATGAATTTTGAAAATACATTTTATTTTGGTTTTTGTTTTCGGACTTTTCTCGGATTAGGATCGGAGGAGCCCGAAATCAGACCTCCCTCACAATATATTGACCCACGATTATATCTCTATGAGGTGATAATGATATTAAGATTGATGCCAAATAGTAAGCTGTATTTGCAATCCAAACTAATTCGTTCGGCTCCCGCCATTACAAAACTTCGTTTTAGTTATCCCCCGCTGCGCCCCCGCACCAAACTTTCCAAGCTCCCTCTTTTCTGCCTATCGTCGCTTCAGCTCCTCTTGGTTTTCAGGCCTCGTCCTGCGAGCTCAACGAGAGAGCCGTTGAGCTTATTTTTCCTTCCGACTGAAAATAATGCAAAAAAAATCAAGAGTGAGGGACTATGGACTTAACGAACGCCAAAAAGATCCGCAAAATCTCTCCAATCAAGTATGCACAACCGTGGCACCAAAAAATAAATTGGCCCCTCATTTTGGGAATTACTGTCGCCATCCTCTTAAACGGTTATGCAATCCTTTGGATGATGAAACAACCACTCCCTCCATTTCTTTATCATCTCGCCGACAATATGAACGGGCTCTTCAAACCGATCCCCACCCCTTGCCCTCCTTTTGAATCCTCCGTGATTAAAAGTAGTTCCGGTAAAATCATCGAAAAACAATACGTCGTCCCCACCTTTCTCGTTCCCCACAATCGACTCCCCTTTCCCCCAAAAAAAGAGAATCAAAATCCACCACTCCCATAAATCGGTCATAGACCGAAACCAATGATATCTCTTCAATGGAAACAATCTCGTCCCCATTCAAAGCTTAGCATTCCGATTTATGATTTTTTTTGATTTTTCTTTTCTAAATTCCTACGGGGGAACCTTGGGAAGCTTTGCGGCTCTACGAAGCAACCCCTTTTTATCTTCTTGCTCCTTTTCAGATCCTTTTTAGAAAGGAGGGACAATGAAACGTTTTCAAGGAGTTATCACTGCACTCGTCACCCCGTTCCTCAATGGAGTGATTGACGAAAAGGCCTTTATTCATCTCATCGAATCCCAGATCGCCAATGGAATTCAAGGAATCGTCCCTGTCGGAACGACGGGGGAGTCTCCCACTCTTTCCAACGAAGAACATCTCCGCGTTATCGAGCTCGCCGTTCAAACCGTCAAAGGCCGTATTCCAGTCATCGCCGGAACCGGAAGCAACAGCACTCAAGAGGCAATTGATTTAACTCAAGCCGCTGAAAAATTAGGAGCTGATGGAGCCCTCCTCGTCGCCCCTTACTACAACCGTCCCACTCAAGCAGGGCTCCTTGCTCATTTTGGTGAAATCGCCAACGCAACGAAACTCCCGCTCATTCTCTACAGTATCCCAGGACGCTGTGGCGTTGAAATTGCCGTAGAAACAGTCGCTCAACTCGCAAAAATGCACCCCAATATCGTCGCCATTAAAGAGGCAGGAGGACAATCGGATCGTGTTAGTCAACTCCGTCAGTTACTCCCGGAATCGTTCGATATCCTTTGTGGCGATGACTCTCTTTTCCTCTCCTTCATGGCGGTCGGAGCCGTTGGCGTGATTAGCGTGGCCTCCCACATCGTCCCAAAACAGATCATCCAAATGATGCTCGCCTTCCAATCCGGAAAAATCGCCGAAGCGGAAAAAATGCACCGCGCCCTTTATCCAGCCTTTAAGGATCTCTTTATCGAAAGCAACCCAGCCCCCGTCAAAGCAGCCCTCGCCCGCGAAGGATTCATGAGTCCAGAGGTACGCCTCCCCTTGGTTCCCCTACAACCGAATAATCAAGAGAAGCTCTTTAAATCCCTTGATCGATTGAAATAATCGCAACTTTGATTAAAAGTCGGGGTTTATTCCGTTACTGGATCTTAACTCTTAAAGAGTCCGTTCGATTGGCTCTTTGAGGTTTAATCGCGCGGTACGTGATAGGTAAATTGACTAAAATAAGGCCCCGATGAATGATGACACCCTTCCGATCTGTTCCGACCAACACCGTAAAGATCATTCTTTGAGTCTAGAGGATTTAATTCTCAATCGACGAGATTTTTTGATCCGCTCGGGGATGGGAATGGGAGCTTTGACTCTTTCCTCAATTTTTGGGATCGATCTTTTTCCTGAGGCTAACGCCGCAGAACCCACCTCTTCGATAGGGGGAAGTTCTCTCTTGAGCCCCAAGAGTCCGCATTTTCCGGCTAAGGCAAAAGCGGTCATCCATATTTTTGCCGGGGGAGCTCCTTCACAAATTGATACCTTTGATCCTAAACCGATCCTTAAAAAATACGAGGGACAAAGCCTCCCTGGTATGAGTGGGGTGGCCTTTCCCTCTCCCTTTGAATTTAAAAAATATGGAAAATCCGGAATTGAAGTCAGTGAGGTTTTTTCGAAACTCGGAGAGTGCGTTGATGAAATGGCGATCATTCGATCGATGTGGACCGATGTACCTGCGCATGATGTTGCCGCGCGCATGATGAATACAGGATCATTGCAACTTCCTAAGCCAAGTATCGGCTCATGGGTTCTTTATGGGCTAGGGACGGAAAATCAAAATATGCCCGGATTTATCACCCTTGGGGGGGAGCCAGAATGGCGGGCCGCCAATTTTTTGCCAAGTCCCTATCAAGGTTGCAACGTCAATTTCTCCTCTAATACGAAACCCGATCAAGTAATCAAAAACATCAAAAGTTTTTTTGCCACTTCTGAAGTTCAGCGGCAGCAGATTGATTTTACAAAAAAAATGAATGAATTCAGATCTCAATCCTCTAAGGCACATGACCCACAGATGGAGTCGCGAATTGAATCTTTTGAAATGGCTTTTAAAATGCAAACTGAAGCGACCGACGCTTTTGATCTTTCAAAAGAACCGGATAATACTCGCAAACTTTACGGCGAGACCGATATGGGCGCGAAATTATTGGCGGCTCGAAGATTAGTCGAGCGAGGGGTACGCTTTATTCAAGTGAATGCCGGTGGATGGGATCATCATAATGATCTTCATAAAAACCTTCCCGAGACAGCCCATAAAATCGATCAAGCGGCGGCCGCTCTGATTCAAGATCTCAAGCAGCGAGGGATGCTCGATTCTACTTTAGTCATCTGGGGCGGGGAATTTGGACGGACGGTGGTCATGGATCGAAACGGCAATCCGATCCCTGGTCGCGATCATAACGGGAAGGCATTTTGCACCTGGATGGCAGGAGGGGGGATTAAGGGGGGGA
>CAMAQI010000163.1 GCA_945860255.1 Methylacidiphilum caldifontis
ACCGGCAAGAGGGGGATCAATGTTACTGAGATGATTGGAGACGGCGAGAAAGTTTCCTTTCGGGAGAAGGTCACGACCTTGGATCTCAGCATGGCAGATCGACTTATAAAAGGTTCCGGAGAGAGACCAAGCGAGCCAGTACCACGGTCTCATAATAAACAAGCGGCGGTTGAATCAGATCGGGTGAGGAAGTGAAGACCCCCCTGATTATTGAAGAGTTCCGTGAACGCTTGTTGATGCATTGGTAGGGTCTATTTTAAGTTTTTTTTAAACAAGGACGAGTCCCATTTTGGGGAGTTCACTGTAGATTGATTCCATGACTTGATCGACATTCAGGTGAGTGGTATCGATTCGAATCGCACCTGGGGCGACTTGAAGGGGGGCCGATTTGCGGGAGGAGTCGATTTTGTCACGGCTTTGGATTTCATCGATTTCCCCTTGGGCTTTGCGGCGCTTATTTCGAATTTCTTCGTCGGCATCGATGAAAAATTTGTACGGCGTTTGCGGAAAGACGACGGAGCCGATATCGCGGCCTTCCATGACTAAGTGGGAATGTTTGGCGAGCGATCTCATTTTATCGGTTAAGAGTTGACGCACTTCTGGGATTGTCGCCACTTTGGGGACAAATCCGTTGACTCGCTCTTCGCGGGTATATTCGACAGGGTCGACCCCTGCGATCCGCATTTCGACGTGACCGCCGTCGATCCAAACCTCAAAAGGGAGAGTTTGAATTCGGGAGATAATCGAGGCCTCTTCCATCAGAAGGTTTTCCTCGAGAAATTGCCAAGTGATGGCACGATACATCGTCCCTGTGTTGACGTAGGTAAATCCGAGTTCGTCAGCGAGGCGTCTGGCGACGGTACTTTTTCCAGAGGCGGCGGGGCCGTCGATGGCAATGACAATGGACCGACTCATTTTGAGGCTCCGATCGAGACCATTTTCTTTAAGCTCGAAGTGACATTGCTGGTGATTTCGTAAAGATCTTTTTCAAAGGTCGGATAGGAGGTGGTGATGCACTCAGCATCATCGATGATCGTCTCTCCTTCAGCAAAAAGGCCGAGGATAGCGCAAGACATGGCGATTCGATGATCACCAAAGCTTTTCACATGGGCTCCTTTGAGTTTCGCCCCTCCCTTCACGCACATTCCATCTTTAAATTCTTCGACTTCGACTCCGAATTTACGAAGGTTTCCTGCCATAGCAGCGATCCGATCGGTCTCTTTGACTCGAAGTTCCTCGGCGTTACGGAAGATCGTTTCCCCTTCGGCTAAAGCGGCGGCAACGGAGAGGATGGGAATTTCATCGATGACGTTCGGAATCTCCTCTCCTTCGACAACGGTCCCCACGAGATGACCCCCTTTCACTTGAATATTTCCAAACGGTTCAGCGTTACTCGTCTCGATACTTTCACGGATTTGGGCTCCCATTCGAAGCAGGACACTGAGGATTCCGGTACGTGTGGGGTTTAATCCGACATCCCGGATCGTGAGATTGGAGTGGGGAGAAGCCGCCGCTGCCACAAGCCAAAAAGCGGCAGAGGAGATATCTCCAGGGACTTGAATATCTTGGGCATGGAGACGTGTCTCTCCGTTAAGCGTAACTTTGAGATTTTCAATCGTGGGCTTCGCATGAAAATGTTCCAGCATTCGCTCGGTATGATCGCGAGAGATGACAGGTTCAGTGACACTTGTTTTTCCTTTCGCAAAGAGACCTGCCAGTAAAATACTCGATTTGAGTTGGGCACTGGCAATCGGAGAGATATAGTCGATTCCTTTAAGGAGTTGACCATGAATCTCCAAAGGGGGACGACCCTTTTCCCCTTGAGAGAGGATCCGCGCCCCCATTTGGGTGAGGGGGTTGATAATCCGTTGCATGGGACGGTTTGAAAGAGAGGCATCGCCAAACAGTTTACTGGTGAAGGTTTGCCCCGCAAGAACCCCTGCGATGAGACGCATCGAGGTTCCGGAGTTTCCACAGTCGAGAGCTTCACAGGGAGGCTTGAGTTTTTTGGCAGACCCTTCGATGAGAAGATGGTGGGCATCGATCTCTTCGATATTAACGCCGAGCGCTTGAAAGATTCGCATGGTGCAAAGACAGTCCTCGGAGCGGAGAAAACCGGTGACCCGGGTTTTTCCTTCCGCGAGTGCTCCAAACATAATAGAGCGGTGGGAAATGCTTTTGTCGCCAGGGACACGGAGATCGGCTTGGATTGATTTACACGGGGTGACTTTTAATTGACTCATAATAGATGCCGAAAACGTAGGGGGTTTGGATTAAAAGATCACGTAAAAAAAGATCCGTTAATAATTCGTCCGTTCGACGGGAGAGGTGATCGATTGAAGAACGGAGAGGCTGGAGGAACAACCGAGGCGATTGGCTCCTGCGGCAAGCATTTTTTCGGCGATTTCACGAGTTCTGATCCCCCCCGAGGCTTTGACCCCGAAGGAGGGGCCGACGGCTTCACGCATGATTTTGACTGCCTCTTCTGTCGCCCCGCCTTGATGATATCCCGTGGAGGTTTTGACGAATTGGGCTCCCGCTTTGACGGCACGATTACAGAGTTCACGAATCGATTCGGGAGATTGGAGGCAGCTCTCCAGGATTACTTTCACAGGGCGATCGTGAGCCGCGGAAACAACGCTATGGATTTCATGTTCGATAAAATTCCAATGACCTTCCTTGGCTGCTCCGAGGTTGATGACCATATCAATCTCATCAGCTCCTGCGGCAATTGCGGCGATCGTTTCAAATGTTTTGACTTGGGGAAGGGTGGCTCCATGGGGGAATCCGATGACCGTTGCAATTTTGACGGAGCTTCCTTGGAGGGCTTTTTTGGCGTCAGCAATCCAATAGGGATGGATGCAGACAGAATAAAAGTGATGTGTTTTTGCCTCCTCACAAAGACGAAGAATATCTTCAAGAGTGGCTTCTGGCTTTAAAAGGGTGTGATCGATGAATCGGGCGATGGTATTGGGCATAAAATCTAAAGTTAAGGTAGAGGATTCGGAGTGAAAATCACCTTTATTTTATTTGGGAAGAATCTCTTCGAGAACTTTTGCACTCGAAAGTACACCGGGAACTCCAGCCCCTGGGTGAGTTCCGGCTCCGACAAAATAGAGTCCTTCGATATCCTCCGCCATGTTGTGAGGTCTAAACCAAGCACTTTGAGTTAAGATAGGCTCGAATTGAAAGGCAGATCCGGCGTAGGCATCGAGCTGTTTTTCGAAGTCGAGAGGGGTCAAGATTCGTTGGGTGACGATATGCTTCCGTAAATCGGGGCAGAGGGTTTCGATCGACTCCAAGATTTTTTGAGCATAGCCCTCTTTTTCTTTTTCCCAGTCGATCTTTCCTTGCAAATTCGGTACTGGAGAGAGTACATAAAAACATTCATGACCCTCAGGGGCTAAAGAGGAGTCGGTTCTCGTTGGGGCATGGAGATAGAGGGAGAAATCGGCGGCGAGGGTTTTTGCAGTGAAAATTTCATCCAATAAGCCTTTATAGCGAGGACCGAGAATAATCGTATGATGGGCGAGATCGGGATAGGTTCGGTTGGTTCCAAAATAGATCAAAAAAAGTCCCATCGAATAACGCATTTTCTCAATCCGTTTATTCGTCCATGAAGGACGATAGGCGGCATCAATGAGCTTACGATAGGTATTGGCGGTATCTCCGTTAGAAACGACAACATCGGCCTCAATCCGTTTTCCGTCGACGATCACCCCTTTGACTTTTTGCTCCTCGACGATAATTTTTTCAACCCGAGTATTCAGCTTTAGTTCCCCTCCCATTTCTTGGAAAAGTCGGACGAACCCATTGACAAGAGCCCCGGTTCCTCCCATCGCAAAGTGAACCCCCCATTTGCGCTCGAGATAATGGATCATGCCGTAGATGGAGGAGGATTGATACGGATTTCCTCCCACGAGCAGCGGATGAAAGCTAAAGACTTGGCGAAGATAGTCACTCTTCAGATGCCGCGAGACCAATTTGTAGACCGATTCGTGGGAGGCGAGTTTAATCAGATCAGGGGCGACTTTGATCATATCCCAGATCGTAGAAAAGGCCTTATCAGCGAGATCGACAAAAGCCCGTTTAAAAATGCGTTCCGTTTTTTCGACAAACCGATTATAGCCAGGAACATCCTCTGGATTAAAGCGTCGAACCTCCGCCTCCATCTTTTCGTGATCCCCAGTATAGTTGAACGATTTTCCATCGGAAAAAACAATGCGATAGAACGGATCGGTCGGAACAATTTTGACGTAGTCCTCGGTTTTCTTGCCAGCGAGGGCAAAGAGTTCATCGATTAAAAAAGGGGCGGTGATAATCGTTGGGCCGGCATCAAATTTAAAACCGTCCTGTTCGTAGACATAAGCGCGTCCCCCCGGTTTATCGCGCATTTCCAAAAGCTGAGTTTGATACCCTCGGGCCTGGAGTCGAATCGCCGCGGCGAGTCCTCCAAATCCAGATCCAATCACAATCGCTTTTTTCTGTTTTGACATGTGTAAGGTTTATAGGACTTGACGAAAGACCGCAAATGACAAATTTTACGGCATGCTTAAGTTTTACGAATACTCCAAATGTTCTACCTGTCGAAATGCCGCCGTTTATCTGGAAAAAAGAAAGATCCCGTTCCAGCGAATTGCGATCCGGGAGACTCCTCCGAATGAGGGAGAGCTCAAAAAGATGCTGGAATGGAAAAAAGGGGAGATTCGAAAAATCATGAACAGCTCAGGACTCGATTACAAGGCGATGGGGTTAAAAGATAAGATTGAGGGGATGAGTGAGTCTGAAATTTTGAAGCTGCTCCAGAAAAACGGAAATTTAATTAAAAGACCATTTGTGATCGGAAAAGAGTTCGGGGTCGTTGGATTTAAAGAAGAGGAGTGGGAGGAGAAACTTGAACTCTTAAAATGAATCTCACACAAACAACTCTTCCCAATAATGCAGAGGAACAGGGATAAAGACAATTTTCACGCAAAGCCGCAAAGCTTCCCAAGGTTCTCCACGTAAGAATTTAGAAAATAAAAAATCAAGAAATTATTCATTTGCCTTTTCGGGAGGAGCCTTGGGTAACTTTGCGGCTTCGCGTGAAAATGTTTTAAATTGTATTTTTGGTACAATGGATTGAACTTCTTCGTGTTTTCGTCCCTTGGTGTGAGAATGCATTTAAATCTTTTTCCTCATCTGCTATCGACCTCTCTAAACAGACTCTATTTGGGAGAGGAGTGAGAATTGCTGAAAGTCCATGCTTGGCTCTTGGGCTTTATTTACTCTAAGGTTTTCTTTGTCATGACGCGTATTCATTTAGATGATTTTTCAAAAAAATTCTGGGGAGCCTCTTTAAAAGAACTTACGTTGCCCTCTTTACTGGTGCGGCAGTTGAAGCGAAGGGGCTCTGAGACTTTGTTGATCGATGCCTTTTTAGGGGATCGTAAGTTAAACGGCTATCAGACCTTAACGATCGGTTTGTTAATGGCTCGTTGGCTCAAGGAGAATGT
>CAMAQI010000164.1 GCA_945860255.1 Methylacidiphilum caldifontis
GGGCGACCGCTTGGTACGGCGGTCGGATCTCGTTGTGGCTTCCTTTAAAAATCAACGATTTATATAGGATCCATGATTATATCAATCCGATTTCAGCAGTGTTGATAAGCCCTATTTCATTAGATCAAAAAATCAGCGATCTGAAGTCCCCCTTGTTGGTCGATTATGAAAAGATTTTAAGTCGCTCGGGGATGCCGGCGAATTTTCCATGGGGATATGCGACGGGTCTCCCTCCTAAACTCGCCTCCCAAGAGGATGCCTATCTTTATTTCTCTGATAGTGCTCGTTGGATGAAGAAAAAACAACCATAACGGAAAATTAGTCCCGACAAAAATCGGGAGGCGAAGAGTTGCGGAATTTAGCCGCAAAAGAACGCAGAGAAGACAAAAAATAGGACCCCAATTTCAGGGTGATGGGGTCGAAAGAAAAGTCGTTTCATTGAGAGTTTCTGAAGCAGGTTCGATTTATTTTCAGCCATGGTCATTTCGGCATCGATTTTTGAGGGGGCAAGGAGGAGGAAATGCCATGATTGATCGTGTATTTCCATTTGAACTTGTTGGATCAGCTGTCGGTGGGTCCGATCAAGCGCATCGCCAATACGAAGGAGTGCTGCAAGTTTTTCCACTCGGAGCTGTTCGGAAGGGGGAAGCGCCGTGAATCGTTCATGATGAGGGCTAGGGATTGATTTTCGATGATAGCGAGCCGTTTGAGCGACGACCTCTTTTTCTTCGAAAGAAATGGAACTCCAGGTGAACTGATCGATCAGACGTAGGGACTCTTTATGATGTCCCTTTCCATCAGCAGTTTGAGACCATCCGATATCATGGAGCAACGCTGCGGCGTGAAGAAGCTGACGATCGCGATCGGTGAGTTGATGCCAAAGGGAGAGTTGATCAAAGAGTTGAAGGGTCAGGAAGGAGACATGAAAGACATGTTCCGGTTCTGTCTCATATTTCTTAAGAAGCTGATCGACCTCAGGAAACGGGGGAATCATCTGAAAAGAATGACTAAGGAAGTTTCCAAAAAAAGCAACCTAATCTCAGCCATGAGGGGTGTAGCGCATCTCAATTCGTCGTTGTTATCAACTTCCTAAATAGATTAACATCTATCGTCCAAGAATTTATGAAAAATCATTTTTTGCATCGATAGGGAGGATGGGGAGGATAAATTCAAAAACAATTTTCATTTGTCTTTATCCTGAAGATCCTGAATATCGATGCAAAAAAATCGGCTAAATACCGGCCCCTGGCTCTTGAGCTTCAGCGGAGACAATGTTTGAGGGAGAGATTATTTTTTGAATATGTCCCATTAACTCCATCACCGATTCGTCGACGCTGAGATGAGCGGTTCGGATTTCGAGATCCGCCTTTTCAGGTACTTCGTAGGGAGCATCAATTCCAGTAAATCCTTTAATTTCTCCTGCCCGTGCTTTTTTATAGAGATTTTTAGGGTCTCTTTTCTCACAAATTTCGAGAGGGGTATTAATGTAAATTTCAGAGAACGGAATTCCGGCGTTGTGACAGATCTCCCGTACTTTTTGACGATCTTTATGGAATGGAGAGATGAGAGCCGTGATGACGACAAGACCGGCTTCCGCCATCAGTCGAGCGGTTTCGCCCGCACGACGGATATTTTCATGGCGATCTCTTTCAAAAAAACCGAGGTCAGAGCAGAGTCCGTGACGGAGATTGTCCCCGTCGAGGATGTAAGAGGCCACTCCACGTTGGAAAAGAGTTTTCTCAAGGGCAATGGAGATCGTTGATTTTCCCGATCCTGAAAGACCGGTCAGCCAAATAACGGCTCCTCGATGACCAAAATGTTGAACGCGTGACTCACGGGTGATCTCCCCCTCGCTCCAAGAGAGATTGTCGCTGGTGACTCCGTTGAGTTGAACTTGCGGATACTCCGCTCCAAAGATAATTCCGCCTCCGCCAATCCGATCTCCTTGAATGAGAACGAACCGCCCGGTTGTCGGGATGCGGTCTTGATTGTCAAAGGCGATCGGGCGTCGGGTCCGCAGGGTGACCTCAGCGACATCGTTGCGACGAATCTCACTCCGGGCTTGCTGTGAAATTTCGAGGGTACTGGAGTCGAGAATTCGATCGATTTTAACGATGCGGGCCTCGACTTCTTGAGTGCCAATCCGAAAGGTGTAAGGGCGATCGAGAAAGATCGATTCGTTTTGCAGCCAGAAGAGTCGCGCTTGGAACTCACGACCTTCGATCGGTCCCTCCTGGGGATGAGATCCAAATTGACCTCGTTCCACGAAAATCTGTTCCTCCAAAGTGATCGCAACCGCTTGTCCTGCTGTGGCTTCTGTGGGGGCAGTGGTGGAGCCCCAGAGTTCGATCGATTTGACACGACTGCGTTTGCGATCGGGCCAGAAAACAAGATCATCGCCGACTTTGAGTCGACCGGATTCGATTCGTCCTGCGATAATGCGTCGGGCATCAAAGCGATAGATATCTTGAACCATGAACCGGAGAGGGAGATTGGCCTCTGTGGCAGCGGGTTGAAAAGCGTTGAGGGCCTCAAGCACCGTCGGTCCTTGATACCATTTCATTTTCGTTGAACGGGTCGCGAGGTTGAATCCGTTCTTAGCCGAAATCGGAATAAAAAGATCGGGAGTGACTTTAAATTTAAGGAGGAACTCTCGATATTCTTTTTCGAGCGCCTCAAAGGTCGCCTGATCGAAATCGACGAGATCCATTTTGTTCACCGCAACGATGATTCTTTTAATTCCCAGAAGTGAGAGCAGAAAGCCGTGGCGACGGGATTGCTCTTGAACTCCCTCTTTGGCATCAATCATGAGAATCGCCGCATCGGCACTTGCCGCTCCGGTGATCATGTTTTTGAGAAACTCTTTGTGTCCAGGAGCATCGATAATGACGTAGTCCCGTTTCTCTGTACGAAATCGGATCTGAGTCGTATCAATCGTGATATTTTGCTCCTGTTCCTCACGTAGCGAGTCGAGGAGATTGGCGTATTCGAAAGCCATTCCATGTTTTTCGCAGCGTTTTTTGACCGACTCTATTTTTCCATCGGGAAGGGAGTTCGTGTCGAAAAGCAGGCGTCCGATCAAGGTCGATTTTCCATGATCGACATGTCCAACAATAACAATACTGAGAAAATCTTTGTGTTGCATAAATAATAATAAAAATAAAAATTCGGATTGGTTTATGAAGAGATCGTTCGTTAACGATGGATCGTCGATTTTTTAACGCTGCTTGTTTTGAATTTTTATGATTTTTTAAAACCGTTTTTGTTTTTTTGGCGGAGCCACTCCTTTTTTTAAGGCGGGGGCCTTAAAAAAAGCCTTTGATGCGGAGATCTTCCATTCCGGTACGACCGGAGCCGTCGTCGATATGATCTTGGGCGCGTCCGGCACGTTCGGAGGTGCGGGTGAGTTTGAGTTCTTCGATCACTTCATCGATCGTTGTGGCAGAGCTTTCGACGGGGAACGTAATCGGCCAGCAGCCGAGCGAGCGGTAACGGTAAAGTTTACCCTCTTTTCCGGGGCGTGCGTAGTACATCGTCGGAACGGGGATTTTTTCGCGGCGGATATAGAGCCAAATATCGAGTTCCGTCCAGTCGAGAAGCGGTTGAACACGAATATGTTCTCCGGGTTGAACTTTGGTCGTAAATTGTCCCCAGAACTCAGGGGGTTGATCTTTGAAATCCCATTCCGAATTTGCATTGCGAGGGGAGAAATAACGTTCCTTGGCGCGAATCGGATCTTCGTCGCGTCGAATTCCGGTGAAGAGGGCATCCCATTGATGTTCCGCGAGAACCTCTTTGAGGGCTTCGGCTTTGAGGGCACCCGTAATTTCTTTAGAGTTATATTTGGGGTTCTCATAGCGATAGCCTTCGTCGAGAGCCTTTTGATTAATTTTGACAATCAGATCGAGATTGTAGTGGTTGCGACCCCATTCACGAAATTCCATCATTTCAGGGAACTCATAAGTGGTATCGATGTGAAGAAGATGGAACGGAATCTTTCCGCAGAACGCCTTCATGGCAAGCCAGATGAGAACATTGGAATCTTTTCCCATCGACCAGGGCATACAAAGCTTCTTAAAAGAGGCATAAGCCTCTCTGAAGAGAAAGATACTGTGAGCTTCAAGTTGGTCTAAATGATCCATAGTCTATGGGATTACTGGGGATTGTCCGGAAAATCAAGTATTTTTTGTCATTTCCTTCGCTATACGGCTAACAGGCTATCCAGCGATTAGGCCTTCCGAGAGGAGCGAGGATTTGCATCCCATCAGCCTCACAGTCCATTCGTCTATTGGCCTCTATTGGGTTTCTCGAGTTGCGATGAAAGCCGGTTGATTCTTATTTGATTTTTTGTAAATGACTCTCAGTTTGTTTTATGAATTATTTAATTGTGGGGGGAACGCATGGAATTGGGGAATCGTTAGTGCGTCGTCTAATCGTTGAGGAGAAGAGTCAGATTTGGATGACCGGTCGAGAGCAACCGACTGAGGTTGATCCGAAAATTAAATTTCAGAAATGGGAGGCTCTTTCTCCTACGTCATTGATGGAGCTTCCCGATCTCATTCATGGATTGGTCTACTTTCCGGGTAATTTACGATTGGCGCCTTTTCATCGATTAACAGAAGCGAATTTTTTAGAGGATTTACAGATTCATCTTTTTGGAGCGATCACCCTTTTACAACAACTCCTTCCAGCACTAAAAGCGGGCAAAGGTTCGGTCGTGCTTATGAGTTCTGTAGCCGCAGGAGTCGGAATGTCCTTTCACTCCTCGATTGCAGTGAGTAAAGGGGCTGTTGAAGGGTTAGTGAGGAGCTTGGCTGCTGAATGGGCCCCTCATCTCCGTGTCAACGCCGTAGCTCCTTCATTGACGGATACTCCTCTTGCTCAATCCCTGTTAAGCACTCCAGAAAAACGAGAGGCTATGGCGAAACGCCATCCCGTCCAAAAAATAGGCAATCCAGATCATCTTGCCTCGCTTGTGCATTGGCTGCTCTCTCCCGAATCGGAGTTCGTTACTGGACAAGTGATCTCCATGGATGGAGGACTCTCTCGACTTAAAGTCGGATGAACGAAGAAGCGATCTCCTTGCTTAGTCCCTCACTGTTTGAATTCTTTGCAAAATTGTATTTTTAAAATTCATAAATCGGAATTAAATGCGACTGCAATCGGGTAGAGAATGTTTCATTGAGGAGATCTTTTTGGTTTCGGTCTTTGACCGATTTATGCCTCTAAGATCCAACGGGGTACCGTCGGATTGATCTTCGCACGGAGCCGCGAGAGAAGGCTATAGAGACCGAAGTAGGAGCGATTAAGATAGAGGGAGTGAGGGGAGCCCCGTTGTCCACGAAGTTCCTTCAGATTTTTGTTCTGACTGTTTTGTTCCCCAAGTTCATAGATCGACTTCATGAAGGCCTCGTCGCCAAAGTCGAAGGTCTTATTTC
>CAMAQI010000165.1 GCA_945860255.1 Methylacidiphilum caldifontis
TGAAAAATACAGTTTTTGCAGCGATAGGGAGGATGAGGAGGATAAATTCAAAAACAATTTTCATTTGTCTTTATCCCTGTTCCTCTGCTTGACTGAATCAAAAATACCGATTACTCTATTTGAATGTTTAAGCCAAAGGGGCTTCTGAATGTAAAAAGGGGTAATATGATCACACGACACTGTCTCCTCATCTGTTTTTTTATTTCGATTTCGTTTCTGTTTGCAGAGGATCTTGTTTTACCAGACACGATTATTTTTAAAGAAGGGGCCACATTGCCTCCCTCAATTAAATCGATGGAGTTGAAGTGTGCGATTGTTTCTGAAACTGAAACGACGATCAAAATCGATCGATCGATCGTGAAAGGAATTTCAGATTTCCAAGAATTTCCGAAAGAGATTGTTGCTGATATTCGCCGCGCCGATTTAGGAGAGCGTCGTTATCAAGAGATTAAATCAACCTTTAAAATGCCAGAGGATTCCCAAGAGGTCGCTTATTACAACCAAATCTTAGAAGAGGATTTAGAGCCCTTTATCAGTAAGTTTGAAAAGAGTCAGTATCTGCCTGAGGTTCAAAAAATGATTGGACTCGTGAGAGCAGAACTGGAGAAGCTTTATATTGGTCAAGTGCGTCGTGGTGATCGCTGGTTTTCCTCGCAAGAGTGGAAGGACTATCAAAAGGAGTATGAGCCCGTTGATCTTTTCAAAAAAATCGAAGCGGCTAAAGTGACACAAGATCTTGCCTCGATGCTTGAGCTTTCTAAAAAAATAACAACCGATCATTCGAGTGTTCATTTTCCTGAAGTGGTTAAAAAAACGATCGATCTTTATGGTACGGTCATGGAGGGGTTCACGGCTGATGCTTATGTCAATCGTTTTAAAGATGAATTAGTTCTCTTAGAGGGTCGTTTAGATACGCAGAAGGCATTACTTGTTGATGAAAAAGATAAAGCGGAAAAGAAAGCGATTCAGAGTCGGGTTCGTGAGCTCGAGAAACAGAAAGTTCAAATGAACACTCAAATTACTCAGGTTCAAAAGTCTTTTGCTGATCTGCAAAAGAAAATGAGCGATGAGGCTGATCGACTTCGGAAGATTGATTTAAAAAAGAAAATGGAAGCCTTACAAGTGCTCGAGGGAGCCCAAAAGCTCAAAGGAAATCCGGAGGCAGTCGAGGGGTTGGTCGGTGAGATTCAAAAGGCTGCTAAACTTTGGGCGGGGTGTACCGGACTATGGAGTTTTGCCCTTGATGAAGCAACGGCTCGAGTCGACGACTCCGTGAAGGCCTTGAGCGAAAATCGTTTATCGGATGCCGAGACCGAGCTTAAGAAAGCGAACACGATTTTAAACGCAGCAGGATCACTTCCCGCTGGAGTCGGGTCAGTCAAAAAATTAATCATTGATAACTTACGGTTTTTCTCTCCTGCACGTTCCCTTGCCGAGACGGTGAACACCAAGGATTGGGATAAATTTTCCGACAAGTATGCACAGCTCGAGAAAGCACTCATTGTTCCTAAACCCCTTGATTATCCCGTGACCCATCGATTTGCGAAAGCGACAGAGGGCTGGATGTTGAGTCAGAAAAAAGAAATGGATGGGGCGATGGAGGAATCGGATGCCTTGGTCGCCACTTTTTATTCTGAGGTTAAAACCGTCGGCTTTATTGTTGCAAGTGAGTACCTCCTGAAGGCGAAAACGTTATGGAGTCAAAACCCGAAAATTCCTGCTGCCAATGCCGAATTTAAAGGGGAGCTGGAAAAAATTGAGAAGGAGAAAAAGGTCGCTTCCTTTAAGCCGATGGTCGCTGCCTTTGAAGAGGCCTTTGCTGCGAATAAGATGAATGAGGCAGAGGCGGCAATGAAGAAGCTTGAAGCTGCCTATGCGTCACATCCGGAACTTGAACAGATGAAGTTTAAGGTGAAGAACGAAAAGGAAAAAATCGCCATTGCCGAAAAGGCACGAAGAGAGGAAGCGGAGCGGATTCGATTGGAAGAGGAGAAAAAGGAGAAACAGAAGCAAATGATCATCAATGTCGTGATTGTCTTTGTCCTGCTTCTCGGTGGGGCGGTTGGTTTTCTCATTTGGAAAAAGAAACGGGATGCCGCCGAAGAATCGGATTCCACGAATAATTCCCCTCCTTCTGATTCCCCTCCGACGGTCAGTTGATTTTTTTAGTAAAACATAAATTGAAAATAAGAAAAATAACCCGTAGACTAAATATATGAAACAAAACATCCCCCTCCGTAAAAAAAGCCGTAAAGCCTTTACCTTGATCGAATTGCTGGTCGTGATAACGATCATTGGAGTTTTAGCGGGTGCCTTAGTTCCTGCCGTTCTTGATGCATTGAAGAAGGCAAATATGTCAGCGACGATGTTGATGGGAAAGAAATTTTGGCAAAAATGTTTAGAGGCAAATATGCAATCTTCTTCGACCGGCGATGCGAGCTTCGGCTGGCCTGCGGATTGTGAGAAGACAACGGTCTCAGAGTATGTTTTGAACTTGCAAGAAAATGGGTTGTTTAATAAAGACGACGTTAAGAATTTAGTGGCAAAAGGATCTAAACAAATCGCTTCGATTGATGGGGTGAATGCAGAGAGTATCTCGTGGAGAATTGGAATGATCGGCTCCTCGACCGAGGATAATACTATTTTCATGATTACCAAGAATCACTCTGGTTCACCCAGTAAGGAGCTTCAAGGAGACCCTTTTAAGGATGCCGGTTTTTTAGTCATCAAGAAGAATGGCGAAAGTCAGCAATATAATAAAAATCAAGGGGATAAAGTTGAATTGATTGGAGCATTCCCCGAGCAATATCTTCAGTAATTGGTGGTGATGTTTTTAAAAAGGGTCGAATCCTCGGATTCGGCCCTTTTTCCGTTTTTAATCAAAAAATTTAGGATAAATATCTCTCCATCAGAAAAATTTAATTTCGTGATCGGGGTTTAATTCTCGTAAAAAATCTTCACAAGGAATCCATAAAATTTGACCTATTTTAACGCGCTCTTTTCCGCGATAAAGAACGATTTTTTTACTCTCTGGATAGTCCTCTGCAAAAGTACGTAATCCCCGTGAGTCTTCAGGTTTCACTTTGTCTGTATTTTTAACTTCTATGGCGAAAAGTCCCTCCTCGCCATAGACAATAAAATCGACCTCCACTTTAGATCGTGTCTGCCAATAATAAAGTTGATGTTTCTCTTTTCGGTAATCACACCAAGCGCGTAAATGCTGAGCTACGAGTCCCTCCAAAGCGACTCCCTCAATTTCGGATACTCTGTCTAATGGTCCCGAAGGACGGTTTGAACGAAAAACACCGACATCAAAAAAGAAAAATTTCTGATGGCTCGCAAGTGCTCTTTTGGCACGTTTTGAAAAAACGGGAATTCTAAACGCAAGCAGTAAATCTTCTAAAACCTCTAGATACCCTTCCACTGTTTTTCGATTGATTTCGCATTCTCTAGCAATGTTGGAGAGATTGATGACAGAGGCCTGAGAAAAGCTGATCGCCTCAAGAAATCGCGCAAAAGCACCAATATTACGCACCATGGCCTCAGCAGCAATTTCCTCCTTGAGATAGAGGCCTGAGTAAGCACTCGCCATTTCGGATCGATCTTGTGATCCATAGACGACAGGGAGCATTCCGATTTTCAATGATTCTTTAAAATTAAACTCTTTTCCCAACTCATATGCCATGAAGGGATGTAAGCTCTTTTTAGTCGCACGCCCCCCTAACAAATTTGTTCCTGCTCTTTTTAATTTTCTTGCGCTCGACCCTGTAAAAATAAATTGAATTCCCTTCTTTTTTTCGATTAATAAATGAGCAACCTCTAAAAGCTCTGGGATTTTTTGAACTTCATCGATGATCACTTGCTTCAAAAAAGGTTTTGCTTCAATCCATTCTGCTAAACGCTCGGGCCGCGCCGCTAATGTGCGAAGGGTCTCAGGATTTAATAAATCGACATAGAAGGCTTCAGGAAAGGCTCCCTTAACCCAAGAGCTTTTTCCGGTTCCACGAGGACCAAGTAAAAAAAAATGGTCACGAGGAATCGTTAAAAAACGAATTAATAACTCCATATTGAGTCTCAATTTGGAGTTAGAAACTCCATATTGCAAGATAAATTATTGTGTTTTTATCCTAAAAACAATGAATTTAGCCGCATTCAAAACAGGGGAGACACTCCTCTGCATTTTAAATGGATTTAAGCTATCCAGCTATTAGGCTATTAGGCTGGTCCTCCTCGACAAGCGAGGTTCAGCGAAGCTAAGCGGGTAAATTCTTTCTCTCTCTTAGTGGTGGCCGGGATTGTTGTTTTTTCGGAGGAGCTCATATTTCAAGTAAACCTCGGTGGCATTTCCCCACGCGATCTCCCACCCTAGAGCGCCGTTACGGAATCCCTGTTTGAGAATGAACCCACGAAAAAGTCGCCATCCGGCATGGAGCGCAGCGGTGAGGATCGTTGCCCGCTTCCCTTTTTGAATCGCCGTTTTTGCCCAAAGATCGGCGTAGTGATGAATGCGTTGAAGCCGGTCTTCGCGGTTTTGATAGGTGTAGTGCCAGAGATAGCCGGAAAGCGGTTGGATGGGGCCGTTGAGTTCAAGTCGCTCATGAACCTCTCCCCCCGCAAAACGGGCTTTTTCTTTTTGGAAAAGTCGGACGAGTCGATCGGGAAACCAATCGCCATGAAATATTTTGACCCCTTGATATTCAACAATCCGAGAGATTTCGTATCCTGCCGGATGATCGGATTTATTTTTGAGCGCTTTTAGATTTTCAAGAAGTTCGCTCGATAGTTCTTCATCGGCATCGATACTGAGGATCCAGGGATGAGAGGCTTGATCAAGAGCGAAATTTTTCTGTTTCACATAACCCTCCCAAGGATGGGAGAGGAAGCGAACATTAAACGAGGCGGCTATTTCAGCGGTTCGATCGCTGCTTCCGCTATCGATGATGACGATCTCATCGACAAGAGAAACGATCGAGTTCAGGCAACGGGGGAGATTTTTCTCCTCGTTGAGGGTGATGATACAGGCAGAGATTTTCAAGCGGGGGGGAAGAATTTCTCTTCGAGCATCAAGCAGAGGCAGTGATAGATCGGGAGATGATATTCTTGAATGCGATAGGTTTCGGTTTCAGGAACACAAAGACAAAGATCGCAAAGCGGTTTAATCGCTCCGCCGGTTTTTCCAGAAAAGCCGATCGTTTGAATTCCCTTGGCCCGTGCCACCTCAAGGGTATGGCGGACATTCTGGGCATTGCCGGAGGTGCTGATGGCAATCAAGGTGTCGTTCGGTTTACCGAGTCCCCACAGGAGTTGGGCGTAGATCAGTTGTGGATCGACGTCGTTAGCGAAAGCGGTGGAGAGTCCGAGAAATCCGGTGAGCGGAATTGCAGGAAGTGATCCTTGGAGTTTTGAGGCCAGTTCTGGGGAGAGTTTCGCTTTTT
>CAMAQI010000166.1 GCA_945860255.1 Methylacidiphilum caldifontis
CCACGGATAACACAGATATCACGGATTGAGGAGGTTATGAAAATGGAGTTTCTTTTTTTTATTCACCCAGAGGGTGAAGTTCTTCTTTTATGTAAATCCCTGAAAATCCGTGTGATCCGCGTTATCCGTGGTTCCAACTGCTTTTTTTAAGATCAGGGGATCGATCTCCAATTTTTGTGGCGACTTCGGTGAAGTGACTCAAGGTCGTCAATATCTTCAACAATCGCTAAATCATGGACTTTGAGTCCAAGATTGTTCATTACCTGTTTGGTATCCGAAAAAACCGTGGAAGTGCTCCACGGAATGTTTTGAAAAAGGGCGGGGTAGTATTGATTCAAAATCAAAAGAGCATAGCCCCCATCCAGAGCGGGGGCTATCACGGCATCAAATGATATCGACTGTTCTCCGGCGTTTCGCAAATAGTCCAGGGTTAGTTCAGGACAATCTCCTCCCATGAGCGCAACTTGATCGGCTCCTTGGGAGAATGAGTTTTGGAGCGCGGCGCTTAATCGAACTCCAAGATCTCCCTCCGGTTGTGAAAAAAACGAAATCTTTTGGGTTCTCAAAGGAGAGATCCATTCCTCCATCTGCTTCTGCGCTGTTGGAGGGGCAAAGTGAATATCAATCCCCCAAGATTCAGGGATCTGTGAAAGCTGCCATTCCACGAGTTGAATGTAGATTCGCTTTGCCTCCTCGGCTCCCAAAGAGGCCGCAAGCCGCGTTTTGACCGTTCCTAAGATCGGTGCCTTTAAAAGGAGTGCTGCACGAATTTTCATTTTTTCATGATTTTCCTATTCAATTGACTTTCTTTTTTTATTTTTAATAGGAGATCAGCTAACCTCATTTAGACCCTCGCTTTTCTTCTGAGGTAAACTCGGCTTTACTGGAGGGGTTCCCATCGACCATAGAAATCCAAGGATCAATGGTGACCACATTAAAAAAGCGATTTGAGGGGGAAGTGCCCATTGACCCCCCGGAGATTGAAAGTAGTGATGAATTGCGAAATAGAAAAAGCCACTGATCGAAATCGCTATCGATCCCCGATTGCGAGTCAGTACTGCAAAGGGAATGATCCAGGTAAAATACCACGCATGCATCATTGGCGAGAAGATCCAGAGGAGAAAGAAAATCCACTCGATCGCTTTTTCAAAACTTCTCGCCCGAATGATGACTACAAGCCAAAAGAGAGCTAGCGGGATGAGAAACCAATCATTGTGTTTTAAACTCTCCTTCCAGAAATGCCCCACGATTGCCGGAATGAATTCAACGCTTCTCACGTATTGAGTGAACTGTTTCGGGAAGATCTGAAAGGTCCATTCATCGGTCCAAAAACTTAATAAGACCCATGAGCCGATCATCGGCAAGGAAAGAGCAAGGAGGATCGGGAGGATCGCTCGATACTGTTTTGAATAAAGGGTTCGCCAAAGAATCCAACCAGCAAGGGGAAGTGCAATCCATTTTAAGGCAATCGCAACTCCGATGAAAAGGGCCGCAAGAATGATTCTCTCTCTTCGATAGCTAAGCCACCCAATGACCAATGCGAGAATAAAGAGACTGTCGTAGTGTCCCCCTCCTGCAAAGCAATAGATCACCAAGGGATTCCATCCGTAGAGTCGAGCCTTTCTTTGCCCGAATTCTCGGACGAGAAGAATGACAATCATGAGGTCTGCGATGGCAAAGATAATTTTAAAAAAGAAAGGAGTCGAAGAAAGGAGTGAAAAAAAGGCAAAGAGAAATTCAGTCAACGGCGGATAAATCGCCGTGACCCCTTTGTATTCGACCGCTTTCCAGACGGTATCACGAAGACCTTCTAAAATCGAAGCATCCGGTGCATGAAGATAGGGATTGATTCCTGAGAGAAGGACTCGGCCTTCCCAGACATAGCGATAGATATCATCTCCAGGAACCTGCCAAAGAAGTAAAAAGCGTGTAAGGATTGCAACTCCCCAAAAAAGTATTGGGGAGAGGGTTAAAATTTGCCAGCTACAGATAAAACCAAAACAAAGAGCAAGGGCGCCAAGTAAAAAATAGGGAACTGTTCCGAATTCGTTCAATCGTCCATAAGGAAGCATTAAAAGTGAACCGCCAAGGAGGAAGAGCACAGATAAAAAAGTAAGCGCCGTATTTTGGGATGAGGGAATCGATTTCATCGTGGATGAGAGACGCTAACACTTTCCTTTATTCCTAGAATAGAAAAACTCTTTCAGCTGAACCTCGATTGAATTTCGGATGACATTCGGAATCAAGGTTCGATTCAACGCCAAAGCCCCCTCACCAGCAGTGACCGGAATCCCACGTCCTGAGCTCTCTCGAATGAATTGTAACAACTGAAACTTCGAAATCGGAGGCAAATAGCCGACCTGCAGAATCGGTTCCGGATTTATAATCTTTTCCTGAATCAACTCATCAAAAACTTTTGCCAACTCTAAACTCGTATTCCCGTTCCAAAGATGATTTTGATAGCCCATTGCACTCTCTTTTTGACTCCAATACCATCCCATCAAGCCGGCCGCCGTCCCCTGCTCCCAACCAACCAGCGACGATCTCACGACCCAACATCGTCCCGTCTCGGCACAACTCTCCGCATCCCGCTTGGATCGTCCATAATCATCAATCGGATCGATCGGCTCATCCCAGCGATATCCCTCCCCAAACGCTTTTGATCCCCCAAAAACCGCATCACTACTCATCTGAATCATCTTTTGTTCCGGCTTCAAGATTCCTTTAACCTGTAACGGTAGATCGACATTGACACGTCGCAATTCCTCTAATGGCGCCTTTCTCATCGGAATCCGTCCGACGGCATTAATGATCCAGTCACTCGGAATCGATTCGATTTTCGCTAAATAGTCCTTTTCCGATTCTGCGGTATATCGATCGGTCATGACGGTCAAATCATACCCCAATCGAGTAAAATGATCCGCAACCGCCGACCCCAAAATCCCTCGACCCAATAAAAGAACTTGGATCGAACTTCGAGGCTTCACTAAGAATCCCATCCCCCGCCCCGGTTTTTCTTGACCTCAGAACGGATTTTTTTTGTCTTTAAAATACGCTCTTTTAAACCGCGCGGACGTTTGCGTTTCTGTCGCCGAATCTTCTCCCGTTTATCCACTCGAGCCGCTCTCGCCTTAGCAACCGCCTCATCAAGGCGTAAAAGTAACGTCGCCCAAGCCTTCACCCGATTCTGATACTGACTCCGCTCATCAGCACAATAAACTCTGATCGATCGACTCGGAAGATCCAGTTGGACCGCTGTCGAAACCTTATTCACATTCTGTCCCCCATTCCCCGAAGCACGCACAAATCGTTCGGCAATCTCCTCTGGATCGATTCCCTTCGCCTTCAGCGATTTCCAGATTTCATCATTCATTATTCACTCTTTCGATAGCGGACGACCGCAAGACCAAGACTCACAACACTTAAAACGATCACGGGGATTGCCGGCATCGGTTTCTTCTTCGTGAGATAAGTCGGAATAAATCGAGAAAGCATCACCAACGAAACGACGATGGCGAGTACCGCTGCCCAACGAGGAAACCGCGTAGAGCGTACCCCGGCAATAATGAGAATCAGCCCACAAAGACCTCCCGCAATTAGGGAGATGACGGAGCCGGCTTTATGGTAGCCCATCCATCCCCCGACAGCGCAAAGCAACCCAAAAGTAATCCAGTAATATTTAATAAAGTTGTTCATCTTCAAGAACCAAGCAGCACAATCGAACTTTGCAAGGGGAGAAAAAGTGAATCAGATCTTTGCATAATCGATTTGAATGGTAGGTATTTATTTTGATCCCTAACCGAGGATCGCTTTTTTCAGTTCTAAATAAGTTCGTGAATATCTAAAAACCCCCATCGACTCCCGTAAATCATATCCGAAGGCGGTGCGGCTGGTGATAATAATCGGCGGGGCTTGGATTCGTTTAAAGACACTGCGATAAAAAGCATTCGTAAACCATTCCAGATCCTCCACAAATGTTTTCGGATCATCTACCCCCCACCGCTCGATCAAGGCAGACGGTATCTTTAACTTTTCTGCCAAAACTCCCAGTTGAAACCATTCCAAAATCCGCTCGGGACTCCCCTTTCGAAAATCCAAATAAGCCTCCAACAACGCATCATGATAGCCAAATTTCATCGGATCGATCTGCTTCTCTCGAAGCTCTGCACTCGGGACGACTCCCTGCTCTGAAAACTGCCAAAGGGAATCAGGGAATAAATTTTGAGGAATCAGCTCTTTACGATAGATCTCCTCATTCAAAAAACGGGCCATCTCCATGACCTCAACTTTTGTGAGATCGGCAATCGGGGCAATCGCCCCATTCACATCCCCATAAAGGGTGGCATAGCCCAAAGCGGTCTCCAGCTTGTTTCCATTACAGGTATAAAAGGCTCCGCGCCGAGCGGCGAGACCAGAGAGAAGGATCGAACCGCGAATCCGTGCCTGTTCGTTCTCATGAGGGAGAGACTCCCCTCTCCACTCCCCAATCGCTTGATCTAATGCCTGACGTGCCGCTTTTTCAATCTCAACAATCGAGATCTCCAATAACGGAATCTGTAACTCTCGAGAAAGCTGACGCGCATTTTCCAAAGTCTTCTCGCTGGTAAAACGACCGGGCATCGTCACCGCTTCTAACGACTCCTTTCCAAAGGCCTGTTCAATCAAACAGGCGACCACGGCACTATCCACTCCCCCAGAAAGTCCAATCAAGACCTTAGGATTCAAATTTCCGGTGATCTCCCCTAAATGACGCAATCCACGGACAATGGCTTGGAATTTTTCATCGATCTTTGAAAGCGGAAGCACGTACTTCGGTTGAACCGGTTTAAATAGTTCCTCCCACGCTCCGATCCAGATCTCCTGATGATAGCGCTGGCTCGACTCCCAAATCAAACCAGAGTCGGCATCATAAACGGCAGAGGCGCCGTCATAGGTCATAATATTATCGCCACAGTTTTCCGCTCCGACTCGATTCACGTAAAGAAAGGGAACCGAAGGAGAGGTATTTTTCTGGAGCGATTCAATACGTCGATGCCGAGCCTCATTTTTCCCATAAGTCCAAGGAGAGGCCGAGAGATTGAAAATTGCCTGCGCCCCCTTTTCAATCAGAAGGGCCGCGGTATTGATCGGTTTTCGATCCTTGCGATAGTCCTCGCACCAAAGATCCTCACAGAGTTGAATTCCGATTTTTTGACCTGACTGTAAAATCCATGGAGAAATTAAAGTCGATACGTCGACGGAAAGATCAAGCGCCAGATCGAGTAAAGAACTAAAATAACGTTTATCATCGAAAAAACGGTAATTCGGTAAGAGAGTCTTCGGCTGAATCCCTCGGGGAACTCCCTGAATCTCCTCAAGAGATTGAATCGGTTTTCCTTTTTCAAAACCGATGGCGGCATTGAAAAGACGGACTCGACCATCTTGATTCACTC
>CAMAQI010000167.1 GCA_945860255.1 Methylacidiphilum caldifontis
GAGTCTGATTTAAAAAAACTTGTCCCTGTGGATTAATATCCAACTGTGCGGGAGGATTCTGTTCCTCACTAGGAGATGAGGCTGATTTTCCCCCTGGAATCTTAATCCCCAGCTCCGCCTCTTTAATCTGCGCCCCAGCACTGGACATAAAAAAGATCAAAAGCACGAAAAGCAGATCCAAGATCGGTGCGATCTGGAGTCCGAATTCACCTTCATCTCCACCTCCTCCTCCGCCCATAATTTATCCTTTTTTATTCGCTTCGTTGGTTACCACTGAAAAGGTAATACTTGAAATCTGTGCCTCAGCACAGGCCTTCATCACTTGAGAAACATAACTATACTGGGCCTCTTTATCGGCGCGGACTAAAACTCGCATTCCTGGATCAGTATCCGATTTCATCCTCAAAAATGCGACCGCCTCTTGAGGACTGGTATATTGCTTTTGATCGATCTCTATCTCCCCCTTATTCGTGATCGCATTCCAACTTAAATTAACCACAACTTGAACAACGTTCTTTGCTTTGTCTTTTCCATCTTTAGCGACGGGCAGTTCTAGTCCTTTGACATTTCGTAGAATTTCGGAGGTCGTAATACTCATGAAGAAAATCAATAAGACCAACAAGACATCGGCCATCGGCGCCACCTGAAACTCAGGATCAGCCTCTGCCTCTGCATGTTTAATCTTTCGACGTCCCATAACTATTCTCGACGATCGTTAAAACAATTAAGCCTGTTGCTCTTCAGTAAAAACTTCAGATCCATATTCACCAATACGAATCCCAGAAAGTTGATCGTAGGGAATCTCCTCCAATAAGCGATAAACTAAGGCATCCGCACGTAGACTGGCGGTTTGAGCCTTGCCTTTTAAGATATAAAAGAAAATGAAGGCAGGGATCGCTACGACAAGTCCTGCCGCCGTCGCCACCAAAACCTCTCCAATATTTCCTGCAAGCTTGGAGGGATCACTAATTCCCGACTGTCCCAACGTCGCAAAAGCCTTAATCATCCCCACCACCGTTCCCGTTAACCCCACCATCGGAGCGATAACTCCGATTACGGAGAGATAGGTGGTATTGGTTTTTAAAATCGTTGTTTCCACAATCGAGTTTTCCTGAATCGCAAAATCTACCGAGTCTTTGCTTCGTCCGATTCGCTCCAGTCCAGCCGATAATAAAGTCGAAAGATAACAGGGGCTGGACTGACAAAGCTGCCAAGCCTCTTGATAGTTACCCGAATGGATCAGCTCCTTAAGTTGAGCGACAAGCATCGGAGGAGCTAACTTAGCGACCCGTAACTTCACAAATCCTTCAACCGTAAAGGCAACGACGCACATCGACATTGCCACACAAAACCACATGACCGCCCCTCCCTCATGGAAGATATCTTTTGCGCTTTTTTCCCCTTTAACTGCCCCTTCTGCATCGGCAGCCTCTTGTGCAATGATTGTTGATGAAAAAAGGATAGTGGCAATGCTCACCGCAAGGATCCATTGATTGAATTGACGAAACACGATATTAATTTTCATTTTTTAACGCACCACGAGTTGAGGGTTTTGATTGCGAAGCTTTTTTGCCAGCTCCTCGGCTTGACTGACGATTTCGACATTTTGATAGAAGGAGGTCACCGTGGTCAAGTAACTTTCTAGTGCCCCCTCTAAATCGTTTTTCTTCTCTAAAATCATTCCTTTCACCAAAAAGGCCTCTCCATATAACCGCCCCTCTTCGGATGAAGGTGCGGCTGTTTTATTAGCTGCCTCGATCAAAGGCTCTAAGTGTTTGAGTGCCTCATCAAAACTGCCTGAGGCAAGAGCCCCTTTTGCTTTTCCCACGTTTGCCTTAATTAAATATTTAGATCCAGGAAAGAGTTGTTCGATCTGTGTGTAAAGTGCACTCGATTCAGCAATCTTCCCTGTTGCCGTATAAGCATCGGCTAAAGTTCCCATCGCATCGACAATCCAATCAGCAGGAAGTCCTTTGAATTTTTTAACCAATGGCTCTAAAATCGAGATTACATTAGCAGCATCAGATCGATTTAAATTTAATACTTCAGAGGGAGTCGTCATCTCAATCTTTTGAATCGAGGCGATCGGAATCGGAATTCGCCCCTTACCAGCTCCCACAGTCACCTCGATCAACACATTCCCCCCATCAACCCCAAGAATTGTTCCGGCTTGTTGTTTGTCACTCTTTAAAAAAATCGTATCCTCGGCAATAATAGCCTGAAAAGAGAGCAAGGTAAGCATTCCAAAAACGATTTTCAGGCAACTTATCATAAATATTAATAGGACATCTTATTTGTTTTATAAGGCTTGTCAATTAATCCATCACAATTTTTGCGAGTTTGTAATCCCACAATACTCTAAACCTTAATGAGCTGCGATAATTTCCTGAACGATCTGCTCTAAGGCTTTGCCATCCGTTTCAACCACCGCAGGGCAGAGTTGATAAAAAGATTCCCGCTCGCTCAACAATTTCTTTAAGGTTCCCAACGGATCTTGATTTTGAAGCAAAGGACGATGAGTAAACTCCTTCACACGTTCATAGATCGTTTCCGGACGAGTCTTCAAATAGAAACACTCCATTCGCTCCAATAAAACGGTACGATTCGCCTCCTGAATAAAGGCTCCTCCGCCGATAGAAAGAACTCCTGGCACCCCATCGACAAGCCGTAAAATTGCGGCTCTTTCCAATTCCCGAAATGCGATCTCCCCTCTCTCTTGAAAAAGCTCCGTGATCGACTTTCCGCTCTCTCTCTCGATCTCTAAATCGGAGTCATAAAATGGCACATGGAGTTGCTGGGCTAAAAGTTCTCCGACGGAACTTTTTCCACACCCCATCATCCCCACTAAACAAAAGGGCTTTTTGTCAAGCGCTCTCCCATTCAAACTCATTCCACAATTAAACGCTTTCCCCTTCAGGAATCAACCCCCGATTCTCATCTCGAATTCATCAGCGATCTTTAGGTGAATTTAGAAACAGGAGTATAAATAGACACTTTTCGACCTTGAGATGCATCGCTATTTTTGCTTCTCTCTCTCTATGTTCGTCGATTTTTACATTCATAAAGAGGATAAACAACTTGGTCCTTTTACAAAGCGTGAGGTCTTCGATCAAATTCTTTGTGGAAAAATCTCTGAAGAGGATTACTGCTGGACGGAAGGTCTCGATGAATGGGTTCCGATCAAATCCCTCGAACTGACGAATCCCTCCACCTGGACCAAGGCAGAGGCCAATTACGTTCCTGCGAGTATCAGTCAACGAATGAGAGTCGCTCATGAAGAAAGTCTTAAGAAAAAACAGAAAAAATACAGTCTTCCTGTCCGAATCATCTCTGCTTTAATGGGAGTTCTGCTCCTTTCAATCCTCTGCGTCTCTCTCTTTATTCGCTATAACAAACAACTCGAACAAGCAGGAATTCATTTCTCATTCAAACCTGCTGACTGGAAACTCCGCGAAGTCTGTGGTCTTTTAGTCTTTTCTCCCGATAACTTTGAACCGATCACCCACTCCACTTTAGATAGTCAGTTAATGAGTTCCTTTAAATCGATGAAAAAAGAGATTTACGGCTGTCAATATAAAGGACTGACTATTTCTGTCTCAAAGTTTACCGATCCGACAATTCTCTGGGAGGGATCTAAAAAAGAGATTCTGATTGATGCAATCTTTAACGGCGCCTTTAACGACGATCCCTCGATTCCCCCCCTCCGAAAACTTTGGAATGAGACCAAAACAATCAATGGTCACGAAATACAATACTACCGCTACGATACCATCGATTTTGATATCGTCGATCTGAATGTGATCTTCGAAGGAGACACTCTCTATTTTGTCATTGCGACTCATAAACCGGAAAATCAAGATGCCGAATTTTCAAAGATCGCGAATACTTTAAAATTCGCTCAATAAAAACCAATCTCTGAGATTTTATTTTTCTTGATATGCCGATCGAAGTCGAACGCCAATGGAGCTCCAAAGATGATGCTTAAAAACATAATTCTGACCTATTTTCGCCCGAACCCTGGCTTTTTGAGAATCTTGTAATATCGAAATAATCGTTTCCGCCATCTTTTTCGGATCCCTCTCAATGCGCCAGGCCCCATCACTTTCGATCACTTGATCAAAAGAACACTCTGGAGTGATTGCAGTCGGAACCCCTGCCGCAAAAGCCTCTAAGATCGCCTGGCTTAAACCCTCCGAATGAGAGGGCAATACAAAGCAATCTGCCCCTTGGAGAGCCGCCTGCTTCTCCTCTCCTGAAAGGAGTCCCACCCACTTTATCCGCTCAGCAACCCCCAAAATTTTCGCTAATTTTTGAAGTCTCTCCTGAGTCTTCTGCTCATTGGGACCCGCAATGATTAAACAGGTTTGTGCTCTCGACTTTAAAATCTCCACAAAAGCTCGAATCAAAGCATCGATCCCTTTTTTAGAGTGAATACGACCTAAAAACAAAATCCGTTGATTCGCTAAAAATTCAGGATAGCGATTCCAAAAAAGAGACTCCTTTTCTCGGCTCAATTTCTCCAATGGATTCACTCCATTGGGAATCAATACCGTCGGAGTTTGAATTCCACGGCGACGAACCGCTTTTTCCTCGCCGGAGTGTAAAACATGAATCTTAGCCGCCCGCTTAAACACAGAGCGCTCAAATAAATTCCAATAAAGTTTTTTCTTAAATCCTCGATGTTGAATCGCCCAGGAATCCAGCATCCCATGCGGAGTTACCCAATAGGGAACCGAAGAACGAAGAGCGATCCTTGCTAAACGAGTCATCATCGGAGAAAAAATCGTATGAAAATGAACGAGATCATACTGCCAAACGTTCTGCTTAAACCAGTAAACCAAAGGGGCACTCCAAATTAAATCATTGCGAGAAACTCGTGAAAAAAACTTTTGATGAGAAAAAGGGGAGGTCGAATGCCACTCCTGCCCTTTTCCGGAACAGGTCGAAATCCAATCAATCTGACAATCGATCGAAGAGCTCACCTTCACCAATTCTGGGACCACCTGACTCACTCCGCCGAAAGCCGGATCACGATAGGGGGAAACCATAAGTACTTTCATACCGCCCTCAAAAGTTTAATCGCTGCGATCATTAAAACAAAGGCTAAGGCCCCTTGAAGAATCCGAGGAGGCAAAAAACGACTCCCTAAGGTCGCACCCATCAATCCCCCAAGATAAACAGCAACGATCCATTCGACTTCAAAGAGAGCGAGTTCCCCACCACTCCAAAAATACCCACCAAGGCCAGCCAATGAATTCATAAAAATAAAAATCGCAGAAGTCGCCGCTGCTCTTTGAGGAATCGCCCAACCCGCAAAAATCAGTAAAGGAGTCAAAAAAATCCCCCCTCCGGTTCCGGTAAGTC
>CAMAQI010000168.1 GCA_945860255.1 Methylacidiphilum caldifontis
TATCTTGGATTTTTCGAAATTAGAAGCTGGACGCGTTCAACTAGAATCGACTCCGATCACCCTGACGAAATGTGTGGAGAATGTATTTGATCTTCTTGCGTTGGGGGCGGCACAGAAGGGGATAGAACTTATCAATGATATCGATGCCAAAGTCCCTGCTGTTATTTGTGGAGATCCGTTAAGGATTCGACAGGTACTCATGAACCTTCTCGGGAATGCGATTAAATTTACCCAAAAAGGGGAGGTTGTTCTTTCGGTGAGTCGAAAAGAGATCGGTTCTTTAGTGAAAATCCGTTTTGAACTTCGCGATACAGGAGTTGGAATGAACTCTGAAGAGGTCAGTAAACTCTTTAAGCCTTTTTCACAGGCAGATGCGTCAACAACAAGGCGCTTTGGGGGAACGGGACTTGGATTAGCGATATCGAAGAGTTTGGTTGAGCTGATGGGGGGAGAGATCGGCGTTGAAAGCGAGAAGGGGAAGGGATCTCTCTTTTGGTTTGAAATTGAGGCGAAAGAGGCCCTGTTCCAAGAAGAGTTGTCGACAAATCAAGGTCAATCCATGCTGTTTGAAGGAAAATCGGTCTTAATCGTTGATGACAATCAAACCAATCGAGTCCTTTTAAAGAAACGATTAACACATTTAGGAATGGCGGTTCAAGAGGCTTCCGAGGGAGAGGAGGCATTGAAGCTATTGCTCCAGAAATCTGATTTTCATTTAGCGATCTTAGATCTAATGATGCCCGAGATGGATGGAGTGACTTTGGCGAGAAAGATGAAGGAAAATTTCCAAACGAAAGAGATTCCGTTACTGTTACTTTCCTCAATAGGAAAGGGAGATATTGTTGAACAAGGCGGTCGAGAGTTTTTTGTATCAATCTTACAGAAACCGTTGCACCTTTCGAGTTTCCTAGAGACCGTTGCTGAAATTTTAGGAGCAAACGCTCATGGCAAAAGCGCTCACCGTTTGAGTTCCCTACAAGTCGCTCCTGTCATGGTTGATCATAAGATTTTAGTCGTCGAGGATAATGAGGTGAATCGGAGATTGATCTGTAAAATGCTCGAAAAAGAGGGGTATCCCACCGATCAAGCGGTGAATGGAGTAGATGCAGTTGAGATGATGAAAAGAAATCGTTATCAAATTGTTTTAATGGATATTCAGATGCCTCACATGGATGGACTTGAAGCGACTCGCCTGATTCGTGACTATGAAATTCAACAGAGAGAAACTCGACGTGTGATCGTGGCTTTGACCGCTAACGCGATTGTCGGGGATCGAGAGAACTATATGGCTCGGGGGATGGACGCGTATCTCTCGAAGCCGATTAAAAAAAGCGATTTTTTGTCGATACTAGATCAGTACGGATCGAAAGATTCGAGTAGGGTTGGCCGAGTTTAAAAAAGAAAAATAGCCGCAAAAGAACACAAAGAACTCAAAAACGAAAAGATTTTCAATTCAGGTTAAGTGATTCAATCCCGAAAGAGGGAGTAAGTTGCGATGATCTCGGTCGATTAATTTTCCTTCGGTAGAGTCGGTTCCGCTAAAGTGGCTTTGCCGATGGTGGCGTTTTGTTGCTCTTGATTGTTGGTATCGGTCAGATTGCGGTTGCTGTCGATGACGGTCGGCTGGATGAGGAGAAGGAGTTCGGTCATCAGTTGAGGTGACGTCTTTTGTCTTTGGCAAAAAAGCAGCTTGATGAATGGACGGAATGGATTATTACAAACTATGCTAGAAATCAGGGGATTTAGTTAGAGATCCTAGTCAGAATTTATGATCATAATTTTTTTTGAACGCCACATAGCAAGAAGTGACAAGTTTTAGCTTTGAAAGAAGATAGACAATTTGTTAGGTGTGACAGAAATAACATCAAAAACAAGATGGATACCTGTAAATTTATTCCCGTTTTCGGGTGGAAATTCGTTGAAAAAGGGATGATTTACCTATGAAAATTGCACTCGGGGAGACTCGAACTCCCATGGTGTTACCCACTAGCACCTCAAGCTAGCGCGTCTGCCATTTCGCCACGAGTGCGTAAAAGAATGGTCAATTTAAAAAAATCAAGGGAGCTTGTCGATTAAAAAATTTGTCGATTTTTCGACTCGTCTCTATAATAGCTGAATTGCTCGATAGCCTGATAGCTTAAATCCATTTAAAATGCTGGGGAGTGTCTCGCGCTGAGACGTATCCTCCTTCGTCGTCCCACACTGTGCGACTATGGCGGACAAGTTTGCTTTTAAATGCCTTTTCATCGCTATCGAGCTATTTAGCTATCCGGCTATTTCTTCCCCCCCATTAGACCAACAGTCCATCAGCCGATTAGCCTCTACGTTGAGTTAAGTCGATTAGCGGGAGGTCGCCTCGAGGCGCTTCTTGAAAACTTCGTAATCACTGAATTTTCCGATGTTTTTCAAGACGATGGCGAGATTGTTCCAGGCGGGCTGATAGTCGGGATTGGATTCCAAACATTTTTTGTAGGTTTCGATCTCGAGATCCGCTCTTTTGATCGAGGCATAGACTCCCCCCAAGTTTAACCAAGCATTGCCGTAAGCGCGATTTAAGGCGATGGCCTGTTGATAGGCGGAGCTGGCTTCGTTCCAGCGCTCTTGTCGCTCAAAACTTAATCCGAGGTGAAACCAGGCTTCATAATCTTCGGCATTATTTTGGACGATTTTTTCAAAAATAGTTTGTGCTTTGGAATGACGGCGAATTTGGAGATGAGTGAGTCCGAGATTAAAGAGGGCGGTTCGATTTTGAGGATCATTTTTTAAGGCCTTTTGATAGCAGTCGATCTCTTGGAGGGTTTGATTTTGAGTCCCGTAGAGATAACCTAAGATAATCCAATTGACTGCCACGGGATGGCGTTGAACGAGTTGTTGTGCCGCTTCAAGAGCGATTTCTGGATGATCGGATTTCTCGGTTGAGGTGATGATTTTTTTTAATGTTTTTTCATCTAAGGTTTGATCTTGGAGCCTGTTTTTCCATTGAAGGGGATCGTTGAGAGAGGCGGTGGCGATCCCAATTCGACTGGGATTGGAAAGGGAAGTAAGATTACGGGAGAGGAGGGGGATCGTGGTTTCAGGGAGGGGAGGAGGGAGCGGTTCGTTTTTAGGTTGATTTTCAGAATGGGGATTTTCTTGCAGAAGAGGAAGCTGAGGAGAGCGATGTTTCGGTACCAGTTCGGAGTTTTTCGGGTTCTCCTGTTTACTTTCTTCAGAAACTGTTTCCGGAGTAAAGACCTCGAGACGAGGGATTGAGGCGGCGCGGAAGGATTGAAGAAGCGGGGAGCTTATTTTTAATTTTTGAGAGCCGGTATTTTGAGCGAGGAGAGCACGGTGTAGAGGGATTTGGAGTAAGGCTCGACGAGTCAGGGGAATCGGTTTATGGGGGTCGTTGTTCTCTTTTTCTAAGAGGGCACGCGCTTCGGAAATTCTTCCTTTTTGGAGATAGGCTTGTGCGACTCCGTATTGAATTTCCAATGAATCTGGGGAGATCGATTGAGCTTTGGTGTAGGCGGAGATCGCTTCGTCGGATCGATGGGCGGCGAGATAGGTTTCCCCTAAGTAATACCAGGCAAGCCAATGGGCTTGAGGGGATTGAGTGGCGATCTGAAAAGCGTTGATGGCGATATTGAGTTCCCCTTTCCAAAGAGCGGCGCGTCCGAGGAGAAAGAAGAGAGTGGGGTTACGGGGGAGGAGCTCTGCGCTTTTTTGAAAAGCGAGGAGAGAGGGAACTTCGACTTCAACCAGAAAAGGGGAGCCGGGGATTTCATTTCGTTTTTTAATCATCGAAAGTCCAAGGTGGGCCCATATCCAAGGGTTCTGCTGGTTTTCTTCGGAGGCTTTCTGGAAAATTTCGACGGTCTTCGGATCGTAGCTATTGGGCTGGACAAAACGATAGATGGCTCGACTCATCCCCCATTGGATCCACGGTTCAAAGAAAGTAGGATTTTCATAAGTCAATTGCTCGTAATCCTCCTCATTTAAAAGAGTTTTTTTCGCAATCGCCTCTTGTTCTTGAGACATTGCGGCTTCTTGTTCTTGATGGAGTTGGAGATAAATTTTGGCGAGAGCGGCCCAAGCCTCGGGAGACTCCGGCCGAGAGCGAACGGCTTGTTGAAGGGCATTGAGTTGTTCTTGGGGTTGATGAAGGGAGTCGTAGATTTGGGAAAGATTCCACCAGGCTTCGTAAAGGTTAGGGTCGAGTGAAGCGGCCTGTTGATAGGCTGCAATCGCTTCGGGGAGTTCTCCGATGTGATGTTGAAGGGTTCCGTAATGAACCCAAAGGCGTGCCGATTCGGTTTGGATCGTGATTTGTTTTGGAAAGAAAGAAAAGGAAGTTCCATATCCTTTTTCTTTGAGAAAAAATAAAATCATCAAAAGGAGTAATAGAATGATTAACGAAAGTCCCCATTTCCAACGGGAGGGGAAAGAAGAAGCGAGAGAGATAGCAGGGGTCGTTGGCTCTTGAACAGGAGAGTCAGAGGAGTTTTTATCAGGGGGTATTAGGGGAGTTGAATCCATTTCTCTCGATTTACTTCAACTCATTGAATACTGAATTGAATCAATTTCCAAGGGCTTTTTGTAAAGAATCGACTTCTCGTTGAAATTCTTCCTCATTCAGATCTTTGGAAATGACCCGAGGGGCTCCAATCACCAGGGTAATTTCGGAGAGCGGAAGGGGGATTTGAAAACGATCCCAACTGTTGAGTTCGATTTTGTGTTGAATATGGTAGGTGATTGGGAGAATCGGCCTGCCGGTTTGTTGGCTCAGTCGAAAGACCCCTTCCTGCGCACGATAGAGAGGGCCGCGGGGGCCATCAGGAGTGATCCCGATATCGGAGTTTTCCTTTTTAATTTCCTGAAGGATTTGGCGATAGGCGACAATCGCTTTTTTGGAGCTCGATCCTCGTATCGCTCGAAATCCAAACTGTTCAATGATCGAGGTGATCCATTGACCGTCACGGCTGGGGCTAATGAGGGTTGTCGCTCTTCTCTCAGGAAAAAGTTGGGAGTAGATGTAGGGAATTAGAAGAATTCGATTATGCCAAAAAGTGACGAGATAAGGGTTTGAGTCCAATCGAGTCAAAGTTTGATGGGGGTCTTCAATTCTCCATTTGAGGGAGGAGCCTAAAAGTAGGATGATCAGTCGTCCGATCGCAGGCAATAGTTGTTGTTGGAGAAGAGGATTCAAAAGGGAGCTCTCCGGCTGAGGAGTCGAGTGATCGCCTCTTTGGGGGTCTTCACGAAAAGTTCATCCACAAATTTTTCCGTACTCATCGACTGATGTTCTTCTATTCTTAATAATAAGATCCAGGCGTAAA
>CAMAQI010000169.1 GCA_945860255.1 Methylacidiphilum caldifontis
CTGCCACCCCGTTACTCTTCTTCCCTCAAGGAAAAGAGAACGCAAAAACCCCTGATGAACTCGCGTTCATCAGGGGTCTTTCTTTATCTGAAAATATCCACCACTTAATCTGACTCAACCTCCCTCAATTATTTTGAACCGCTACATCACTGCCTTCCCCTTGACAAAATCTATTTTGCCTCTGAGTTGAAACCATGACCGATTCCTTGATTCTCATCCGAAACATCGTCCAACATCCCTTTTTCCGCCATGGAATCCTGATCACCATTATTTTTGCAGCAGCGCTGTTAGGTTTAGAAACCAATCAATCCCTTTATCAAGAGTATGCCTCAACTTTTCATTTCCTCAATGGCGCCATCCTCGTTATTTTTACATTGGAGGCGATCCTCAAACTTGCCTCTTATGCCCCCTCTCCTTGGAGATATTTCCGTGATTCATGGAATCTATTCGACTTTATCATCCTCATTGCCTGTTTTATCCCAAGCGACAGTCCTTGGGCTTCCGTTCTTCGGCTTGCCCGGATTCTGCGAGTTCTGAGACTTGCCTCCGCACTTCCGGAGTTACAGCTGCTCGTCAATGCCCTTTTGAGAAGTATCCCATCGATGGGATATGTCGGGCTTTTGCTCATGATGTTAATCTATGTTTATGCGGTGATTGGGGTCACTTTCTTTGGCAAAAATGACCCGGTTCATTTTGGAACTTTAGGTTCAGCAATGCTCTCCCTATTCCAAACAACCACTTTAGAGGGATGGGCCGATCTGATGTATGATCAGATCCGATCGAAAACAACTGAAACCGCTCCTTGGGTCGTTATCCTCTATTTTGTGAGCTATATTTTATTAGGAACGATGATCATGCTGAATCTCTTTATTGGAATCGTCCTCAACGGCATGCAGGAGATTCAGAAAGAACATCAGCTCCTTAAAGCCCCCGCCACCGATCATGATCCTCGGAATCAAATGAAAGAACTGGAACAAGAGCTGGATCGACTCAAAGATCGCCTTCAATCGATTCGTTTGAAGCTTTAACCGACAAACGAAAAAAGCGGTTAAGACCGAAGTCTTAACCGCTTTTTCAAATCCTTGATGGAAAAATCGCTTATTTCGTCTCAGCTGTTTTTTCAACAGGAGCCGCAACGATCTCAGCATCCACTTGATAATCGACCCATTCAATGAAAGCCATTTTGGCTGAATCCGATTGGCGTTGGCCAAGCTTCAAGATGCGGGTATATCCACCCTTGCGATCTTGGAACTTAGGGGCAATCTCAGCAAAAAGTTGATGAACTGCATCACGCTGTCTTAAACGAGCGATCGCCAAACGACGATGATGTAATGTTCCTTTTTTACCAAGTGTCACCATCTTTTCTGCAAAGGGGCGCAACGCTTTGGCTTTCGCCAAAGTGGTCTTAATACGTTTGTTTTTAATCAAGCTACAAGCCAAGTTCGAAATCAACGATTCGCGGTGCTTGGACTCGAGTCCGAGTTTGGGAGTTTTAACATTGTGTCTCATGGGAGAATCCTACAGGAATAACGCTTTAGTTGAGGGCGGGTTCAGAAACCGAACCTTCAATCAGGTTGGCGTCGAGTTTCATTCCCAAAGAGAGACCAAGTTGTGTCAACTTGTCTTTGATCTCATTGAGAGATTTTTTACCGAAATTACGATACTTGAGCATCTCAGCTTCGCTCTTCAATGCCAACTGACCGACGGTCGTGATGTTTGCATTGTTGAGGCAATTTGCCGCACGAACAGAAAGCTCGATTTCATTGACGCTCATATTGAGGAGCTTCTTGAGCTTGCTGTCTTCTTGGCTGACTGATTGTTTGCTCTCTTCAAATTCGATCGGCTCTTCATTGAAGTGAACAAAGATATCAAGGTGATGACGTAAAATTGCAGAGGATTGAAGCAAGGCATCATCGGGAGTAATACGACCATCGGTCCATACTTCCAGGATGAGCTTGTCATAATCAGTCCGTTGACCAACACGGGTGTTATCGACTGCGTACTTTACTTTTCTCACAGGAGAGAAAAGTGAGTCAATCGGAATGACCCCAATCGCTTGATCGGCACGTTTATTAAAATCAGCGGGGCAATAACCACGGCCAACTTTAACTTCGATCTCCATTTCAAATTTAATTTTCTTATCGAGAGTACAGATCAATTGATCCGGATTCACCACTTCAACACCGGCATCAATTTTGATGTCAGCTGCAGTAACGGCCCCTTCTTTATTGACGCTCAAGAAAAAAACGCGCGGTTCGCGGCTTGGCATTTTGAAAAGAACTTTTTTCAAGTTCAAAACGATATCAACAACATCTTCAACAACCCCAGGAATCGAAGCAAATTCATGCATCGCCCCATCAATCTTGATCGAACTAATTGAGGCTCCTTCTAGTGAAGAGAGCAACACTCGGCGTAAAGAGTTTCCGAGGGTATGGCCGTATCCGGCCTCAAATGGTTCTGCAACGAATTTTGCATATGTGGGTGTCGCTGACGATTCCTCTTTTTGGAGGCGGTTCGGCATTTCAAAACGACCTAAACGAATGGGCATGATTAACTCCTTTGTCTTGGGATTATTCGGGTTTTAACCTCGAAAATTATCGTGAATAGAACTCAACAACGAGCTGTTCGTTGACGATTGGCGCGATCTCTTCGCGACTTGGAACTCGTTTAACTTCACCTTTAAAGTGCTCCTTATCGACCGTCAACCACTCAGGGATCGGTGCGATTTGAGTCAACTCGAGACCCTTCGTGACCATTCTTTGGGTCGTCGGAGTCGGCTTGCCTTCAATGATATTTCCAGGTTTTGTTTGGAAGGAAGGGGAGTTCGCTTTGCGTCCGTTCACCTTAATATGACCATGAGTCACCATTTGGCGAGCGGCGCGACGGCTGTTGGCAAATCCGAGACGGAAAACGACGTTATCTAAACGTAATTCAAGAATTTGGAGAAGGTTCAAACCAGTCACCCCACGGCGACGAGCGGCCTCTTCAAAGTAACCGCGAAATTGGCGCTCCAAAAGACCGTACATAATCCGAAGCTTTTGTTTTTCAGCCAATCCAATAGCATAATCCGATTTCTTGCGATTTCCTTTTTCCCCATGAACACCAGGGGGGAAATTACGACGTTCCAATGCTTTGGAAGGACCAAAGAGAGCCACTCCATAACGACGACTCTTTTTTTGACGGGGACCAGTATAACGTGCCATATCTCTTCTCCTAAACTTCTTTTCTCAAAATTAAACGCGACGTTGCTTGCGAGGGCGACATCCGTTGTGAGGAATCGGGGTAACATCTGTGATCAACGTCACTTCCAATCCAATTGCTTGAAGGGCGCGAATCGCAGACTCACGTCCGGTTCCAGGTCCCTTCACACGAACTGAAACTTCCTTCAACCCGTGACCCATCGCTTGTCGGCAAGCATCTTGCGCTACGACTTGAGCCACATAGGCGGTCGATTTCTTGGAACCGCGGAATCCGCATTTCCCAGCGCTAGACCAACCGAGAACGTTTCCAGAAAGATCTGTGATCGTCACAAGTGTGTTATTAAAAGAGGCCTGAATATGAACGATTCCTTGATGAATGTTCTTACTTCCTTTAGCCTTCACAATCTTAATCTTCTCGATCACATTAGGATCAAGCGATAGATCGGCTGGATTAATAGCGGCCGCCTCAGCCGGTTTCTTCTCCGCTTTTGTGCCCTTGGGCTTTTTATCTTTAACTTCTGCCATAGAAAAACTCCATGTATAATTTTTTCGGGTTTACCGAAAGGGTTATACTTTACCCTTCTTTGCGTCCTTGTTCCGTTGTACACCGACGGTCTTACGAGGACCTTTTCGAGTACGGGCATTCGTGGAAGTCCGTTGACCACGAACAGGAAGACTACGACGGTGACGGATGCCACGGTAACAGTTGATCGCCTGAAGACGTTTTAAATTTTGTTGGATATCACGGCGAAGGTCGCCCTCAATCACAAACTTGTTCTCTTGAATCGCTTGGATAATGCGATTGAGCTGTTGATCGGTCAGATCTTTGGCTCTGATATTCGGATCAATTTCCGCTTGTTCCAAAACCTGTTTGGCACGGGTAGGTCCAATACCGTAAATATAAGGGAGTGACGCTTCAATGCGTTTTTCTCCGGGGATGTCGACACCAAGTAATCGTGGCATAGCTTTTCTCTCTTTATCCTTGACGCTGTTTCAAGCGGGGATCTTTCTTGTTGATGATGTAAATACGACCGCGACGACGTACCAGTTGGCAGTTCGCTGTTCGACGTTTTACTGATGCTCTAACTTTCATCTTTTTATTCCTTGTTTTCGCCAAGAATCATTCTTCCTTGGCTCAAATCGTAAGGGGACAAAACTACAGAAACTTTATCCCCTGGCAACAACTTTATCACTTTTTCGCGCTCCCGCACTGAGGTATGCCCCCAGAGCTGATGCCCGTTCGAAAGCTCAACCTTGACCATCTTCTGGGGAGTTACCTCCACCACCTCGGCAATTACGTTAAAGCAATCGCCTCGCGACATGTCAAAATCTCCGCCTCCCCTTCTTCTCGAATTAAGACCATATGCTCGTAATGGGAGGACGGTTTCCCATCCCGCGTTACCACGGTCCATCCATCTGCAAGGATACGAACCTCAGAACGCCCCATATTAATCATCGGCTCAATCGCAATCGTCATCCCAGGTTTTAACTTAGGACCGGAATTGCGCGAACCGAAATTCGGAACTTGCGGGTCCTCATGAAGCTTGCGCCCCACTCCGTGCCCTACAAATTCCCGAACAACACTAAAACCGTTTTTCGTCGAATGAGATTCCACCGCTGCGGAGATATCCCCGACTCGATTCCCTGGGCGAGCCGCTTGGATGCCTGCCCGAAGGGACTCTTCAGTCGCCATCATCAGCTTTGTCATTTCCGGTGAAACCATCCCCACTGCAACCGTTGTTGCCGTGTCTCCGATCCAACCATCCACCACAATGCCAATATCGATCTTGACGATATCGCCGTACTGAATCCGACGGGAACTCCCAATCCCGTGAACGACTTCTTCGTTCACCCCGATGCAGATATTCCCTGGGAAGCCTCGGTATCCAAGAAAAGCACTTTTAACCTTTCTCTTCTTCATCAACTCAGCTGCCTGCAAATCGACTTCTCTTGTCGTCAAGCCAGGCTGAATAAACTGCCGTACCTCTTCCAGAATCTCAGCAACCATTCGGCCGCTGCGTCTCATACAATCGATTTCTTTGGGTGTCTTGATCGAAATCACTAGGGGCGATACCTTCTTATCTTTTAATAAGGGATATGACCACT
>CAMAQI010000170.1 GCA_945860255.1 Methylacidiphilum caldifontis
CTAAATACTCCATCTCCTTAACGGAAAGAGGGAGGATCGGCTTATAATGAAAATAGTCGAGACCTTGCAACACATTTAAAATCTCCGAATAGGATTGAAACCGTCGTACCGGATCTTTCTCCATCATCTTTCTCATTAAATCGATGAGAGGCTGAGGGATCCCTTTTTCAATGGCCTTTTCCTCCGGAAAGGGATCGTTTAGCTGAGCGTCCACAATATCCTGAAGGTGTTCGGAATCAAAGGGGGCCTCGCCCACAACGAAGTGAAATAATGTCGCTCCCAACGAGTAAATATCAGTCCGATGATCAAGCGGTTTTCGAAGAACTCTTTCAGGAGCTACGTAGTAAGGAGTTCCATACAATTGATCATCAATCACTCCCTTCGTCTCCCCCATGAGTTTCGCGAGCCCAAAATCAGTCAAATACAAAACTCCCGCATCATCGACGAGAAAATTAGAGGGCTTAATATCTAAATGAATTAATCCCGCCTGTGTAGCGCAATCTAAAGCGGAACAGGCTTGCGATAAAAACCATTTCACTTCCCTCAAATCAAAGCGACGTCCCTCATGAATCCAAACATCCAAACTTGGATTCGAAATATAGGCCATGCTATAAAACACCACTGATCCAATTTGCCCAATAAAATAGATCGGAATAATATTAGGATGACGAAGAGAGGCAACGAGTTGTGCCTCTTCCTGAAAGCTATTCACATAATTGAGATCCATTGAGTGCTTTTTTGATAACACTTTGAGCGCTACTTGGCGGTTTAAGGTTGGCTCATGGGCCTTAAATACAATCCCCATCCCCCCTTCAGAAATTTTTTGAATGATTTGATAATGTCCTAATTCAAATCCTGGAACGATCTCGTCTACGGTTAGCAAATGTAAAGGATCTGATATCATGATCTTTTATTTTTCCCAAGAAATTCAAATAATACTGAAAATAGATCGTCGCCAAATTCGGCTCGAAATCGATCAAATACTGCTTTGCGATTTTCTCCTGATTTTATGAGGGCAAAAACGGCGCTACCGCTTCCGCTCATCATCGAATCTAAAACTTCAGGTTGTTCCTGAAACCACCGTTTCACCGTTGGAATCCAAGCATACTTTGAAAACACTGCTGGTTCTAAATCATTTTGAAGGATCACAAACCCAAGATCTACTCCCGACTCTCCCCTCGAGGGATTTTGGGCATAAGTCTGATAAGCCCATGGAGTCGGGACCGCAAAACCAGGATGAACTAAGATTCCTTGGTAAGAGGAAAGGAGTTCGATCGGCTCAATGATCTCTCCGCGTCCTCGGCACCAAGCGGCCTGCTGGTAAATAAAAAAGGGGATATCGCTTCCCATTTGTGAGGAGAGAACAGCGAGCGCCTCGTCACTGACCTCGACTTGGTAGATCTCTCGTAGGGCAAGTAAAACGGTTGCCGCATCGCTACTCCCTCCGCCTAATCCCGCTCCATGGGGAGTTTTCTTTTCCAGATGAATCTGAATCCCTCCGTCCACCGTATAAGTTTGAAAAAAGAGAGTAGCCGCTTTCCAAACTAAATTCGTTGCATCACAAGGGAGCGTGGAATCGGAACAAGTCATCGAAATCCCTTGTTCTCTTTTTTGAAAAGTCAACTGATCCGCCAATGAGATCGGCACCATTAATGTCTCCAATTCATGGAAACCATCAGGACGCTTCCCCAAAATTCTGAGGTTTAGATTAATCTTTGCAGGCGCAAGACGCAACCAAGTCTGACTCATCTCTCCAGTATCCAAAAAACACCGCAAAGATCCACTACGAATTATCGAGCTTTAAAAATACGATCGGCCTCTTCAAGAGTCTCTTTACTTCCGATATCGTACCAAAGCCCGGGGACTTTCCAAGTATGAACTGGAATCCGAGGGTAAAGCCATTGAATGAAACGCCCGGGTTGATCGGGGTTATTCCCTTCTTCAATATAAACCTTTAGCATTTCCACAATGGCAGGAGGATAGTAGTACAGCGCAATCCCCAAAAGAGTGCTTTTAGGCTCGGTTGGCTTTTCCTCGAAGGAGAGGATTTTTCCTTGAGAATCGACCTCGATGCTGCTGTATTTTTTAATTTCTTCCAAACTTCCGATATCGTAAACCCCTAAAACAGGCCCCTCGACCTCTTGACAATAACGACCGAAGTCGGCCAAAGAGTCGCTAAATAAATTGTCTCCCGCAATGACGATCAACCCCTCGTTCACTGCTCCTTGAGAAAGAACAAAGTGAATATCGCCGATCGCCCCCAGCTTATCCGCGTCACTCGTCGACCGATCATTAAAGACTCGACATTGAAACTCTGGTGACTTTTTTTGATAGTCTTGAACCCAGCGCTCGAAATGTCCGGAAAATTTTTGATTGGTGACGATCAACCACTCTTTAATTCCTTCGATCGTTCCAATTTTTTCGACAACATGCTCGAGCATGGGGCGGCCTGCAATCTCCAAAAGCGGCTTGGGTTGATTCAAGGTTAAAGGATAGAGTCGTGTGGCGTAACCAGCGGCTAATACGAGTACTTGCATAGAAATGAGCCTTCACTTGAGAGAAAATTTGATCCGAGTCAATTCCTTAAAGTAGTTCAGGATAAAGTCTTTTCGCATAGTCTTCCAATGCGTGCATGATATCCTCTGCTTTGTACCAATCCATCCATTCGGCGACCATTTTCTGCGTCTCTTCAAAGCTCAAGGTTTGAATCGCTTTTTTAATACGGGGGATATTTCCCGCCCCTAAACTTAATTCGTCGACCCCTAAGCCTAATAACAACGGGGTTAAAATAATATCGGAAGCCATCTCTCCGCAAACGCCCACCCAGATATTATGTCGATGTCCCGCATCCACCACTTGCTTGATGAGCCGTAAAATCGAGGGATGGGTCGGTTGATAAAGATAAGCGACCTTCTCATTGACCCGATCAACCGCCAAGGTGTACTGAATTAAATCGTTCGTTCCAATGCTTAAAAAATTAGCCTCGCGAGCATAAAACTCTGCGGTCATTGCTGTCGAGGGAACCTCAATCATCACTCCCACTTCCATCTTATCCGCAATCGGAACTCCCTCGGCCCTCAGCTCTCGTTTCACCTCTTCAAGGAGCGAGCGAGCGCGACGATACTCATCGATATCGGAGACCATCGGAAACATAATTTTTACATTCCCTTCAACACTCGCACGACAGATCGCCCTGAGTTGAATCTTAAAAATCGCTCTTTCCGTTAAGCAAAAACGAATTCCGCGCCATCCTAAAAACGGATTTTGTTCTGGGATAAAACCTTCGTTATTCGAGATAAACTTATCGCCCCCCAAATCCAACGTCCGAATAATCACGGAATGAGGAAGGGCCGCATGAGCAACCGCCCGATAGTTTTGATACTGCTCCTCTTCGCTGGGGAATCCTTCGCGATTAATGTACAAAAACTCCGTACGATAAAGCCCCACTCCCTCGGCTCCATTCTCCAACATCATCGAGATATCGGCCTCTAATCCGACATTCGCGGAAACCGTAATCTTCTTTAAATCGGTTGTCGTTGCGGAGACCTCACGAAGGGAGGTCAATTGTTGATCGACCTCTAATCGCTTCCCTTCTATCTGACCTGAAATCTGCTTGGTTTGTTCCGAAGGATTCAGAATCAATAGCCCTTCATGTCCATCCAACAAAACCTCAACCCCAGACTCGATCTGGTTGAGAACCTGTTTTAAACTAACGACCGCTGGAATATCCAACGAGCGTGCGATAATTGCGGTATGAGAGGTTCGGCTTCCCCCCTCAGTGGCAAACCCCAAAACCATCTTCCGGTCGAGTTGAGCGGTATCACTCGGCGTTAAATCATGCGCGACAATGATCGAAGGAACATCCAACTGGAATGAAAGACCGGAGCGTCCTTGTAAGTGACGTAAGACACGACGGCTGACATCTTGAATATCGGTCGCCCGCTCGCTTAAAAACTCATCCTCAATTTGGCGAAGTTGCTTAATAAACGATTTTGTGGTCTGCTGATAAATGTAATCGACCCCTAACAACTTTTCCGATAATTGGGTTTTTACCGCCTCAATAATCGTCGGGTCCTCTAAAACTAACAAATGCGCATCAAAAATCGCCGCATCTTGATCCGGAAGATCTTTTTCCAGCTTTTCTTTAATTTCTAAAATTTCTTGGCGGGTCTTGCCTAATGCCAGCTCCAAAAGCTCCATTTCATTAGAAATATCCTCTGGCTTAATTTTCCGTCGCCGAATGATTTTGTTGTCCAGGGAAAAAACCACTACTGGGGCGACAACACAGCCTGGCGAGGCCGCAACTCCGATGAGCCGGACTTCATTCAATATGGTCTGAGAATTCTCCTCCATCATTAAGATGGGATTTTACACTATTCCTCGTCAAATTTGCGAGCTATTAATTCTTCTATTTCTTTTAGGGCCTGTGGCGCATCCGCCCCAATCGCAGTGACCTTTAATCGAGAGCCACAACCGGCAGCGAGAAGCATTAACCCCATGATGCTCTTCCCATTGACCTCTTCCCCATCTTTCTCTACCCAAACCTCACAGGCAAATCGATTTGCCACACGGACAAACATCGCAGCTGGACGGGCATGGATCCCTAATTTATTAGCAACTACCAAATCTTTTACTATTTTTCCATCTTTTCCAGACATGCTATTACTCCGTTATTGATTTGAAATCGTCTGAATGAGTCGATTATTGAATTCAGATGCAGAATGTTGACCCATTGTCTTCAGCTTTTGATCCATCGCCGCGATCTCAACGATTGTCGCAAGATCTCGGCCGGGTCTCACGGGAATGATGACATGAGGAATTTTTATTTGCAAGATTTCATAATGACTTTCATCCAGCCCAACGCGCTCGACATCTTCGACCTTTGACCATTCCGCCAAGGTCACCACTAAATCAATTCGCTTTTCGAGACGAACGCTGCGAATTCCAAATAAATGAGCGGCGTTGATAATCCCCAATCCCCGCACCTCCATATGGGAACGAGTCACGGGGGAGGCCGATCCAATCAACTCGCGCCCTTCAAAAATCCGAACCCGAGTGATATCATCCGCCACTAAACTATGTCCTCTCGCCAATAGTGAAAGAGCGCACTCACTTTTTCCGATCCCACTATCCCCTCGAATCACGACCCCAATCCCTTGAATATCAAGCATACTTCCATAAACGGAGGTTCGGGGAGCAAAATCGATCTCCATACAAATTGTTGCCGCATTTAAATACCGTAAAGTCGCCATGGAACTCTTAAAAACAGGGATATTAAAAGCCTC
>CAMAQI010000171.1 GCA_945860255.1 Methylacidiphilum caldifontis
CCTTTTCTTTTTTCAGATCGGACCGCCTATTTGGTGGGAGATTTGATCACGATTTCTGTTGAATTAAGTACTCAAACAGCGGTCACTGAGCAAACCAAGTCTTCAAAGAAAAATGCGTTGCAAGATGCGATCAATCATATGTTTTATAATACGCAGGACGGGAATGGTCAGTTCTATCGTTATCGCAATTTACCTCCGAGTTTTCAATGGGGGGGGAGCCGAGATCATGAAGGAAATGGCAGTATCAATAACAAAGAGACATTAACCACGACGATCCAGGCTCGAGTCACCGATGTTTTACCGAATCTTAGTATGCGAATTTTAGGAACACGGAAATTTACAACTTCTGAGGAGACCATTAATTTAGTCGTAACGGGATTGATTCGAAAAGAGGATCTCTCGACTGCCAACTTAATTTCTTCGACGAAGATCGCGGATCTTCAAATCAAACAAGAGGGCACTGGCTCATTGAGTCGTGACCAAAAGAAAGGGTTTCTAACCAAAGTTTATGAATCTATTAACCCTTTTTAAACGTGCGATTTTCATCATCGTTTTTTTGATTTTTGGAGCCTCGTTTGGCTTTCCTCAATCGCGGGTCAAAGATGTCGCCATGGTGGTTGGGGCTCGTGACAATCAACTGATTGGTTATGGAGTCGTCGTTGGTCTCAATAATCAGGGAGACTCCGATGCGAGTTTGATTCGGATCAGTATCCAAAATATGATTAAACGTTTTGGACTCACGATCGAAGAGAATGGAATTAAAGCAAAAAACGCCGCTGCGGTGATGGTGATCGCTAAAATGCCTCCCTTCGCTCGCAATGGAAGTAAGCTCGATGTAACGATCTCCTCACTTGCCGATGCAAAGGCATTGCAAGGAGGGATGTTGTTACAGACTCCGCTCGTTGGAGGAGATGGAAAAGTCTATGCGATGGCTCAAGGGGGGGTTGCCACAGGTGGATTTTTAGCTGGAACGAGTGGACCAGGAGGTTCGTCACTGCAAAAGAATCATCCTACAGTAGCCACGATCCCTGGTGGGGCGATTGTCGAACGTGAAATTCCGACCGACTTATTTCAAGGAGGATTTCTTCAAATTGCGTTAAGAGAAAATGATTTTACCTCAGCGGTTCGATTAGCCAATGCCATCAACGAGCAGATGGCTCCGATTGCCCAAGCGGCGAGTGGATCGACGGTTCGTGTCTTTGTTCCTCGAGAGGCACAGAATGAAGATCGAATCATGGAGTTTATTGCTCGAGTTGAGAATGTGATTTTCCGTCCGGATGCCTCCGCAAGGATTGTGATTAATGAAAAAACGGGAACGATTGTGGCGAACACAAAGATTCGCATCGATAGTGTCGCTGTCGCTCAAGGGAATTTAACCGTTGCGATTACCAGCACTCAAAATGTTTCTCAACCCAATGCCTTAACGGGCAATATTATCGGAAATAATACCGCTGGAGCGGGGGGCGCTGGAGGCGCCGCCGCTTCAGGGGTCGCTGGAGTTCCATACTTTCCGTTAGTCGTTAATGGAAACACGATTTATGAGGATGAGCAAGGCAACCAATATCCGGTTGCAGCAGGAGGCACCCCGCCTTTTGGAACCCGAGTTAAAATGATTCCTGGAACCTCCCAGGAAGGAGTCGCCTCGAATGGGGCTGCGGGGGGAAATTTAAATCAAACAACAGGGGCACAGACGACGGTAACGACTCAAACAACGACCGACGTTAAGGAGGAAAAACCGAAATTTCTTGTTCTTGATGATATGCCGACGATCCAGGAGGTCGCCACGGCCTTGAATACTTTGGGGGTCACTCCTCGGGATATGATGTCGATCTTTCAGTCGATGAAACAAGCAGGAGCCTTACAAGCGGAGTTAATCCTTCAATAGTGAAGATTAAAATAACGATGAATATCTCAGACTTTAACTCGAGTTCAAATGCCGCTCGGATTCTCCCAGAAAAGGTTAATCCGAAAACGGATAACGAAAAAAAACTTTGGGCCTCTGCGAAGGCTTTAGAAGCGACTTTTGCAAAAGATTTATTAACGGCAATGGGGGATAAACTCCCTGGATCTCCCGATTCTGCCGGTGGAAAAATCTTTGCTGATATGTTTAAAGATACCATTGCGAAGGAACTAGCTCAATCGGAGAGCTTGGGCTTAGGAAGACAGATTTATCGTGAAACGGTAAAACTAGCGAATCTGCAGGAGTTGAGCGATGCCACGAAACGAGCTATTGCGACTCAAAATTTCTAATGAATGGAATCATAGGAGTGAACGATGAATAGCATGGATGCAAAATACGAACCGCTCAAGGAACTCAGCACGACATTGGATGAACTTTTAGGCTGTCAAAGAGAGGAGCAAACGGTGATCTTAAACCGTCAAACCGCTCTTTTAACTCCGTTAAATCATCGGATGAATTTTCTAACGCAAAAGGTAGAATCCCTTGAGCGCTCCTTGAAAGGGATTTGGCCGGAGGTTCCGTTGCCGCACGAATATCAAGGGGTGGGGCATGCTGTTTTTGAAAAGCTCAAACAATTACAGGAAGTGACCCTTCAAAATCATCTTTTATTGGAGAACAGCCTTCGATTTCTCCAAGAAATTTTTGATGAAGTGATTGGCAAGCAGGATCGGGCACCGATCTATAACCAATTCGGGGCTTTGCCGTTTGGATTGACCTCCAGCGGAAGCTTTTTAAATACTCAGGTCTAATCGAAAGGAGTCGATTATGGCAGGAATAGGATTACCCGGCACGCTCTTAATGGGAGCACGCTCACTGAATGCTCAACGCCTTGCGATTGAGGTCAGTGGCCATAATATTTCGAATGTGAATACCCCTGGGGCCTCGCGCCAAAGGGCTAATCTCGTTACCGATCTTCAGCTGAATCTTTCCTTAGGGCCTCAGGGGACCGGAAGTTATGCGATGAATATCGAGTCGTTGAGAAGTAAATATCTCGACGCTCAAATCGTAAAACAAAGCTTCAACGAGGGGTTCTTCGATAAAAAATCGACTTTAACCAAACTGGTTCAGGACACTTTGGGCGAAAATTTACAGACCGATACGACGGGAGGTGTCAATGGAGCCTCCTCAGATACAGGGGTCCAAAACGACCTGAATCAATTTTATGAAGCATGGCAATTGCTCTCCTCCAATCCGACCTCCATTGAGTATCGTCAACAGGTTTTAGAACGATCTCGCTCGTTGGCAGGAGACATTAAAGCGATTGCGACTCGTTTGAACGATCTTCAAACGGATATGAGATCCGACGGCTCCTCGTTGGCAACCGATGCGAACACATTAGCGAAAGAGATCTCGACATTAAATAGTCAGATCATGAAGACCGAGTCGGTTACCGGAAATCTTGCGAATGATCTCCGTGACAAAAGACAATATGCGATTGAGCAAATTTCTAAGCTCATCAGTATTAGAACCTCGACGAATGCAACCAATGATAAAATGATCGATGTCCAAATCGCTGACAGTACCGGAACGGCATTGGCAACTGGGGGAACGGCAGGCGGATATCTCGTTTTTGGGGACAGTGGAGGAGGAGTTGATATTTTAGGAGCGGCTTCGACCACCTCAGCAGCTCTCGGAATATCGGGAACGAATCCCGCCTTGGTGACCTTGACGAATTCAGCGACCGCGACAATTCCTGCCTCCACCGGTTTAGGGGGAGAGCTTGGGGCTATTGTTAATGTGGCGAGTTTTGTTTTAGGAAGTGCCTCTGTTGCCGGTGGAACATCGGCAACCTCGGTGGATACGGTTTATGAACGACTAGAGCTTTTCGCAACCCAACTTGCGACTCAGGTGAATTCGCTTCAAAATAGCGCTACCGCCTTTGATCTTGATAATAACAATAATGCCGGAAATCTTTTTAGTTTTACCGCTGGAAATGCCGCCGCAACGATCGCCTTAAGTCTTACAGACCCTCGCGATCTTGCGGCCTCAACGGTCTCCGGGAGTATTCTCAATAGTGATAATGCGACCGCGATGGCGAATCTTCGTGATACAGCGATTTCACCGGGGAGCGGATGGACGAATTTGAGTATTTCGGAGTTTTATCGCAGCAATGTCGTGACCGATACAGGGTTTATCGTCCAACAGGCCAGTCGGGATAGTGAGACTCAGACCTTGGTGATGAATCAGCTCAACGGACAGAGAGAGTCGATCTCAGGAATTTCGATCGATGAAGAGATGACGAATTTAATTCGCTATCAAAGAGCCTATGAGGCCTCCGCCCGATTGGTGACCGTCGCCGATGAAATGTATAATAAAGTCGTGAACGGAATGGGGGCTGGTCGATAGAAAATAGTGGTAGATTAATCCACTGGATGTGGTATAGTATAATAAAGATTGCAAGGAGGCATATCTATGAGAGTTACCAGTAATTTATTTCCAGAAACGCTCACGCAGCAGTTACAAGATCTGCAGAATAAGAATCTACGTTATCAAACTCAAGCGGCGACCGGTTTAAAAATTAATGTCGCTTCTGATAATCCTGGCGATTATTCCGTTGCTTTGAACTCAACTGAAGATCTCTCTCGAATGTTGGGCTATGTAAAGTCCTCGAGTGAGGCGGAGTTAAGGCTTCGACGTAATTACGATGCGATGAAGAATCTGCATCAATTGACCTCTCGGGCCTATGAGCTTGGTCAGCGTGGGAACAATGTTTATAATGCTGGTGATTTAAAGGCTTGGGCGACGGAGGTCGAAGAGGTGGTGAAGCAAATCGGTCAATTGGCAAATAAACAGTTTGATGGGTATTATAATTTTGGAGGAGCCGAAAATCGTGCTCCCGTTTTAGATAGTACGACCGGTCTTGCGGCAACGGCGAATACCGCTGCCGTGGATTTAGTCCTCAATACGACGACGACCGCCAATGTTACCTCCATTGAGGTGAATCAAAACTACACATTTGATACCGGAATCGTCGCCGGAAATTCAGCAGGGACGGCTACCGGTTTTTTAAACAATGGAACCACCAATGTCCTCTCGGTTGTTCAAGGTCTTTATAACTCGCTCAATAGTGGGACTCCGACGACCGCTGCTCAAATTACGGATTTGAAGAATAGTCTCGATATCGTCAGTGAACAGGTCGGTAAAACGGCGGCAAAACTGGCGGCTCTCGATGCGAATACCAACCGTATTCAATCCGATCAACAGTTGAGTAAAAATAGAGTCACCGAATTAACAGAGGCCAATATGGCAGAAGTCTTGACTCAACTTCAAAAGACTCAGTATAGTTATCAAGCGGC